>JALNXG010000014.1 GCA_023230485.1 Melioribacteraceae bacterium
GATTTTGTATGGGAGACATTTACATTTGGCGAACACAGCAGCAGTAGTTTGTATGATGTAGCGATAATAGATGAAAACAATATCTGGGCAGTTGGAGAGATATATCTAAAAGATTCTACCGGGCAGATTGAACCTCATTATTATAATTTGGCGAAGTGGGATGGAAGTACTTGGCATCTTTCAAGAGTTTATTATTATCAAAACGGAGCTGCTTATCTCACACATTTAAGAACAATACAAGCATTTAATAAAGATGATATTTGGCTGGGAGGGGTTTAATCGTTGGAATGGGAAAAAATAGAAAGTGGAATAGATTAGACAACTTAGGATATCATACAGTATATACATCAATAAGCATAAAGAAGGACGTAGCAGTAGCAGTTGGTTGGAGAGATTCTAAAGCTCTAATAACTATTGGAAGAAGAAATTAATATATTATCAAACTTAAAACAAAAAAAGAAATTTTTCCCGGCGATAAAATAATTAAATTAAGGAGGATTGATAAAAACGTTAGGCCGTTTTTTTAGTCTACTTATAATGTAAAATGAACGGAAACAATAGCCAGTCGTATAGCTCCCTTTAAAGATGGTTTATAAACTATTTTTTTGTAAAAATAAGAGGTGAAGAATTATGAAAAAATTAATGATTTTTGTGGTTGTGTTTTTATCAACTGTTATTTCGGCTCAAAACGATTATCAGGAAACTCCATTTTCCAATACAGGTTTTGGATTATATGGAGGGATAAATGCTGTAACGGGTTCAGAAACAGGAGGGGCTGTTCTTCTTAATTTTCACGCTAATCTTATATCAAATCTTAATTTGGAACTTAGTGTCGGTTATTCTAAGATTCATGAAAATGTAAGTTATACACTTAAAAAATATTACATAACTCAAATTAATAATAATAATTTTTTTAGTACTGCTGATAGTCATATTAATACAAAATGGTATAACGTAATACCTTTAAGTGCCGGTTTTCAATATCTACTCTATAAGGATACTTTTTCTCCATATCTTGTGGCAAACGTTAGCTATAATTGGATTATCGAAACAAAAGAATTTAGCGATATAACAATAACAACATCATACCCATCACAAGACGCTATTCCAGCAGAATATAAGGAGTTTAAGTGGGAACCTGAACTTACTCATTCCACCGGAATAAATGCCGGTTTCGGTGTGCTTTATAAGCTATCCTCAAAAATTAATTTAGATTTCCGCTATCTCTATCGTTCAGATAGCGACTTAGTTGATATTCATCAATTTTTAATAGGAATTACTATCTAATTCTACCCATTATTTAATTTGACATTCAAGGGTTATTTTGATAATTTTCTAATCAGAATATTTGTTCTGATTAAGCCGACTTTGTGCAACTCGACTGGTGTAAGACACGAGGCAGGTTTACGAATTTTATAATAATATTATAGAAAGTAACTCTTGTTATGGAAAAGAAAAAAATTATAAAGAATTTAGAAAAACCGATTCAAAAATATAGATTTTATATTCAGACTGCATTTGCATTGCTCTGCATCTGGATAGGGATAGAGTTTTATCTCTTCATCAATTATATAAATAGCGGCGATGCGGTTAATTATTTCGGACGTCCCGCGGGTGTAGAAGGATTTTTACCAATTAGCGCACTAATGAGTGTCTATTATTTCTTTTTGACCGGAGAGATTCATCCCGCTCATCCTGCCGGATTTTTTATATTGCTCGGAATAATTGCCGTGTCACTCGTTTTCGGGAAAGCATTCTGCAGTTGGATGTGTCCGATCGGTTATATATCGGAGATGATTGGTGATTTCGGTGAAAAGATTTATTTAAAGCTATTCAAAAAAAGAATAAAGATGCCGCGCTGGTTAGATTATCCATTAAGAAGTTTGAAATACTTATTAATGGGCTTCTTCGTTTATGCAATATTCTTTACTATGTCAGCCGCCGCATTAAAATTTTTTCTCGATGGCGATTATAACGTAATGGCGGACGTAAAGATGTATCATTTCTTTGCGAATATGAGTCAATTCGCATTGATTGTAATTGCCGCTATATTTGTACTTTCGATCGTAATACGCAATTTCTGGTGCAGATATCTTTGTCCTTACGGTGCATTACTCGGAATAATATCATTTTTTAGTCCGACAAAGATTAAAAGAAATCTCGATAGCTGTATTGATTGTGGTTTGTGTGCCAAAGCATGTCCTTCATTTATAAAAGTGGATAAAGTAAAAACCGTCAGAAGTGATGAATGTTCATCTTGCATGAGCTGTGTGGATGCTTGTCCGGTAAAAGACACACTCGAAGTAAAGACTGTTTGGTTTGACAAGACAATAAATAAGAAATATATTGCAGTGGGAATAGTCCTAATATATATCACAGTGATAAGCATTGGAATATTAAGCGGTAATTGGAAAAACAAAGTACCTGATTCATATTATATCGAGCAGTATAAAAATATAGATAATCTTGGTCATCCGACCTCGACAAGCGACATTAAAAAACTGAACGAAGAAACTCAAACCGGAGAGTAATATGGGGAAAGAAAAGCCGGAAAAACAGAATCGCACTAATAAAATACTTCATAATCTGATTCCACCTGATAAGTGGAAGTTTCCTGTAATAATATTACTAGGGATTTTTTTCGGAATAGCATTTCATGTATTTTATATCTCAAATGCTATTTCCTATGTATCAGATGACCCTAAGACCTGTATCAATTGTCATGTAATGAATCCGCAATACGTAACATGGCAGAGGGGGAGTCATGGCAGAGTGGCTACATGCAACGATTGTCATGTACCGCAGGATAATATCTTCCGAACATATCTATTCAAAGCCCAAGATGGGATGAGGCATGCAACGATGTTTACATTTCGATTAGAGCCGCAGGTAATTCAAATCAAGCAGGCAGGTAAAGATGCAGTGCAGGAAAATTGCATTCGATGCCATAACAATTTAATTCATCCGATCTCACTTAGAGCCATTAATAATAGGGGTGTCGAAAATCAGCACGAAGGTTATTGCTGGGATTGCCACCGCGAAACTCCGCATGGAAGAGTAAATAGTCTATCATCTACTCCTTATGCACAAGTTCCATCGCAGAGACAGATCGCTCCTAAATGGCTTATGGAATATACCGAATCGAAGAATGCAATCGAATTTAAAAATAAAAAGGGAAATTAAAAATGAAACCGATTACCGAATTAATTAAAGAAAAACCATGGGTTGGCTGGACTCTATTTATTGCTACTGCTGTAATTGTATTTTTAATAGGACTTTTTGCTTCATCGATTGTAGAGAGAAGGAGCGAAACTTTTACACTTCAAAACGTAAAGCCGATTGCTGAATGGGAACCAAGGAATGAAGTATGGGGCGAAAATTATCCACGTGAATATGAAACCTATTTGCAAACGCTCGATACCACATTTGCAAGTAAACATGGCGGTTCGAAGAAGATCGATTACTTAGAAAGATATCCTGAATTGGTCGTAATGTGGGCAGGTTATGCATTCTCCAAAGAATATAATCAGGGTAGAGGGCATGCTTATGCAGTAAATGATATCAGGGAAATTTTACGAACCGGAGGAGAAAAAGAATCTCCTATGCCTGCAACATGCTGGACATGTAAAAGTCCTGATGTACCACGTATGATGAATAAAATCGGTGTCGCTGAATTCTACAAAGGGAAATGGATTGATATGGGCTCAGAGATTGCAAATCCAATCGGATGCCAAGACTGCCATGATCCTAAGACAATGAATTTAAGAATCTCTAGACCGGGACTTATTGAAGCATATCAGCGACAGGGAAAGGACATGAGCCAATTTACTCATAATGAAATGCGTTCACTTGTCTGCGCTCAATGCCATGTGGAATATTATTTCAAAGGGAAAGAAGAAAAATATTTAACATTCCCATGGGATAAAGGATTTAGTGCTGATGATATGGAAAAATATTATGATGAAATAGAATTTAGTGATTGGACACATGCACTCAGCCGCACTCCGATGTTAAAGGCACAGCATCCTGATTATGAATTATTTATGACCGGTGTTCACGCTAAGCGTGGTGTTTCATGCGTGGATTGCCACATGCCATATAAGACCGAAGGGGGAGTGAAGTTTACAGATCACCATATCCAAAGCCCATTGGCAAATATTGAAAGCTCATGTATGGTTTGCCATAGAGAGAAAACAGAGGATTTAATTAGGGATGTTTACGAACGACAGGATAAGATTGAAGAACTAAGACGTATAGCAGAAAAGACTTTAGCATCGGTACATATCGAAGCAAAAGCAGCTTGGGATGCAGGTGCAACAGAAGCAGAGATGAAACCCGTACTTACACTAATCCGTCATGCTCAGTGGAGATGGGATTGGGTTGCTGCAGCCAATGCAGTTGGTTTCCATTCACCTGTCGAAGCAATGAGAGTGCTCGGTACATCGATTGCCAAAGCAGAAGAAGCAAGAAGAGAAGTGGCGATTGTATTAGTTCGTAAAGGCGTTAATTACCCGATAACACTGCCCGATATTTCTACAAAAGAAAAAGCACAGAAATTCATCGGTCTCGATATGGTGAAACTCAAGAAAGATAAAGAAGATTTGATAAAGAATGTAATACCAAAATGGGATGCCGCTGCAAAGGAAAGACAAGGGGAGCTAAAACAATACTAATTTTATTCGATAATAGTTTATTAAAAAGAGCCACATTTGTGGTTCTTTTCTTTTTAATTAATTGAAAATATTTTTAAATATTATTGAGGAATAAAATGAAGCACTTAGCAGTAATTTTAGTTTTGTTGGGATCTTTTGTTATAAATGCACAGGATAAAGTAAAGTTTGATGCACAGATAAGACCAAGATATGAAATTAATAATAAGGACTTTAATTCAAATATTGATGCGAAAAGCTATACATATTTGAGAAGCCGTTTAGGAGCACTTTTTACTCCATCGGAGAATATCAGTGGTTATATACAATTTCAGGATTCAAGATCATTTGGAGATGGAGCTAATACTACCACTAATAATAAAAATATTGATCTACATCAGGGCTTTTTGAAGATATCAAAAATATTTGATTCCAGTTTTTCTCTTCAAGTAGGTAGAATGCAAATTGGTTTTGGTAATCAAAGATTTATTGGTATTAGCGATTGGGGAAACACAGGTAGAAGTCTTGATGGTATTCTAGTTAATCATACCTCCGAAAATGTAGTATTAGATTTATTCGCATACAAATTAAACGAAAGATCTAATGCAGGCGATACGAATGATCTAAATCTTTATGGAGCTTTTGCAACAATTACATCAATAGAGAATCTTGCCATCAAACCATTTTTGTTTTGGGAAAAAGGAATTCCTACTAATAACCTGAATAGATGGACTATCGGCGTAGATATAGTTGGAAATATTGGTAATCTAACGTATGAACCGGAATTTGCATATCAGTTCGGAAAAATGAATTACGTATATCCAGCTAATCCGAAAGATAGATTTAATATGCAATTTGATATACCTGCTTTTTTTGGAGCACTTAATCTTACATATAAATTTGAAGGAAACCTTCAACCAAAATTAAATATTGGAGTAGAATATTTCTCAGGTGATGATTTTAAAACTTCAACTAAGTTAGAAGGATTTTCAAATCTTTATGGCAGTAACCATGCTTATTTTGGTATAAGTGATATTATTGGACAGATGCCTCAGACTACATTTGATAGTGGTCTATTGGATATTCATGCAAGGTTTTCATTTGTGCCGATAAAAGATTTAACATTTACGGCTGCACTTTTTTCATTTAGTGCAAATCAAGAAATTGTTATGGAATCTGAAAGGATGACTAAAGATTTTGGAATGGAAGCAGATTTTTATCTTGATTATAAATATGATAAAAATATTTCTTTAAACGCAGGGTTTGCTTTATTTTCTCCGGGGGATGCGTTCAAATTAATTTACGGTAGAGATTCGGCAACTTGGTTTTATACAGGATTGGTATTAAATCTCTAATAATGATTAATAAATTACAGAAATAGATAAAAAACTTGAAAATAAACTCAATACTTTTTTATTTATTTCTATACTTTTTTTAAGAAAAGAGTTAGTTTAAAACAATAGTAATAAATTAAATTTGATCGGAGGGCGCAATGATCACAAGAAAAGTTATAATTCTATTCTCTATTCTTCTATTCACATCTTTTACTCTGCTAAATGCACAAGCAGTAAGTCAAACAATTAAAGTATCAAGTGGTACGTTTTCTCAAGTATTATCATTCGGAATGGATACAACAGCAACAGATGGGATTGATATTACATTAGGTGAAAGTGCCCTCCCTCCCGTTCCACCAGGAGGCATTTTTGATGCTCGCTTTAAATTGTCGCAAACTGAGTATTCATGGAAAGACTACAGGCAGGGGACGTCATCCCAATACACACAAAAAATATATAAAATATTATTTTCTCCTAATTTAGGGGATGGAATAAAAATTGAATGGGATTTACCGGCAGGATATAATGGCAATCTTAAAGACGCATTCGGTGGTATTGTAGTTAATAGTATTGTAAAAGGGAAAGGTGAAGTCAACTTAACTTCAGAACAAGTTGAAACAGTATTTAATTTAACACTTACAATCAATTATTTATTAGGTACTCTCACAGCACCTACTTTAATTGCTCCGGTTAATAACGCAACAGATATACCTATAACTCAAACATTTTCATGGAATGCAGTTACAAATGCAGTTGATTATCTTCTTGTACTTGCCTTTGACAATGCTTTTACTGATTCAATAGGTGTATATTATCCTACAACTACATCATATGAAAAAACCGGACTACCCAATAATAATATTATCTATTGGAAAGTATTGGCTCGAAATTCAGAGGCAGCGAATCCATTATCTCCGTCATCAGCAATTAGAAAATTCACAACAATAGAACTTCCACCTGAAGCACCAACTCCTCAGACTCCCGCTGATAATACAGTGGGACTTGGACGCAAAATAAAATTTACTTGGGATGCATCCGAAAGGGCAGTTTTTTATAAACTGCAGATCGCAAATGACGCAAATTTTAATAATATCTTCTGGGAAGATTCCACAATTACTGATGATCCTGTAGCGGGAGTAAATCAAATAGTATCCGGATTTTCTTATTCGACCGATTACTGGTATCGAGTGAGCGCACGCAATGGCGCAGGTAATAGCCCATATTCGTCAAGCAGAAAATTTTCGATTGTTCCAATTAAATGGAGTTTTGATTTGGCAGTAGCTAATAATGGAGAAGCAAATAAGGATACATTGAGAATTGGAACTGCGGATGCCGCAACTGAATTAATCGATCCACTATTCGAAGAATTATCACTTCCACCTTTGCCTCCGGGAGATGTCTTCGATGTAAGACTTAAACTTAGTCCGACAGAAAGCTCCATGATCGATTTTCGACCTACTTCCGATAATATTACTTATACAGTATTACTTCAATCAGGAAGCCCGGGATACCCAATTAACGTAACTTGGGATAACACGGCATTACCGGAAGGACAATTTATATTAAAGGATGCTTATGGCGGGAGTTTGTTTTCTATTAACATGAAAACACAAAATTCATACTCAATTGCGGATGATGAAGTAACTCAATTTAAAATTGTTTATACGAGGAAAGTTACCGTTAATATTGATATGCAAAATTCATGGAATATTATTTCGGTACCTGTAACCGCCGATAATATGAATACAGATTCACTTTTCGCTACCTCCTTATCACCCGCTTGGAAATATGATAATGGGTATATCCAACAAACACCTCTTGAAATTGGTGCGGGATATTGGTTAAGAATGCCTTCGGCTCAAACAATTGCAGTTTCCGGTCAGCCTTCTTCTATCAATACCGTATCTGTAAAATTAGGATGGAACTTAATAGGTCCTTATGATAAAGAAGTTCCGGTTTCCGAAATTACAACTACTCCGACTGATATCTTGAACTCAAAATTCTTTGGTTATGGAAGCGGTTATATAGAGCCGACCAAATTACTTCAGGGCAAAGGATATTGGATTAGGGTAAAGCAAGCCGGTACCATTAATTTCAATACTGCATTGAATAAAAATGAATATATCAATATTGCTCAATCAAATGAGTTAGAGAATTCGGGAAGAATCATTCTTAAAGATGCTTCCGGGAATAGTTCCACTTTATACCTGTCAAATAGTAGTATTGATTTTAGTATGTATGATCTTCCGCCGGTTCCACCTGATGGAATATTTGATGCACGTTTTACTAGCGGCAGAATGGCAGAATCAGCAACTTCATCGCAAAGCATTGTAATATCTTCGGCTAAGTATCCGGTATCTTTATCGGTTGATGGAATCAGTATAAAGATAATTGATGAATTAGGGATAGAGCGATTACTAAAGCCGGGAAGTCTATTTACGTTTACGAAAGAATCTTCAAATTCCATTCAGATTCGATCTACTACAATTCCTTTAGAATATAATTTAATGCAGAACTACCCAAATCCATTTAATCCGACTACATCAATTCGTTTTACTATACCCGAAAAGGCAGTTGTAAAACTCACAGTTTATAATATGCTCGGTGAAGAAATGAACAGTATAATCAATAAAGAATTGGATGCGGGTTTACATCAATTTGAATGGAACGCAAACGGTATACCGAGTGGAATATATTTATATAAACTTACCACTGATAAATTTACTTCCAATAAAAAGATGATATTAATCAAATAAAATAATGAAGCCGGGTAACTTATCCGGCTTTTTTTTTGTCTGACAAATAGCTAAATTTCATTACTTAGTTTAAGGACTTGATAGGATTACCTATAAGTCGAGGGCGGGAACAGGGATTTAACCACCCCTGTTCCTATTTGTTATTTTTGTCTTTCTACTTCAATATAATTTAGTATCTTGTATAAATCGATGTATTAGCAGAATAGATCATCCAATTAGACATTCTACTTGAGAAAGCAATTAAAAATGAGAGAGGAGCATATCCCTTTTACCGAAGAAGAAATACAGACAGACGAGGCGCATAAAAAAAGAGAAATCGAACAGCGATTATTATTTCAAAAAGAACTCGCAGAATTGCTGAATGAAAAAGAAATCTTATTAAAAGAAATAAATCATCGAGTAAAAAACAACCTTCAATTAATCAATAGCTTAATTAGCCTTCAACTTAACGGTATTGAAGATAAAAAATCGCGTAGTGTTTTAATTGATATTCAAAGCCGTATAAAATCAATGTCTTTAATTCACGAATTTATGTATGAATCGGGCAATTTTGGTTCGATTAAGTGCAAAGATTATTTTGAAAGATTGACTCATTATTTAAGACGCGCTTACTTAACAGGATCAAAAAAAATCCATACCATTATTTCGATCGATGAGCATAATTATGATGTGGAGTTAGTTACATATCTTGGATTAGCAATCAATGAGTTAGTTTCTAATAGTTATAAACATGCATTCCAGAAAAAACAAACCGGAACAATTAATATCGATTTAAGAAATGTCGAAAATGAGTATTATTTATTGACAGTTAAAGATGATGGAGATGGCATCCCATATAAAATAGATATTAATTATATAACCTCAATGGGACTTCAACTTGCAAATACATTAGCTCGTCAATTAAACGGGAAATTGGAAATTGAATCGTCCGAATCGGGAACTACTTGCTTAATTCATTTTATGAAAATATAAAGCATGGATACTAAACCCAAAAAAATATTAATAGTAGAAGACAACTTAATAGTAGGCAATGATATTAAAAGGACTTTAGAGGGGTTCGGATATTCTGTTACGGGAATTGCCATGTCAAGTCTTCAAGCCGTCAATATATTCCGAGAATCGATTCCTGACCTAATCTTAATGGATGTGATGCTTAAAGGTGAGCATGATGGATTTAAGACAGTTGATATTCTTAATGCAATTATTAAAGTTCCCGTTATATTTTTAACAGCATACTCCGATAATGACACATTAAAGAGAGCCGCCAAAAGAGAACCATACGCATATCTAATAAAACCATTTAATGATAGAGAATTATATAGTGTTATTGAAATGGCATTATATAAAGCAAATGCGGAAAAGGAGTTAAGAATAAATCAAGAGCGTCTTCGGCTTGCAATGGATGCCACTAGAGATGGTCTATGGGATTGGAATGTTAAAAAAGGAATAGTGTATTGGAGCACATCTGCATATCAAATGCTGGGATACGAACCAAATGAATTTCCTATATCAATTGAAAAATGGCAGGAATTAATTCATCCTGATGAATTTGATTCTACATACAAGAGTTTATGGGAACAAATGAATAATGAAGATGGGAGATTTGAAATAGTCTTCCGCTACAAAACGAAAGAGAATACTTATAAATGGGTAAGCGGCAGAGGAAAGGTTGTCGAAAAGATCAATAATGAGATTATAAGAGTAATCGGAACTCATACTGATATCGATAGTAAGATTAGAAGTGAAGAAAAAATTAAACAGCTTTCGCAAGTTATTGAGCAGAGCCCCGTTTCGATCATAATCACCGATACCTATGGAAACATCGAATATGCCAATCCTAAATTTTCGGAATTAACCGGTTATTCACCTGAAGAAATAATAGGAAAAAATCCAAGAATATTGAAATCCGATAAGCATGTTACTGATTACGAAAAAATGTGGAAGGTTTTATTAGAAGGAAATACATGGGCAGGGCTATTTGTAAATAAGAAAAAATCAGGCGATTTATTTTGGGAATCTGCTATTATATCACCTATCAAAAACAATAAAGGTGAAACTATAAGTTATGTTGCAGTGAAAGAAGATATTACTGAAAAAATTGCTTCGGAAAAAGCATTAGAAAAATATAGAACAGAACTTGAAGAATTAGTAAAAAAAAGAACCAAGGAATTAGCATTCGTAAATAAAAGATTAGCAGATCAATTAGAAAAATCGGAAATTATTGGTGAAGCAATTAAAGAAGCGTTGGAAAAAGAGAAAGAACTAAACGAAATGAAATCGAGTTTTATTTCAACTACATCTCATGAATTTAGAACTCCACTCGCATCGATTTTATCTTCAATAGAACTATTGGAATTTTATGGGCGGAAGTGGGACGAGGGAAAATATAACACACATATTGAAAGAATTAAAAATGCTGTCGTTTACTTGACCAAACTAATGGATGATGTATTAGTACTAAACAAAGCGGAAACCGGTAATATACAATTAAATATTTCTCAAGTTAATCTTTATGAATTATGTCATAGAATATTGGAAGATGTAAAAAGTCTTACTGACGAAAAACATACTATTATATGCAATTTTAATATGAAGGAAAAAATTTTTCAATTAGATGAGAAATTAATTCGTTTTATAATAAATAATCTATTAGGGAATGCAATCAAGTACTCTCCGAATGGCGGAAATATCGAATTTGGTGTTGAAAAAATAGCAAATCAATTAGTAATTTCAATAAAAGATGAAGGAATCGGAATCCCCCCAAAAGAACGTTCACAACTATTCAATACTTTTTTTAGATGCAGCAACACGGAGGATATTCCCGGTAATGGACTTGGACTTTCGATTGTAAAGAAATCGGTAGATATTCATGGCGGTACTATTATTTTAGATGAAAGCCATAAAGATGGTTCAAGATTCGTGGTAACACTCCCATTATATAAAAAATAATTTAGAGATTAGATTAATACACACCCTTTTTAAGCATTTTATTCCCAAAAGCATCCCACTCACAACATTAAATGCCCGCTCACTCCAAAAAAAGTGATTTAAAGTCCATTTGCTTCGAAAATAGAGTAACAAAACAATAAAGGGGTGTAACACAATGTTCAACAATATGAAAATCGGAAAGCGACTAATGGTTGGATTTGCATCTTTAGCCGCTGTATTAGTAGTAACAATTATTTTAAGTATTTCAAATCTGTCTTCGTTAGATAGTGAAGTAGAATTATTAGCTAACGATCGATATCAAAAAACGGTTTGGGCAAATGGAATTATCGATCAGATAAATGTGGTTGCGAGAATCAATCGTAATCTTTACATATTAGACGATCCAAATGAAAAAGCTGAGGAAATGAGACGTTCAGCAGAAGCATCTGCTATAGTAAATGGGTATGCCGACTCACTCACAAGAACAATAACATCAGATGAAGGTAAATTATTATTAAAAGAATTCCAAACTATAAGAAAAGAAAAATTCTTTCCGGCAAGAGAGAAATTCTTCCAATTTTTAAATTCAGGAGATAAGGAAGGTGCCAGGAATATTTTATTTAGCGAACTTAGAATCGCGCAGGGAGAATATTTTACTTCGATTGAAAATCTGATTAAATATCAGGATAGACTTGTAGAAGAATCTGCCGTTAATGCTAAATCATTATATTCTTCTTCGTTTTGGATGATGATTATTATTGGATTTGCAGCACTTGCATTAGTAGCATTTTTATCATTAACAATAACCAGGAGCATTGTAAACCCAATAAGACAAGTAGCTGATAGAGTAAAACAATTAGAGACTGTATGTATTACAAATCTTGGTAATGGATTAATGGCATTATCTCGCGGAGACTTATCGGCAAAAGTAGAAAAAGCCACACGCCACTTGGAATTAAAGAGGAAAGATGAAGTGGGCGAAGTTGCAGATACGGTTGATAACATGATAACAAAAGCTCAATCAGGAATTGATGCTTATGAATTAGTTAGAGAGAAATTTACAATGTTAATGGGTGAAACAACAAAATTAATTGATGATGGAAAAGAAGGAAGATTAAATCAACGTGGAGACGATCAGAAATTTGAAGGAGCATATAAAGATTTAGTAAAAGGATTTAATGATGTTTTAGATTCAGTAATTCTTCCAATTCAAGAAAGTGCAAAAGTATTAGATGTTTATTCGCAGGGCGATTTTACACCAAGAATTAATTCAAAATATAAAGGCGATCATCAACTTATAGTAAATAGTTTGAATCGACTTGGAGAATCAATAACTACAATATTAAGAGATGTAACAGATGCAGTGGAAGCCACAGCAAGTGCAAGTAGCCAGATTTCATCGAGCACTGAAGAACTAGCCGCCGGATCACAGGAACAGAGTGCGCAGGCAGCAGAAGTGGCAAGTGCAGTAGAGCAGATGGCTTCATCGATTTTGCAGACAACAAAGAATGCTAATAATACAGCAGAAAATGCAAAGAACGCACGTGCGTTAGCTACTCAAGGCGGTAAAGCTATGGAAGATACAATTGATGGAATGAGTAGAATTGCAGAAGTAGTATCACGTGCGGCTTCTACGATACAGGAATTAGGTAAAGGAAGCAATGAAATAGGTGAAATTATTCAAGTGATTGATGATATCGCTGATCAGACAAATCTTCTCGCATTGAATGCGGCAATTGAAGCTGCTAGAGCGGGCGAGCAGGGAAGAGGTTTCGCAGTCGTTGCAGATGAAGTTCGTAAGCTTGCAGAACGCACCACGAAAGCAACCAAAGAGATTGCAAATATGATTAAGAAAATTCAGAAGGATACGGTAGAAGCAGTGGATTCAATTAGTCAAGGAACTGTGGAAGTAGAAGCTGGTAAGAAATTAGCATTGAACGCAGGCGATTCATTAAAACTGATAATAACCGGCTCGAATGAAGTAGTGGACTTATCGACACAAGTGGCAGCAGCGAGCGAAGAGCAGAGTGCCGCAAGCGAACAGATAAGTAAAAATATAGAATCAATCAGTAGTGTAACACATCAATCAGCTTCGGGAACTCAGCAGATTGCAAGAGCGGCAGAAGACCTTAATAGGTTGACTGATAATCTACAGCAGTTAATCTTACAATTTAAGATAGATAGCAGTAATAAGAGTAACTTATCGGTAAGAACAAACGGGAAATTAATACATAGCCTATAATACACACCCCTAAGATACATCCCAAAGTCCCAAATAGCCGTCTCCCAAAGAGGCGGCTATTTTTATAGTATAAATGATTCCCTAACAAAATTTTCGATATATGAAATTATATAAACATAGAATGTAATAAAAAAGAAGCCGGCATTTGCCGGCTTCAGTATAGATTAATTAGCGATTCAATATTATATCATTTGAGATACGTACTAAGATTTAGCTCGCCTCAAGTAACAATTATTAACACCCGTCTGGGATAATAATTTGAGGTTGACGAATTTCCATTAACAGCCGCCGATTATTCGCTTTGATTTTTTCTTTTCGACAGGTGCTTTTTTATTATTCTTGATTAATTCAGCAACTTCCACTGTCGCTTTAGCACGGAATCGTGCAGTATCTTTTTCCTGATTTGTTTTAACTTCTGTGGGAGCTTTGAAATCAAGTATTTCAGCTTTGAAGGTACTCATACCACCTTTTAATATTCTCACATTTTCGAACCCTAATTCAGAAGCAATAATAGATGCTTTTTTCTCATCCTTTTCATCTGCCGCTACAAATACGGTAAGTTTCTTTTTAACTGCGATAGTCTTAACGGCATCTTTACCAAAAAGTTCTTTGAATGTCATCGGTATCGATTTAGGAAGACTCATTTCGTTAAATTCTTTTGAGGGACGGAAATCGATTATCTGCAAATTATTATCATTATCGATTAATCTGAATGCGAGTTCATCAGAAGTGATATAATTTACGTCGATAGAATTAACAATTTCCGGATTATTTGCTTTATCTAAAACTGATTCTTGATTAGAAGGTAATAAGAAAGCTGAAAGTCCCATAACAAATAAGATAGAAACTACGGCATAATAGAGTTTAAGAGGATGCTCTTTAGAAGTAGCCCCATTATTAACGCGGAGTTCGACCCAGCGAGTAAACCAAAATGCGCCTGCAGCCATTACTGCAAATGCAAATGCCACAAGTGCGTGAGAAGTACCAAGAAGATCATATACCGTAACCATACCCCAGTTTTCTGCCATATATAAATCATAAAGTATCGGATAAAGTTCGCCAAAGAGTAAAACGCCGATAGCTGAACCACCTATAAAATAGATTGCATCAATTTTGCCGATAGCGGCAGCACAAAAACTTGTACCGGGGCAGAATCCGCCGATAACGAATCCTAGTCCCATTATAAATCCACCTACAAGTGCAGAATAGAGGAATGTAGGATTAACATAAATAAGATTAAGATCGATTAATCCGAAATGTGCAAAAATTACTAGTCCTATCATTCCTGTAATACCGGCAGTAAAAAACACACGTAAAACTGTAAAGTCATATCCATAAAATAGACCGACTAATTTCTTAGAAGTAGAGAAGCCGGCTTGTTCAAGAATAAAACCGAAAGCAATACCAATAAAGAGAGCGACAACAAAATTCAGTTCATTTCCAATTACATCAGGTACTAATGGTCCCATAATAATCTCCTCTCCTTAAATCCAAAGTTTTCTAAAAAAATAAGCAAACATGTAAGCACCGCCGAAGATAGCAAACATTGTAATTATACCGCCGAATGAGAGCACCGCCATGCCACTTAAAGCCGCTCCGCTCGTACAACCTCTACCGAGTTGAGCACCGAATCCAAAGAGCAGTCCTCCGATAATTGCTGTTACGATCCTTACTTTAGAAGTAACTTTTGGTGATTTTTCTAAAGTCCAATTAAGTCGATTAGAAACGAGACCGGAAAGGAAGGCTCCGATAAGAACGCCGATAACTTCAAAGACGAGCCAATTTTTGAACGGGCTATTATCATGTTCTGTCAAATATTCTTTATAGAACTTAGCTTCGGAAGCGTGCCCGGGAGCAACAGTCTCGACAGCGGCAACTACACCACTTTTAACCGCACCGCTAGCACCAAGTCCGCGCCCTGTTATAAATATTGTTGCTAATAGCAGAAGTCCTAAAAGAAATCCTGCTAAGTATGGATTCATATATTTTGTTTCGTTCATATTATCCTCTAAACTTTTTTAATTTTCTTTTGTTGATTTATCTTCGTCTTCCAATTCTTCATAACCGGTAATCATTGCTTTTAGATTAGATGTAACGGTCTCTCCGGTGGTAATTAAATAGAGATGCGTAATAATAAATGCAATTAGTAATAGAGCACCGATTGTATGCACGATTGCAACAACTTCAAGAGAGGCAATGTTTATTGATTCAACTGCATCCTTCTGTGGATAGCGATAGAACATATAGAGCAAACCGCTTATAACCATAACCGGGATTACAAGAATTTTAAGACCAACATAAACTAATTTTTGTAATGGATTTAATTTACTCAATACAGTTTTTCTTGTAGGATGCGGAGCATTTTTGAATATGCCGAAAATGTAATAATTAATCTGAGCTTTTAAGTTAGCAATCGTAGGGATATATTGTTTCCATTCGCCGGTGGAGAAATGCCAGAAGATAGCGAATACAATTAAGACAATAAAAGCATACGCAGAAACGTTATGATACTTAACAGCATTCTGATAACCGAAAAAAGTGAACGAGCCATGAATCTCAAATCCGGTGGCAGCTAACATAAAAATGAGTATTGCTTGCATCCAATGCCAGAATCGCTCGAACGACTTATAGATATAAACTTTATATTTCATTATGAACCTCTTTTTTCGATTTACGATTTGTAGAAATTCTAATACCTGCATGAATCATAACACCAATGAGAGTCAAAAGAATTATTAATTTTCCACCAATTTCTACTATACTAGAATAATCTCTTGCAGGCATATAAAAATCATTTAGTCCTGCAAGACGGCTATTATCTCTCGTATGGCATTGGTTACATGAAAGAGTATTTTCTTTTGAAGAAACCATGTGATTAATAGGCCAGTACATTTCAGTTTTAACAAATGCAAGCTGTCCGCTGAATGGAAGATGAACTTCATCCATACCGACTTTAGCGGCTCTTAACCAATTAAAATCAGTCCAAAGAGCACCTTCACCTTTTTTATCCGAAAAAAGTTTTGGTTGAATAATCATTTTATTTACGGGATCAAAAGGCTGACGAGCTCTATGAATTTTAACCGGAATAATTTTAGAATCACGATCGGCATAAGAGCCGTTAAGAGTATTAATTTTTATCGGTTTAGTAGTATCATTAATTACATCACCAAGTAAGTAGTGATCAGCAGTTCCATTAAACCAGATATATTCCGGCTTAAGGCTGTCTGCCCAAGTAAATGTACCTTTGATTGACATGTAGGTATGGTTGCCTTTAGCATCCTCTTCGGTATAAGGTGCGCCATTTTTAAGTTTACCTGCAGTCGACCAATCCCATGCTATTTTAGTAGAATTAGCTTTAGCATAAACTGGTATATGGCAGGTCTGGCATGCAACCTTAACCGTATGCTCATTCAATATATCGGCATCATGAGGAGTTTCGGTATGGCACTGTTCGCAAGTTGAGCGATTTCTATTCATTGAAGAAAGGGAGTAAACCTTTCCTTTCATCATATGATTTTCACTTGTATGGCAATCAACGCAGACAAGATTAGAAGTTTCCGGGGACATATGAATATCTATATCAGCAGATGGCTCAAACATGGAAGATTCCAGATCGCCATGCTTAACGTTATTACCACCGCCGCCAAAGAAGTGGCAAACACCGCAATTTGAACGCATCGGTCTGCCCACTTTCTGTGCTACAAGATTGAGATTTACAGCTTTATCAGGCGCACCAGCCATTTCATTGCCTTTAGCATAAGTCTCTGAATTATCATGACAAACAAGGCAATCGATATTTGTTGGGTCAGTCAATGGAGCCATGGAGCTTGTCATTTCAAAACCGATATGGCATTTAGCACAGCTTTGTTCATTTCCTTCAACACCAATACAAAAATTATTGATAGCGTTTTTCTTACCGACATATACAATGCCTCTGCCTTGGACGTATTCTTCACGTTCCCAATTCCAGTGATTTGAGTGCATTACCTCTTTATGACGTTCGGTATGGCAGGAGATACAAGCTGCCGTGGCATCTTGAGGAGAATTGAATTTCTTCTGAAGGATATCAAACTTAGAATGATCCACAGAGGAGACATGCTTCTTAGAATATTTTGCTTTAAGAAGAGAAATGTTCGATTGTTCTGCTTCGGTCGGCTTTAGGAAAATTATCGATGCCGTTATCACTAATCCGATAAACAGTAGTGCGATTACAATTTTTTTCATATTTTTTCTTAATTAGTTTAGAGTATAAAAGATTATTTTTTCTTTTTATTATTTAATTCGGTAATTAAATACCGTAGAGATTCAATTAAATTGTCCCTTTTTTGCTGTTCCATTTTATTTAGAATTTCTTCATGAATACTCATGTGACTATTATAGAGATTTTCGATAAATGGGCGGCTTTTGGGGAGTATTTTTATTGAGACGTTTCTTTTATCATCAGTATTTGAAATCTTGGTAACGAAGTTTTTTTCTTCTAATCCGGCAATAATCTGCGTAATTCTCCCGGGAGTTATCGAAAGTACATCGCATAATTCTTTAATTGATAAGAATTCATTGAAAGCGAATAATTTAAGAACTCGGAATTCAGCAGGCGATAGATTAAAACTCTTTGCAAAATAATCTTGTGTTTTATTGCATGTATGTGTCAATTCGCAGACTAACTCGGCTAATTCTTCCACTTGATGATGTAATGTAGATATGTTTGTCATATTTATAATTTATTTTAGACTCTAAAATAAATTAGGATTTTCTCAAATGCAAGAGAAAAAGGATAAAAAAGGATTATTATATCAAGATGCGCTATCCGATATACATCCATTGAAAAAGCAGATGACAATCAAATAATTAGTTATTTAAATCTTTTTGTTTATGCAACCTTTTTATGGTTAAGTGCGTCTAACTTGTAGTGAATAAAATTCACATTTTTTTTGAATTATAACATAAAATATATTAAGGAGTTTTGATTATGAAACGCATATTGGAAGTATCTTCGTTCTTTTTGTTAACAATTATTATTTCATTAAGTAATGTTTATGCTTCTGGAGAAGTGGCAGGAAAATATTCAGCACAATTAGCTGCTGCAAGCACACAGGGAAGAATAATGACATTGAACTTATATCAAGATAATAGTGCTGTATTAACGAGCGATTATCAGAATGGAAAACCGGCAGTAGTTGAAGAAGGTACTTGGAAAGCATCAGGTAATTCAGTTACTATTGATTTAGACAAGATGAATGGAAGAAAATCATATAATCCGCTCAATATGACATTCGATTTTATGAATAGTTCTTTAGTAGCAGTAAAATATGATGAAAAAATGTTTGGAAGCGAAGGAGTTAAATTAGCAAAAGTGGAAGTAACACCTGCAGTTAATACAACATGGAAATGGGTTTCTACAGCTTACGAGAAAGATAATTTAACTGTAACTACACCTGATGATTACACAATTGAATTAAAAGAAAATGGTAGAATAATCGTAAAAGCAGATTGTAATAGAGGTTTTGGTAAAATTGATATGAATGACTACAAATTAATAGTCGGCGAAATGAGTTTAACAAAAATGGCATGTCCGGAAGGTTCTCTTTCAGGTAAGTTTTTAAATGAACTTAGCAATGCTACTACTTATGCAACGAATGGAAATACATTGATGATTACTTTGAAAGATAATAGTGTAATGAAGTTTACTAAATAAATTCTAATAAAGTCGGAATTATCTTCCTAAAAGGAAATGGATTTATTATATACAGAAAAAATTGGTAGTATAAGTTTTAGATTTAAGAAATATTAAAATGAGCAGTAAGGATTCCCCTTACTGCTTTTTTTTATTCAAATTTTAGGATGATTTCATGGTGATATTTTTCACCCGGTATTAGGAGAGTAGAAGGGAACTCGGGTTTATTGGGAGAATCAGGATAAAATTGCGGCTCGAGACAAAAACCGGTGTAGCGATCCATCGGTTTTCCATTTTTGCCAATTGTTCCATCTAAGAAATTACCGGAATAAAACTGGACCGCGGGATATGTAGAGAATAATTTTAATTTTCGTCCGCTCGTAGGTTCGAAAATTTCCGCAGCAAACTTTAGTTCATTTAACTTACCTTTAAGGACATAATTAAAATCATATCCGCCATCAACTTTATCTATTTTTTCGCCAATCTTCATATCATCAATAAAATCTAATTCTGTGCCTATAATTGGAAGCAGTTTGCCCGTTGGAAAAATATTCTCATCAATTTCGGTTATCTCTTCTGAATGTAAAGAAAGATGATGGTCGAGAATTGAAGAAGCTAAATCACCACTTAAATTATAGTAAGCATGATTGGTTAGATTAACGTGTGTTGGTTGGTCGGTTTCCGCATCGAAAGAGATTTTTAATTCATTATCTTCGTTGAGATAGTATTTTACGATTGCAAGTAGATTACCCGGGAAACCTTCTTCACCATCTTCGCTAAGATAACTGAACTGAACACCCATACCGGATAATGTTTCAAAAATAGTATAACTCCATAATTTTTTATTGAAGCCATTGTGCCCGCCATGTAGAGTATATCCGGGTCGATTCTCGCTTAATTTATATTCTTCTCCATCAATAGAAAACTTAGATGCGCCAATTCTATTGGCAAACCTGCCCACAGTAGAACCCATAACGAATTTATCACTTTCATATTCTTCAATCGTATCATAGCCAAGTATTATATCAGAATAAATCCCTATTCTATCCGGAGTTTTAATTGATACCAAAGTGGCACCAAAGTTTATAATTTCCACTTCTATACCGTGAGTGTTTTTGAGAATAAAAGACTTAACTTCTCTTCCATCTGAAAGTTTGCCAAATTCATTAATAATAGGTTTCATAATTCCGATAATATTTTTGTTTTTAAAAATAAATAATTGTCAGGCGAAATACAGAATAAAAAAAAGAAGCTCCCCGAAAAAAATGGGAGCTTCCTTGTGGTTACAGAAGGCAGCTATTTTACTAAATAGCTACTATTCGAGGGCTGTAACATCTACTATCAAAAAAGAGTCAGAACAGTACCTATATTAGTTAAAATCTTTGTTCACGTATTTAATACTACATTCTAAAACGAAGTCCGGCATACGCCATCGCACCGGTAACAGGACCCCACACCATTGATGCATCAAAAAATTGGCTATCGGGATTAAGCGAATCGATAATTAAATTTTCCTGTCGATAACCGAATAAGTTTTCAACACCGAGATAGATATCCAATCCGGGTAGGAACGTTCTTGTAATCTGTGCATTAACCGTAAAGAATGCAGGTGAACTTAATGGCATCTGATATTGTTCGGGATTAGATAGAGTTGAAGGAATTCTTTTACTCCCGGAATACTGAATCGTTAAGTCATAAAACATCTGCGGATCATCTTCTTTTTCTTTATCGGTGGAGTAAGCAAAATTAATAAATGCACGATGCTTAGCACTAAATGGGCGTTCCATATATATCCCGTCTATCATCTGCTTAACGTCCAAGAAACGATATGCAGTTTTAAGATCAAAATTCTCAAACGGCTTAAAGGCAAATTCAGCTTGGAAGCTATTTGAATATGCACCGTTTTTAATTGTAGAGAAAATTACTTTTTGCGGAGATGAATCGAGATTAGCAATAGTTATTTGATCGAAATCGGTACGGTAGAAATCGATAGTAAAAGATGCATCTCTATAATCATAATAGAAATAATGAGTAAGACTAATTCCAAAGTTCCATGCTTTTTCCTGTCCGAGACCATAGCCATAAGTACCCGATTGATTAATAGAAAGAACACGTGAGCTTGCTAATGCAGAAGCATATTCGGTGAAGATATTAGATGTTCTAAATCCTCTACCAGCAACGCCGCGCATTACCCAATCCGGATTTGGTGAATAGCGTAAATGAAGACGAGGTGTAAACATAAAACCAAATTGGTTATGGTAATCGGCTCTTATACCTGCGACTAATGATATTTGATCCTCATCAGAATAAGTATATTCTGCAAAAGCACCGGGGACTTTCTCGATTCTATTATACGTATCATTAATAAATTTCTCATTGAACTGATCGAACAAGAAGCTAAAACCAACGCGATATTTATGTTCAGTAGTATTTATAATTGATTGATATAAGAAATTAAAATAGCCTGTTTTCTCATTGCCGCTATAATCACGTTGACCAAAGAATGAAGAATTACGATAATTGGTAAATGAGAATTGGAATCCGAATGATTTATATGGAGCATCGGCAAAAACATAGCCCATCTTTGCGTATAAGTTTAGGTTATTATTTGTTGTCCCGAAATTATATGTAGGAGTATTAAGAGTGGATGAATTATAAGTTCCACCTTCTTTTTTATCAGTTACATATTGGAAACCAAATCTGCTTTCCCACCCATCCATACTTAAGTACTGCCATCTTTGAGCTATATTCAAAGTATTAAAAGTAGGGAGGTCGCTAAAATTATCATTATTCATATCGAACTTACTATTGCGAGTACTATAATGAAAAAGAGAGATTGCAGAGAAATGTTCATTAAAATGAGAGATATAATTTAGGTTCCCTTCAAATCGTCTATCGTAATCGCCATAGACATTTAAGAAAATAGGAGTTTCATCGGGGGAGATTGATTTGCGAAGATCGACATCAATCTGACCGGTAATCGATTCATATCCATTAGCGACAGACCCAATTCCTTTAGAAACATTAATAGCCTGAACCCAAGTTCCCGGAACGAATGATAGCCCGATATTCGACATAAGTCCACGAATATAGGGCATATTTTCTAAGGAGGTTTGAGTGTAAGTCCCTGAAAGTCCGAGCATCTCAATCTGTTTAGCACCTGTAATTGCATCCGTAAATGAAACATCAATAGAAGGATTAGTTTCAAAGCTTTCCGAAAGATTACAGCAAGCTGCTTTAAATAATTCCTTTTCATTCATAGTTGATTTATTTTCTATAGCGAAATAATCTTGTGAAGTGGAAGCTTTTTCTCCACTTACTTCCACTTCGCCAAGCTGTTCTGCGTCTTCTTTAAGTATGACTTCTACGAACTTATTTTCTTTTACTTCGATTGTATCGGCTTTGAATCCTATAAAGCTAACGACCAGAAATTTATATTCGGAGGCGAACGGAATTTTGAAATCCCCTTTGCTATCGGATGTTGTCCCGATAGTCGATGAGAGCCAATATATATTGGCTCCTGCAAGGGGATGCTTATCGCTTCCGTGATCTTCGTAAACTCTTCCCTTTAAGCTATTCTGTGCATTTATTATCGTAAGGGAAGCAAATAATAAAGTGATAATTAATTTTTTCATTTTTTGCCTTTCGGGATTTAGTGAGTGTTTTCGGAATCTCTATATAAACAGCAATTAGGAAGTTTTACATAGACAGAATCAGCGGCTTTGAATTTATCTGTATCATGACCTACTTCTGCAATTCTATGTTTTAGAGAATCAATAGTTATCTCATCCTTTAGATAAGCAACTTTTAGGACTTTTGATTTTTTATCCCATTTGGCAAGTTTTACTTCTTTTATTTTAAGTGTTTTTTCTATTCTATTTTTACACATGTTGCAATTACCGAATACCTTAAATTCGGTTTCTGCTACTTTATCTTGAGCGATTGAAAGTGTTGTGAAAAATAAAAACAATACTGCTATACTTAATAAATTTTTCATTTTATGTTTCCTTTAAATAATATTTGAAATTAATAGACACCCTTAATTATTAGTTTAGGGCGTACTACTTCCTTTTAATTCTATTGAATTATAAATAAGGGGAGAATCTCAAATAAGGAAACTGCAATATGAAATACGGATATCTCTACCGGGAGGTGAGTTATCTGTAATGTTTTTGGGTATTATAGTATGTGAAACTACACTTGCCGTTTCAATATTAGTTTGAAAAGGCATTGCAATCTCGAATGAATTGATCTTAAATTCGGTTTCGGATTTATGAAGGTCTTCGATTTTTGTAGTTTTAATTTCTGTTTTGCAACATTCGATACCGCACTCCATACCACAGCAAGAATCGGGTTCGCCCGGGTTTTCAGTTAATGCAAATTGGACGGAATCAACCGAATCACCGCAGAAATGAATAGCTACATTTACCCCGACAACGAGGAAAAGATAAATGAGAGCAAACGATATTGTAAAGAACTTCTTCACACAGCTAATATATTAAAAAAGATATTATATACACAAGTCATATTTAATTGCCTTTACTCTTTCTTTGGTATTAAAGCATTTAATATTGGAAGATTCCACTCATCCTTATCTACGAAGTATAGAACGAAATCGGAATCGAACTGCCAATAGCCCCAGCTCCATTTATATTTTTCTGCGTTTCGCGTGATGAAATCAATATATTTAACGCGGTAATTCATTTGAGCATTTTCTAGCGCACCGAATTCACCCAAATAAATTGGGCGATTATTTTTTATTGCCCATTGATTAACCAAGGCAAAATCATCTCGAACTTTATTTAATTCTTGAGGAGTACCCCATGGGATATTTTTAAGATCTTTAAAGTCCGGAGTCCAAGACGCACCCTGATGAGTAAATTCCATAGGAAGATAATAATGTACTGTAACGATTATATTTTTATCATCCTTTGGAAGTGAAAGGGAATCGAGATGATAAATATTATTCCAAAATCCGGGACCGATTATTAGAATACGATCCGGATTATTTCGTCTGACTATCGGGAGAAGCTCTATTATGTATTTATTCCAAAGCTCATCAGTAAGTTTTCCGAATGGTTCATTAAGTAGTTCGAAAATTACTTCATCAGGATAGTTTTGAAAATGATCGGAAACTTGGTCCCAAAAAGATTTTAGTTTCGGTAGGTTCTCTTCGGGGGCATTTCCCATATCTCCAAAATTATGCATATCAAGAATTACAATAAGATTATTCTTAAGAGCATTATTGACTGCCCAATCGAGAGTGCTAAACCAACTATCGGATAATTGATTTGTAGTTTTATCCATAAATGAGAATGCATGTAAATTAATACGGACAGAATTAAAACCTGCTTCTTTAATTTTGGTAAAATATGCTTCCTTGAAACGACCCTGCTCGAAATTTTTCCAGATAGGATCATAACCGATGATATTTACTCCGCGTCCGATTTTCTTATTAATGTCGAATGCTTTGCCAGTTTGGGCGGATAGTGAAATAGAAGTAATGAGTAAAATTAAAAGCAGCTTTTTCATACTATTCTCGTGAATTGTTAATTTTAAAAATAATAAAATATTTGCGAAATAAATTCTTTTGGCGATGGATAATAAAAAACCGGTTATTTCTTGCTGAGATAACCGGCATTTTTTTGTAAGTCAACTTAATTTGATAAAATTTATTTTAAGCCATATTTGTATAAACTGATTGAACGTCATCATCTTCTTCGATTGCTTCAATAAGTTCATTTACTTCTTTTTGCTGTTCTTCGTCTAGTTCTTTCATATTTCTAGGGAGATAAGGGAATTCAGTAGCACTGATTTCAATATTCTTTTCGTCCAATGCTTTTTGCATGGAACCATAGTCTTGGAAAAGGGTATATATATAGATCGAGTCGTCGTCGTATTGAAGTTCATCAAGACCATAATCAATTAATTCCATTTCAAATTCATCAACATCAGCGATAAGAGATTTATCGATTTTAATAAGACTTTTATGATCGAACATAAAAGAGATAGAACCAAGAGCACCGAGAGCACCTTCATATTTGCGGAAGTAATGTCGAATGCTTGCGGCTGTACGAGTAGTATTGTCGGTAGCACATTCCACAACTACTGCCACGCCATGAGGTCCATAACCTTCATATGTGATTTCAGAATAGTCGGTAGTATCTTTAGATACTGCACGTTTAATTGCGGCATCCACTCTATCTTTAGGCATATTGACTGATTTAGCATTTTGAATCGCAATACGAAGCTTAGAATTTGATTTTGGGTCGGGTCCGCCACCTCTAACTGCAATTTCAATATCTTTTCTTATTCTATTGAACGCCTTAGACATTTTAGCAAAGCGTGCAAACATTTTGTGTTTTCTTGTTTCAAAAATTCTTCCCATAGGTATTGGTATCTTTTTTATTTGTAAAACTTGAATTAATACAACTCTGCAATTTAAGAAAATGTAGAGTAAAATCTAAACAAGAAGTTTTTCTTATTAATTAATCTTTTGTGAGTTCGTCATAAGCGCGTTCGAGGTTCATTTTACGTGCGCCGTCCCATCTCTCTTTTAGATTATTAAATCCCGGAATATCGCCCGAAGCAATTTCATCTTTCGATTTACCCGCTTTGATACCTTTATTTACATTATCAACCAAAGCTTCGAAATAATTTTTCATTTTTTTAATATCATTTTTTGATCCGGTTACATGTTCGTCAATATCAGCATGACCATAAATAAATAATGTATCCATATCATATTTTTTATAAACCATTTCGAGTGTTTCGATCCAATATTTTATTGAGCCACCGCCCATATTGTCAATATAGGGATAAGTGTTATTAAAAACGAGATCGCCAACATGAGCAATATTAGCATTCTCGAAATGGATTACAGAATCACCGCCTGTATGAGCTGGAGAGAAATAACGAGCCGTTACTTTCTCCTTTTTCAAGTCCAATTCCCAATCTTGACCGAAAGTGATGTCAGGATACTTCTGTGGTTTATCGGGATTACCGCCATACATTTTTTCTTGAAGCAATTTGCAGTTTTCGTGTGCTACAATTATCTTCGTGAAATCTCTTAAATAAACGTTTCCCGAAGTGTGATCACCATGATGATGAGTATTAAAAAGTACGTCTATTTTTCCGCCACTCATTTTTGAAAAATTATCAAAGAAATTTTTAGCTGAATCAGAGAATTGAGAATCGATTACAACCGAATAATCTTTTCCGGCAAACCAGCCAATAGTTCCCCCTTTTTCAATATAGATACCGATATTATTACGCAGTTTTTTAATACCATTTTTTCCATCTTCGAGCAAATTAAAAAAACTGCTACCTTGTAAGAAAAGTCCACCCGTTAATAAGAAGCTCGATTTTATGAATTGTTTACGATTTATTTCCATATAACATTCTCCTTAAATAATTACAAATAATATACGAACTCCAATTATAAATGTAAAAATAATAGTATTGTTAATTTTAGTCACAGATATCCCACGCGATCAAATCAGAAATCAAGTAAATAAAATGATATTGCTCAAATAAGTATTTTAAATAAACAATAAATAAATGCCAGCCAAAATCACGAGTACACCACAGATTCTTCTTATCCATAAAACAGATTTTGAATTATTTGTCAAATTCAAATATTTTTGAACCTGTTTGGTAAGTATGCCGGCTGCGACAATTACAGAGCAATGACCTAATCCGAATGCAGCTAATAATGAGATTGAAGAGATAAAATTAAATTGTGATGTTTGAAAAACAACCCCAAGTATAGGTGCCATATATGCAAAGGTACAGGGACCCAATCCAATTCCAAAAATCAATCCGAGAGAAAGGGCAGCCACAAATCCTTTATATTTGCTTTCCTTTAATTGTATTCCTTCCCATGGAAGTTTTATAATATCGAGAAGATATAATCCCATTGTAAAAAATATTATTGCAACTAAGTAGTTACCTATTGCTCCAATATCCCCCATCAATCTACCAATTGAAGCAGTAATTATTCCAATTATTGCGATAGTTATTAAAATTCCTAATGCAAAATTTAGTGAAATAATGACTGTTCGCTTCAAAGTGATTGTGCCTTGTCGATTGATATATCCAACTATTAGTGGTATACTCGATAAATGACAAGGGCTTAAGAGGATACTTAAAATGCCCCAAGCAAAGGATGCTAATATAGCAATCCAGAAATTTTCATAGAGGGATATTGCGAGCGAAGTAAAAATGGTTTCTATCATAATTAATCTGTTGTCTTTAATCCTTTAGAAAGAAGAAATTTATCTATTTCGGCTTCAGGGAAAAATCCTTCATGTCGCATAAGCTCTTTACCGGAAGCATCAAGAAATACTTGAGTTGGAATTAATTTAATACCATATTTTTTCGCATACGGTTTTCCTTCATCTTTCCATACATCATAAAAAATTACTTTTACTGATTCTCCATATTTTTTCTCGATAGATTTCAAAATAGGCTGCATCATTTTACATGGGATACAATTATCTGAGCCGAGTTCCACAAATGTAATTTTATGTTTTGTAATATCTTCTTTCGACTTCTTCTGGCTTTGAGCCAAAATGTTAGTAAAAATTATTGCTCCGAATATTACCGAGATTATTAATTTTTTCATAAATAGTTCCCTTGTTTTAATTAAATCTATTTTTTATTTATTGTTATTTATATTTTCTACAACACCTTGAGTATCATTTACTTGAGTTTCTAATTGACGATTCGCTGTAAATATGATTGAAGCGAATAAAATACTTACAAGCATTAGATCATAAACATTGTAAGCGATTATGTTTAAAAAACTGATCTTGAATAAAATTACAAATCCACTTAATATCGTTAAAACAATTGCCCCACTCAAAAACCAAAATAAATATTTAGTAGCATTTTTCCCCTTTGAACTAATCCAAAGTTTAGAAAGTATGAATAATCCAAGAAGAATAATAGCTGCCGAAATTAAAAAATGATTGGAATCCAACCATAGTCGATTTGGAAGTATATAGCTATTTAGATCCGGATTGAGACTTATGAAGAGCATTATTAAAAGAATTCCGGTGAAAAGGATTATATGTAATGTTTTAATATTTATTTTCAGTTGAGATATATCAAAAGATTTTACCACAATGCTCAAAATAAAACTCAATATAATTCCAATTGCAAGAAGTCCGATTTCTGAATAGATAATTGGTTTTACAATTTCTTCTCTTATTGCACCAAGATTTGCAGAAAATGCACTTATTCTCATTCTTACAAATTGCGGTTCCATAACGGGTTTACCATCTTCACCAAAGGGATATTTAACAATATCAGCGTTAAAGACTGGGGAGCTGAACGAATGACAGTCAGTGCAACCGTTTATTCCCAAAGCAGCTTTCGATGGCATTACGTCATGGCTATATTTATAAACTGAGGCATAAGGAGAAGATTCAAATTCTTCTTTTGGTAAAGTAAAATACTCTTTACCACTTGTGTAAACTCTATCGTTATTCACCCAGACTACTTTTTTACTGGTCAAATCATAATTTGTATTTTTTAGATGAATTGTTACAGATTGAATGAAAGCATCTATTTCATCTTGAGAATTTACTTCAGGAACTTTATCGCTGTTATCATCCATAATTTTTGAAAGCAACGGATATTTTGTTGTATCGGAATTATGAATTACCCACATTGAATAAATATCCTTCATTGTAGGTTGATCCAATCCATTTTTCCCTTCTGTTAGTATCCCGGGCCAAGCACTATGAACAGGATTAACCGGAAAGATTTTCCCTTTATATCTTGCTAAGACAGGTCTCGATGGATCAGCCGGCTGATCTTTTACAGTGAACATATTGAGTTCGCCGTAATGATTCCAGTAATTCATATTCTGATCATAGAATGTCCAGATATATTTTGGTGGAGGTGAAATTTTTGTCCCCGGATTAAACACATCGCTAACTTGAACGAGTGCGGATTTGACTGGTCGTTCTTTTAAATGGCAAGTTTGGCACGCAATATTTTCAAGATGAAGTGGAGGCAGCCAAGAATGTTTTGCAATCGGCGCATTAAGGTATCCGGTTAAATGACAATCTTTGCAATCTCTTGCTGTATTATCTAGGTCATTTCTAACATTTCCCGAAGGATCATCACCTTTACCAAACTGGTGAACTTCTTTTCCACTAATTCTTTCATCAACAGCATTACTGCCCGCCGGATGACAATCAACGCATTTCAAACCCGCAGCGAAGTGAACATCCCTTCTTTCGGAAAATGTTGTTCCTCTCTTTTTCCAATCCGGTTTGGCATGACAGTTTAAGCATGTTTCATTTCTTGGTTCCCTCACTATATGCAGAGCAATTTTCCCGCTTGCATCAAATTTTAGAGTATCATATTTAACCGTAACATTTTTTTTGTCTTTAATACTTCCATCCACTTTTGCCAACCCCGATCCTTCAGAAGCTGCCCATTTGAAATTTAGTTTTTCTAATTGAGCATTCCTTCCTTTATAATCATATTCCGGTAAATGACATAACAAACAATCGGCTTCAATTACTCCAGTTTCATTCCAACGTGCTTTGTAATAATCGCCATCTAAGTTATTGTCGCCTAATGAAGTATAATGATTTGAGGAGTCATTCATTACTTCGTCATAACGATTTCCATCACGATCATATTCAAGGGGTCCGCCGCCGGGATGACAAGCTCCGCAAGTCGCAGTAACAAAATCGAATGATGTCATATCTATCATTCGCGAGTTTGTATTATGTTTTTGAGCAAGTTGTCTATAAATTGGAGATGGTGAACACCAGTTGCCTCCGTAATTGCCCGGAGAAGTTACCCATTGATACCTATCTTTCATTGTAGAAGTGGGCTCTTCACCGCGTCCTTGCTGAAAATGATATCCTTGAGTAATCTTATCGTAATCATGACAACCGGAAGCACCGCAAGTTTTTTTGGAGGAGTATGGTTTATCGATATTTATATTATTTATCGGATCGATTATGTTTCCATCCTCATCATAAAGATTAAAGGGAGGACAAACGCCTTTGCTGGTCGGCTCTTTCTTAACTATTGAAGTATTATTATTTGTTTTTTTGTTTTCTGTTATCTGAACGATGACAATAATCGTAATAAAAATAACAGATATAGTTAATAAAGTTAATAGTAGTTTGTTTTTCATAAATCGTTTTCCGATATCCTTTTTGAAAAATTATTGATTAGGATAAAATTAATATGAATCATGAATTAAGGGCAGATATCGGGGGCTTTAACCGTCCCTTCTTCTACATTTTTAAAATATTTTTTCTGAAACCATAGTGATACATTCACTAAGCTTATTAATACGGGTACTTCTACAAGCGGACCAATTACAGCCGCAAATGCCTCTCCACTATTAATTCCAAAAACAGCGATTGCAACTGCAATTGCTAATTCAAAATTATTGCTGGCAGCGGTGAAGGATAAGGTGGCAGTTTTGGAATAATCAGCACCAATTTTGTGCCCCATATAAAACGAAACTAAAAACATTATCACAAAGTAGATAACCAATGGAATTGCAATACGTATTACATCAAACGGAATTTTGACAATATATTCACCCTTTAGAGAAAACATTACAACAATGGTGAATAACAAAGCAATTAACGTAATAGGTGAAATCTTTGGAATGAATTTTTGTTCATACCATTGCTTACTTTTAATTTTAAGAAGAGTGAAACGCGTTATAATTCCTGCTAAGAATGGAATGCCGAGATATATAAAAACACTCTCTGCAATCTGACCTATTGTTATATCAACTTTGAAAGTCTGCAAGCCAAGCCAATTTGGGAAAACTGTTAAAAATAGATAAGCGTAAACAGAAAAAAAGAGTACTTGAAAAATGGAATTAAACGCAACTAGACCTGCAGCATATTCCGTATCACCCTTTGCTAGTTCATTCCAAACTATCACCATCGCAATGCAGCGTGCTAATCCAATCATAATTAAACCAGCCATATATTCAGGATAATCTTGGAGAAATAGTACAGCCAGCCCAAACATCAGAATAGGTCCAATAATCCAATTTTGAACAAGAGAAAGAGATAATATTTTCACATTTCTGAAAACATCGCCTAGCTCTTCATATTTTACTTTTGCTAGCGGTGGGTACATCATTAATATTAAACCGATTGCAATAGGAATATTTGTTGTCCCACTCTGAAACGAATTCCAAAAAGTTGCTACTTCCGGAAAAGTATATCCGGAGAAAACTCCTATTAACATTGCAAGAAAAATCCACAATGTTAAGTAGCGATCTAAGAATGAAAGTTTTTTTGTAATCGCGCTCATTATTTCCTTAAATATTTTTCATAAAATTTGAAAAAATCACTTTTTATTTCATCCCTAATCCTTCTGAATTCGGATAAGATTTCTTCCTCTGTTCCGGTTGCATCTGCCGGATCCTCGAAACCGATATGTAATTGTTCTCCAACTTTACCAATAAACACCGGACAAGTTTCTTTCGCATTATCACATACAGTAATTACGAAATCAAATGGCTCGCCGAGAAATTGATCGACTTTTTTTGGAAAATTTTGTGAAAGGTCGATTCCGATTTCATTCATAACTTGGATTGCTTTTGGATGAACTTGACTGGAGGGGTTAGTGCCTGCGGAATGAACAACAAGATTTGAATCAAATGATTTCAAAAATCCTTCTGCCATTTGACTTCGGCAGGAATTACCTGTACAAAGAATTAATATTTTTTTATTCATTTTATTTGTCCTTTCTTCTGATTCGTTATTTAACGAATTGTATTATTAATTAAAATTTAGATATAAGACCTCATATCATAAATAAATATTAACGTTTCGTTAATCACCGAAATATAATTATCATATAAACTATTTGCAAATTACTTTCTATTGTATTTTCATCTCCCTATTTGCTGGTTCATCCCCAAAAACTGCACGTTCATCTTCATATATTTTTAAAACATTTTTATAGACATTAGATTTCTCCCAAGATTTTTAATTAATTCAAAAGGAGAAGTAAAATGAAAACGAAACTATTTTTAATATTCGTATTAGTTATTGCAGGTTTATCTTTCGGACAAACAAAAGATAATTATCTTTTCAAAATCGGAGAAACAGAATTAGGAGGATATCTCGGACTTAATGGAAAATACAGTACAATCAATTCAGACCCGGCGGGATGGGTGGATGTAAGAGCCGCCATAACATTCAAAAGCAATTGGGCGGTTGGCTTTGGTGCTTCAGGACTTTATTATGATAAAAAATTATCAAAATTTGTTACCGATGGTACATATCACTTAAATGGCGGTTATGCAGGATTTTATGTAGAGAAATTTATTGATGTTTCTGATGATATTAAAATTTCTGTTTCGCTTCTTTTGGGTAATGGATTTGTCAACTATATCTATGATAGAGAATATCGTAAAGAGAAAACATGGACTGAAGAGAAAATTGATGAGACAACTTTTACGGTGTGGGAGCCGATGGTGGAAATTCAATATAATCTTGGGAGTAACTTATGGTTAGGATTAAATGGCGGATTTAGAAATACTTCTCCGATAGAGATGATTCAGACTGATGAAAATGTTTTTAATAATTTTAATGCAGGGTTTACATTCAAGTGGGGAATATTATAAACAAAATGTAAATTTGAAGGCGAAAAAATTATGAAAATTACAAAACGCATATCGACTTATATTATTATCTCAGCTGTAGTAATACAGCTGATAATAATATCATACAATAATTTAACCGGTTTTATTAATATCCAAAGCCTGAAAGAATTTGCTGTACGTTTATTGATGGGCTCGTTTTTTGCCTCGATCGCTTCTTTTTATCTGTTTTATTTCAATTTTATGATGATCGATTTTCTTGAACGAAAATATAATTGGAAAGAAAAATTTCTAAAAAGGATTGCAATTGAATTAGCCGGTGTTATTCTAATCGCTTTATCAGGTGGAATATTTATTACATTAATTGTGAATGCAATCAATAAATATAATATACCACTCTATTGGATACTTTTTACAAATGGTACGATTGCAATAATTGTTAATTTTATAATAGTTTCTGTTATTGAAGGGGTCAATTCATTTGTCCGTTCACAGAAAGCATTGGTTACAGCAGAGAAATTAGAAAAAGAAAATGTTGAAATACGATTAGAGACATTAAAAAATCAACTTAATCCCCACTTCTTATTTAACTCACTAAACGTACTTACATCGTTGATAGAAAACGATAGTAAGAAGGCAACTGATTTCGTTGATGAATTTTCCTCAATATATAGATACACGCTTGAAGTAATAGATAAAAAGGTGATGCCACTTCGTGAAGAAATTGAATTTGCAAAATCTTATCTATATTTACAGAGTATTCGTTTTGAAGATGCCGTGAAAGTTGAGATGAATATTGAAAACGATAAGTTGGATTATTTTGTCCCACCGCTCGCAGTTCAAACTTTATTAGAAAATGCCTTTAAACATAATAAAGCGGCAATTGAAACACCGCTAATTATAAAAATACTCTCAGAAGAAAATCATCTGATAGTAATAAATAATTATCAACCGAAAAGTAAGAGCGATTCATCGCATGGAGTGGGATTAGAAAACTTAAGAAAAAGATATGAATATATTTGCGGCGAAATTCCTTTGTTTAACTTAACTGATAACTATTTCAAAGCAGTAATTCCATTAATAAAACCGGAATAAGAATGAAGGCAATAATAATCGAAGATGAAAAACTTGCAGCCAATCGGTTAGAGAAAATGATTATTGAGATTGATCCCTCAATTATTATCTCAGCAAAATTAGAATCAATTAAAGATTCAGTTAAATGGTTTACAGTAAATAAATGCGATCTCATATTCTGCGATATACAACTTTCGGATGGAAATAGTTTTAATATATTTGAACAAATTGAAATCGATACTCCTATTATTTTTACAACTGCTTATGATCAATATGCAATTAAAGCATTCAAACTAAATAGTATCGATTATTTACTAAAACCGATAAAAAGAAGCGAACTTTTAGATAGTATAAAAAAATATAAATCAATAAAATCTTCTTCGATGATCGATTATGAGGAGATTCTTTATGCAATTAAAAATAAAGAAGCTGAATACAAAAAAAGGTTTTTAATTCAATATGGCTCTAAGATAAAAAAGATAGAAATCGAACAGATTGCTTTTTTTTATGCTATGGAGAAGAGTGTATTTGCAGTTACTTTCGAGAATAATACATACCCGATTGATTATACGCTTGATAAGTTAGAAGAGGTAATCGACCCAAAGAAGTTTTTTAGAATTAATAGGAAGATTTTGCTAAATTTAGAGGCAATTAAGGAGATGATCCCATATTCTAGGTCAAGGATAATGATAAAAACAAACCCATCTCCTCCAAGTGAAATTGAAGCTCTCGTAAGTGTAGAAAGAGCCGGCGATTTCAAAAAATGGCTCGATAGCTAAATTATTCCATTAGTGCCGAATAGATTAGTACGATAAATTTCTTATTCAGATCATTAAATAGACTTGGGATTTTTTGTAATACTAATTGCGCCGAAATATTTTTAACAGGATCATTAAAATAGGAGGATGAGAAAGCACCACTCCAATAGTAAGTCCCTATTGAATAAGGGAGAAGAGCTGCACCTTCGGGTGTTACTACTTCAAATCCGAGACCGAATTTATTAACGCTGCGAGATTTTGCATCACCCATCTGGTTTTGTGTCATTAGTTTTATAGTAGCGGGACTTAAAATTCTATGACCGTTAAATTCGCCACCATTAATAACCATTTGAAGAAATTTAATATAATCGATTGCAGTTGATACTAATCCAGCACCGCCTGAAAAATATTTTCCTTCTTCTTTTACCCAATCAAGACCTTCAGTTTTAAGATTAATCAATTTGCCGGTGGAGTCTTGAGTTGCCACGGTTAAAAGACGATTCGATTTCTCTTTAGGCAAATAGAAAAAAGTATCTTCCATTCCGAGCGGATCGAATATTCTTGTTTTCAAAAATTTATCGAGAGGCATTCCGGAAACTATTTCCACTAGATAGCCGAGCACATCAATACTTAATCCATAAGTAAACTGTTCACCGGGTTGATGCATTAATGGAGATGAAGCTATTTTGTTGATTTGATCTTTCAGTGAGTAGTTGGGATAGCCCATACCGGTAACAATTCCTTTTTTCCCATAGATCGCATTGCTTGTAGGCGAGCCAATTTGTGCATATCCAATACCCGACGTATGAGTAAGAAGATGCCGAATTGTAACAGCTTTATTTGGTTTTACTGTTGTATATGTTGTGTCCTCAGCATTAAACTTATCGAGGACTTGTACATTTTTAAACTCAGGAAGATATTTGGCAATCGGGTCATCGAGCAAAAATTTTCCTTCTTCAAATAAGATCATAACGGCTGTGGAGGTAATCGCTTTTGTTTGAGAGGCGATTCGGAAAATATCATCTTTTTGCATTTTATCTTTTTTATCTGCATCGCGGTATCCGAGGGCTTTATAATAAACTATCTTACCATCTTTTACTATTAATGCTTCCACACCGGGAAGGATTCCTTTATTGATATAGTCATTTAATAAGTCATCAAGTCTTGATAGTCGTTCGGAAGAAAAACCCACAGATTCGGGGGATGCTTCTTTTAATTGAGCATTGGCTTCTGCTATAAATACAAATTGAAATATGAAGATAAAAAGTAATAGGTTGGAAATTTTCTTACTCATAATTGCCCTTTTATCGATATGGAAATATTATTCTTTCTAAATATAGATAAAATTTGCAAAATTTTAGTTCACCTAAATTTTTATCAAATTGATAAAATATTATTAGAAGTATAACGTATAAATATCCTTCAGAGGATGACGAGAAATGCAATAACATAATAACAGCTTCAAAAGCCGATTTTGGGCAGATAATAATGGATATGAAATATGATATTTTTGGCTTAATTTTTGACTATATACAAAGTGTTACTAATAAATAGTTGGAAAAAGATGAAATTAAGAATATTGATTTATCTCTTTTTTGTATCAATAATAATAAATGGTCAGCAGAGAATTGAATTTAACGGTCAACAGCTCTTTTTAAGCGGCAGCAATGTGGCGTGGGTTAATTTCGCAAGGGATATTGGTCCCGGGAACAATAATATCGCTAAATTTAAGTCATATTTCGGTAATATTTCAAAAAATGGGGGTAATTCAATTCGTTTCTGGCTTCACACAACAGGTCAATCGACTCCACAATTTGATTCGCAAGGATTCGTAGTTGGTCCGGGAGAAGGAAGTATCGCTGACTTAAAAGCAATATTAGATGCCGCTTGGGAAAATAATGTTGGGATGGTACTTTCCTTATGGTCTTTTGATATGATGCGTTCTTCAATCGGTTCGTTTTATCTTGATAGAAATAGGAAATTGTTAAATGATACATCATATACGAACTCTTATATAAGAAATTCATTAATTCCTATGGTGCGTGCAATAAAAGATCACCCTGCACTTATCTCCTGGGAGCTATTTAATGAACCGGAAGGAATGAGTGTAGAATTTGGCTGGAAGGATATAACATCTGCTGATATTCCGATGAATTCGATTCAACGATTTATTAATCTTGTTACGGGTGCAATTCACCGCGAAGCTCCTTCTAATAAAGTAACAAATGGGTCATGGGCTTTCTTAGCATCAACCGACCAAAATAATTACGCTAAAATTAGTAATGATTATTTGATCGAAAATCTGTTCTCTTCTGAAAAAGAAACAATCACAAAACATTTTAATGAGAAGTACAATACTAATTTGACGTTCGAGGAGGTATTAGAAAATTTTCATTATCAGATACAGGCAAATGCAAATTACTATCGTGATGATAGATTAATCGCAGCAGGAGGCGATCCGCTTGGGACACTCGATTTCTATCAAGTACATTATTATGATTGGGCGGGGCAGACTCTTTCGCCATTTCATTATAATGTTGATCATTGGCTCTTAGATAAGAAACTTATTGTCGGGGAGTTTTATGTTACCAATACATTCGGGATTTCATATAAAGATTTATATAAAAATTTGATAGAAAAAGGTTATGCCGGAGCTTTGGATTGGGGATGGGATAATGTTACTTATGCATCAAAAGCCGCCGAGAATATGGAATATCTATATGATAATTTTCCTTACGATGTGGTACTAAATCCGATTTCAGGGACTATATATTCCTTTAATGCAGATAAAGCTATTGCAGAAAAAGGGGATACGGTAAAGGTAATCTGGAAGACCGCAGAGAATAGCAATACTTTATTGAATAATTCTCCCGTCAATTATTTCGGTCAAGAAAATCATGTGATTAACGGAAATATTGATTTCACATTAAAGACAAGCGGAACTGCACCTTCAACAAGAACAATTAATATAGACGTTCTTCCGATTGGAAAAATTATTTCGGCATCAATTAATACGGCTGCTGTGGATTCGGGAGGTAGCGTGATATTAACGTATCAGGCAACACGCGGTTCGCATGTTACTTTAAATGGAGAAGTAATACCGATATCAAGTACTCTTTTGCTATATCCTGATAAAAATCCGACTGACTACTTATTAAAATCGGTTGGAGAAATTACCGACTCTATTTTATTTAAGGTATTTATAATTCCTCAAAGTGAAATTAATAGAGCAGCGAATGCAGTTGTTACATCATCATCTAATGAAGAAGGGGGCGGGCACGAAAAGCCGGAATATGCAATTGATGGAAATCCATTTACCACCTGGTATAGCGGCAATGCGAATCTTCAATGGTTTGAGATGGATCTCGGCGATAATTTTTCAATCAACAAAATGAATATTTTTTGGGATAAATCGTCTGCTCAAAATTATAGAATTGCCATCGGTTACGAAAAAACATCTTATAAACTTGCTAAGCAAATCAGTGGTGGCACAGGTGGATACGAAGAACACGCCGATCTTAATAATAATAAAGGGCGCTACATAAAATTATTATTAGATAAAAAATCTAATAGTAATCTTGGTTATAGTATTAATGAGATAGAAATTTATGGAACACGATTGACTGATATAACAGAAAATGAATTCGAGATGCCGAGTGATTTTAAGTTAATGCAGAACTATCCGAATCCATTTAATCCTACCACTACAATTACTTATCAGGTACCGGAAGCAGGGAAAGTGCGATTAGAGATTTATGATTTATTAGGAAGAAAAGTTGTAACACTTATTGATACGGAAGTCGCAAGTGGTAGTTATAATATTATTTTAGATGCTGCAAAATTGAATTTGAATAGTGGAGTTTATTTCTATCGATTATTTTCGTGGAAATATTCGCAAACAAGAAAAATGGTCTTAGTAAAATAAGTTTAGAACAATTTAAAGCGAGCACATTAATAAATGGCAAAAAAAATATTTTTCACTTTCATTTTGGTAATTGGTTTGCAAATGGCAGATAATAAAATGAATGCACAGAACATAATTACTCCCGATAATCCTAACATACAATATTATGGAAGATGGGATTTAACCGACGCGACAGCTCCCTCATATTCATGGCCCGGAGTTTATCTTTATGCAGAATTTGAGGGAACGAGCATCGGAATAAGAACGGCGGATAATTTTAATTACTTCAATATTTATATCGATGGAGAGCTTAAGGGAATTTTTCACGGCAATAAAACTGGAATAAATAATTATTCATTATTCGAAAATCTTAGCGATGGTCAACATTCAATAAAACTATTAAAGAGAAACGAAACATGGAATAAGTTTTCTTATAATGGACTGATATTAGACGAAGGTAAAAATCTATTACCACCGGCTGAAAAACCTGAAAGAAAAATAGAATTTATTGGAGATTCATTTACGAGCGCATCGGGTAATGAATATGCTTATCAGGATTCACCTCCCGATGTAGAAAAATATACTAATGTAGCAGAAGGATTCGGACCTATTATAGCTGATCATTTTGGTGCTCAATTTATGATGTCGAGTATTTCCGGATTCGGAATGGTGCTAGATTGGCAGGGAATAAAAACAAATGCAATTCCCCTTGTATATGACAGGACATTAAGCGTTTCTCAATATCCCAAATGGGATTTTGCAAAATGGATTCCAAACCTTGTAGTTATTGGACTTGGATTAAATGACTATTCGGGATTCGGAGGATGGAACGGACCTATTACAGTTGAAAACAGAGAACTCTATAAATCAGAGTATCATAAATTTCTTGCGAGATTATTGGATATCTATCCGGGTGTGAAAATCCTTGCAGTGGCTGCTCATGTTACTTGGATTCAGGATGCAGTAAAAGAGATTGTAATTGAAGAGAACGAAGTAGGTAACAAAAATATCTTTTACGCTGATTACCCATACTATACAGGTGGATATGTAAATAATGGTCATCCGACAGTCGAGACTCATCATAAAATAGCCGAGAGAATAATTTCTGCAATTGATGAAATTGATGCATGGCAGTCATATTCAGATTCTGTTGCTCCAAATATAACTAAAATGCCCACTGCCGATTTCAAAGTTTACGATAAAAATTATGAACTTATAATTGAAACCGATACTTATGCTAATCTTAAATATAGCACATCTGATAAACCATATACCGAGATGGAAAATCAATTTACCACAACAGGCAAAAGAGAACATAAAACAGATATAGAATGCGAGCATGGTAAGGACTATACACTATATATAAGAGGAATTGATCCTTATGGAAATGCAATGGATAGTTCTGCGGTTGTAAAATTTAGTGTGGATACTACTAAGATTCTTTTGAACTGGAAATCACTTAATTATAATGAACAAGATTGGAAGAAGGGATTAACACCGATTGGTAGTGGTGCGACAGGAAATGTTACTTCGATTGAAAAAGTAACAACTGGATATTTCCGTAAGAAAGTAACGGTAGAAAATGCTACATCAATAGTCGGTGTTGGAATTATGATTAAAGGAAATGATGGAGCTATCGTATATCTAAATGGTAATGAAATTCAGAGAATTAATTTCTCCTTTGATAAAGAAGCTATTTATTCCGAAACAGCGGACGCTCTGAAAACAATTAATCAAATGATTGTGATTAATAGTACAAATGGATTAAAGTATTTGAAAGAAGGAGAGAATGTTATTGCGGTAGAAATTCATCGAAGCAACAGTAACGAATTTATCTCTTTCGATTCGAGGATGTATGACAGCAAGAATAAACAATATTATAAGTTAGGCGATGAATGGACTTACTATGATAAGGGCAATATGCCGGCGGAACAGATTGGAGATAAGACAACGGATATGAAAAATGATGAACCTCTGCAAGGCAACTATGAATTGAAACCTAACTATCCCAATCCCTTTAATCCTGAAACTACAATTGAATACAGAGTTGCAAAAGCATCTTTAGTTGACGTAAAAGTTTTTGACATACTGGGGCAGGAAATCGTTTCTCTTGTAAATGAAATTAAGGATGCCGGAAATCATAGCGTAAAGTTTGATGCCGGAAAACTTCAATTAAATAGTGGTGTATATTTTTGCAGGTTCAATTCAGGCAATTATACCGCTATTCAAAAAATGTTATATCTAAAATAATATATATAGAGGGATTTATGAGAAAAGTTCTATTAATAGGATTGATAGTTATCGGATTTGGTTTGCAAGGATGCGCATCGTTTTTTGGAGGCGAGCCGGATTTCGTAAAGGTTAAGGACACTCAATTTTTGATAGGACAAAAGCCATATTACTTTGTAGGCACTAATTATTGGTATGGATTTTATCTTGGCTCACCGGGAGAAACGGGCGATAGAGAAAGATTAATAAGAGAATTAGATCAATTAAAAGAAAATGGAATTACGAATCTTAGAATACTCGGAGCTTCAGAAGAATTTTATTTAAAGGCTGCTGTTGATCCGCCAATTCAAAGTAAGCCCGGAATTTATAATGAAGAATTATTAGTGGGACTTGATTATTTTCTAGCCGAAATGGGAAAGCGTGATATGAAAGCTGTGGTCTATCTTAATAATTATTGGGAATGGTCAGGCGGATTTGCGGTATATAATAGATGGACGGATGAGAGTAAAGCAATTGACCCAAATGATCCTAGTCAAGGGTGGGGTGCATATATGAATTACTCCGCAAGTTTTTATAGAAATGAGAAAGCCAATAAAATGTTCCGTGATTACATATTAATGTTACTTACACGTGTTAATACAGTTACAGGCAAACGCTATTTGGATGATCCTGCGATAATGTCGTGGCAATTAGCTAATGAACCGCGTCCCGGGGCTAATGATGCATCATTAGAATATATAGAATATTTCCATAAATGGATTGATGAAACGGCAAAGTATATTCATTCAATCGATATGAACCATTTGGTATCAACAGGAAATGAAGGATTAGCCGGATGTTTACAAAATGAAGATGTATTTCTTACGTCTCATTCTTTTCCATCGATTGATTATTTGACTATGCATTTATGGTTAAAAAATTGGGGCTGGTATAAAGCTGATGATGCAGAGGCAACCTATCCTGTTGGTGAAAAGAAAGCTATTGATTATGTGAATAAACATATCGGTTATGCGAGAAAATTGAATAAACCAATAACGATGGAAGAATTTGGGATTGGAAGAGATTTGGAGTCGTGCGATCCAAATTCACCAACTCAATATCGCGATAAATATTTTAAGAAAATTTTTGAAGTGGTTTATGATAGTGCTAAGGCGGGTGCGCCAATTGCCGGAACCAATTTCTGGGGATGGGGTGGCGAGGCAGTAAGCCCAAATAGTGATAATGTCTGGCGAGTATGCGATCCATTTATGGGCGATCCGCCACAAGAGCCACAAGGTCTAAATTCTGTATTAACTACAGATACTTCTACGCTAAAAATAATTAAAGATCATGGCGATAAGATGAAGAGTATAGGAAAATAATTGCGTATTACTTTTATGATTCAAATAGGGATGTTAATTATTGGGAATAGAAAAGTTTTTATAATATTTTATTCTCTATTTTTAATGATAGGGTGTTCGGCTATTAATAACAAAGTAATTGAAAAGGAGAAAGTGACTAATAACTTTTTAGTTGATAAAAATGCTACTCAGGAGACCGTGAATTTATTCAGTAATCTAAAGATGATTGCGGAAACGAATGTAATTTTTGGTCAACATGATGCTACAAATTATGGAGTCGGGTGGCGTTCTGACACAACTTTAAGATCAGACATAAAAGACGTTACTAATTCTTATCCGGGATTATACGGTTGGGATTTTATGTTCTTAATAGGCGATGAAAATAAGGATACAGTAAAAGCGAGAATGAATCGCTTAGTAACGGAGGCATTTGAAAGGGGAGGAGTAAATACATTCTGTTGGCATTATAATAACCCTGTTACCGATAAATCTTTTTATGACGTTAATCGTGTTGTGGAAAAGATTCTACCGGGTGGAGGGTATTATTTAAAGTATTTACGTGATCTTGATAAGATAGCGGATTTTGCAAATAATCTTAAAGATACAACCGGAAATGTTGTTCCAATTATATTCAGACCATATCATGAATTTGATGGTGGATGGTTCTGGTGGGGTGCGCCATTTTGTACGAAAGAAGAGTTTAAAAAACTTTGGATAACTACCGTTGAATATCTTCGCGATAAAAAAGGTGTAAGAAATTTTCTTTATGCATTCTCCCCTGATAGGAATTTTAATAACGAAGATGAATTTTTAGAACGTTATCCGGGTGATGAATATGTTGATATCATTGGAATGGATAACTACTGGGACTTTGGTCCCGAAGGTGCAGGGCTAAAAGGTGTAACAAAGAAATTGGAAATATTAACTCAGATCTCTGAGAAAAGAAATAAATTAGCGGCGATGACAGAAACAGGTCTTGAAGGTGTTGTAAATCCAAAATGGTTTACAGAACGATTATTCAAGACTTTCGATGTTGATACTGTAAAGATTGCTTATGTGATGGTATGGAGGAATAATGATCTTAAACATCATTATGCCCCATATAAAGGGCATCCTGCTGCTGATGATTTTATACAGTTTCGCTTAAATCAAAAAATATTGTTTGAAGATGATCTGCCGAATCTTTATTCTAGAAAATTAGAAAAAACAGATATAGAATTATTAGAGATGAATAAAAAGATAAAATTTCTAAAAGCAATTGGTATCAAACCGCTGATACCTTAAGGAGCATAAAATGAAAATGAAATACTTGTTATTATTTCTTCTTGGAATAGTTGGATTAATGTATGCTAATGGTGAGGAGAAAACTCATGTGAAAAAGATTGAAATTAATTCAGGCTGGCAATTTAAGCAATCGGATAAAGATGAATGGCTCCCCGCCACTGTGCCCGGAACCGTTCATACCGATTTGCTTAATAATAAATTAATTCCTGATCCATTTTATAGAAACAACGAAAAAGAACTTCAATGGATCGATAAAAAAGATTGGGAATATCGGACTAATCTTAAAGTCGATGAGAAAACATTATCGATGCAAAAGGTGGAATTAATTTTTAATGGTCTTGATACTTATGCAGATGTTTATATTAACGGCAATAAATTATTATCTGCAGATAATATGTTTAGAGAATGGAATTTAGATGTAAAAAAATATTTGAAAGTTGGTGATAATGAATTAAGAATTTATTTCCATTCACCTGTAAAGATTGACGTTCCAAAGATTGCGGCAATGGGTTATCAGCTTCCGGCAATAAATGATCAAAGTGAAAATGGTGAATTAGGGGATAAAAAAATTAGTATCTTCGCACGAAAGGCACAGTATCATTACGGTTGGGATTGGGGTCCTCGTTTTGTTACTTCCGGTATTTGGCGACCAATTTATCTTCGTGCTTATGATTCGTTTGTGATAGAAAATATTTATTTAGTTCCGAATAGTATATCTGAACAATTAGCTAATGTTGTGGCTCATCTCGAAATCAATTCTATTATTAATGATAATGTAATTTTAAGAATTAATGCTGATGGTAGAGAATATGTTTCTAAAAATGTTCGACTATTACCAGGAATAAATAAGGTATCTGCAGTATTTGAAATTACAAAACCAAATTTGTGGTGGCCTAATGGACTTGGTGAGGCATATTTATATGATGTAAATGCAACAATAAATCACTTAGATAAATCGTTTGACTTCATCAATGAAAAGATGGGTTTGCGAACAGTTGAAGTTATTCGTGATAAAGACGCTATCGGAACAAGTTTTTATTTTAAGGTAAACGGTCATCCGGTATTTATGAAGGGTGCGAATTATATTCCGCAGGATAATTTTCTTACACGTGTAACAGATAAAGATTACGAAGGGGTAATAAAATCAGCAGTGGATGCTAATATGAATATGCTCCGTGTATGGGGTGGCGGCATTTATGAAAACGACATTTTTTATGAATTATGTGATAAGAACGGAATAATGGTATGGCAAGATTTTATGTTCGCATGCAGTATGTATCCGGGCGATGAGAAATTTCTTAATAGCGTAAAAGAAGAAGCGATTGATAATGTTAAGCGATTACGCAATCATCCATCGATTGCCATTTGGTGCGGAAATAATGAGAATGAAGATGGTTGGAATTATTGGGGATATAAAACACCATTTACAGAAGAACAACAGATAAATATTTACAATTCGTATAAAGAAAAATTCTTTAATATAATTCCTAGCGTTGTAAAAGAATTTGATGGTACAAGATTTTACTGGCCATCATCTCCTAATTCAGATTTCGGAAGAGCTTCTAATATGTCATCAGGGGACTTGCATTATTGGGGTGTGTGGCATGGGAAAGAACCGTTTGAAAATTTCCAAAATAAAATTGGCAGATTTATAAGTGAATATGGCTTCCAATCATTCCCTGAATTTAAGACTGTAAAATCATATACTATACCTGAAGATTGGAATATCGAATCGGATGTAATGATGTCGCATCAAAGAAGTGGTATCGGAAATTTAAGAATTCGTGATTACTTAAATATGTATTACAAAACGCCGAAAGATTTTGAAACATTTCTGTATGTCGGACAGGTGTTACAGGGATATGGAATAAAGCAAGCGATAGAAGCACATCGCCGAGCAATGCCGCAGAATATGGGCACTCTTTATTGGCAGATTAATGATTGCTGGCCTGTTGCATCATGGTCAAGTACAGATTATTATAAACGTTGGAAAGCAATGCATTACGAAGCAAAGAAGGGATATAAAGAGATTATGATTTCGCCGATCCTTAAAGATGGTTTCGTAAATGTAACGATTGTATCGGATAGATTAGAACCAGTCGGTGCACAGCTAATTATAAAGTCTTATGACTTTTTGGGAAAGGAATTATTTTCGCAAACTCTTCCGATTGAAATAAAAGCTAATACGAGTGCGAATTACTTAACACTTTTACCGAAGGATTTATTAACTGGAGTTGATGAATCGAAAGTGGTTGTAGTTACTGAAGTAAAAATTGATGGTAATGTAGTTACTGATAATATGCTTTATTTCAAACAGCCGAAAGATTTAGCTCTCACTAAGCCGGATGTAAAAATGAATGTGAAGAAATCGGGCAATGGATATACTATTGAGCTTTCTACAAATATATTGGCAAAGAATGTTTATTTACAGATAGAGGAAGAAGGATTTTTCTCTGATAATTATTTTGATCTGCTTCCGGGAAGAAATGTTGTAATAAATTTTACATCCGAAAAACCGGTAGAGAACTTAACCTCAAAAATTAAACTGATGACATTAACGGATAGCTACTGAGTAGTCCTAATAAAACACTTTTACAATTTGTGAAGGTGTTTTTATTAAAATTTGATATAATAATGCAAATAGGAAAGTGATTAATTGGCGAGTAATTGGCTGGGGGTTAATTTTAGAATTAATTGTTGCACTTATTGTTTTTGTTGTTCCTATTGGCACTCAATTATTTTTAATAGTAAATGACGTAGTAAATAATGTATTAGAGAGTGCAAATTATGGTACATATTTTGTATTCGGAAAATTAGCATTGGGACCGGGTTCTATTTCTGCAAGTGGCGAAACTTCAATAGGATTTATATTGGCATTTCAGGGGTTAGCTGTGATTGTATTCTTTGCTGCTTTGGTTGGAATACTATATTATTTAGGAATAATGGGAAAAGTAATGAAAGCGTTTTCACTAATATTTTCCAAATTAATGGGGATAAGCGGAGCTGAATCACTTAGTTCTGCTTCAAGTATTTTTGTAGGTGTGGAAGCCGGTTTAGTTATAAAACCATATATAAGCAAAATGACACGCTCAGAATTAAACACAATATTAACAGTAGGAATGTCCACAATAGCATCAAGCATGCTAGCAGTTTATATAATGATCCTGAAAGGGTCTTTCCCAAATATAGCTGGGCATCTTGTATCAGCTTCTATAATGAATGTCCCTGCGGCTATTATAATGTCTAAAATTCTTTTATTTGCAGGTTCGTATGTAAATAATTTATTTTCAATAAATATTGATTGGACTTTGAAAGGATTGCTTGGATATATTTTCTATCCCCTTACATTATTAATAGGTATTCCTGTTAGCGATGCATGGGAGGCATCGAAAATAATTGGTGAGAGATTAATTTTAACAGAAGTAACAGCATTCCAAGATTTGGCAATACAATTAAATTCTATTTCACCTATGGCACCACGTTCAGCAGTAATGGTTACTTATGCATTAACAGGATTCGCACATGTTGCTTCGATTGCAATTTTCGTGGGGGGATATATTGCTATAGCTCCATCGAAGATAAAAGAGCTTAGTTCATTGAGTTTTCGTGCTTTAATTGGAGCTACTCTTGCATGTCTTTTAACAGCAGCAATAGCGGGATTGTTTTTTACTAATAATTCAATCTTATTGGGACAGTAATATGTATGATAAAAACACTGTAAACAATCAGATAATAAAAATGCCAAAATTAGAGTTACACCTTCATCTCGAAGGTGCTTTTTCTTTTGAGTTTTTATTTACTTTAATTAATAAATATGGTGGTAATAGCGAAATAAAGAGTATAGACGAGCTTCGTAATAAATTTATTTTTAAGGATTTTAATCATTTTATTGAAATGTGGTATTGGAAGAATCAATTCTTTAGAGAATATATCGATTTTGAGGAATTAGCTTTTAATACATTAAAAAATTTAGCAAAACAAAATGTTATTTATGCAGAATTATTTTTTTCTCCATGGGATTTTAGTTCGGCTGGATTTGAAATAGGCTTAATTGCAGAATCAATTATTAAAGGGGTAAAAAGAGGCGAGAAACAGTTTCCGATTCGGTGTAATTTGATCGCTGATCTAGTAAGGAACTACGGGGCAAATAGTTCCTTAAAACGATTAGATGAGATTACACCATTTCTTAATAGTGGAGTAGTCGGGATTGGTTTGGGTGGTAGTGAAAAAGAATATCCTCCTAATTTATTTAAGGAAGTTTTCATAGAAGCAAAGAAGAGAGGATTCAGAACGACTGTCCATGCAGGGGAATCAGCCGGAGCTGATTCAATTTGGTCTGCAATATTAGATTGTAAAGCGGAGAGAATAGGGCATGGTGTAAGGGTGGTAGAGGACCCGATGCTGATTGACTATTTAATAAAAAGAAAAATTTCACTTGAAGTCTGCATTACAAGTAATTTAAAGACAAGAGTATTCGATTCGATAGAAAAGCATCCATTTAAGTATTTAGATGAGATGGGAGTTATGGTTACAGTTAATTCTGATGATCCTCCAATGTTTGGGTCAAATATTACAGAAGAACTTATCCTGCTTAATAAAGAATTTGGTTATGAAATTAAGGATTTGGTGAGGTTAATGAAGAATTCTGTAAAAGCAGCATTTTTAGAAGCAAGTGATAAAAATATTTATATTAGCAAATTAGATAAGTTTTTAATTAGTGCATCTGAAGTTTGATTAAAAAGATGCCATTCATTTGATAAATAATTAAGTGGGAAAGATATGTTTGGTATGCCGTTATTAGAGCTGTTTGGATATTTAGGAAGTGTAGTTATTGCAATTTCATTGATGATGAGCTCTATCGTAAAACTCAGGATCATTAATTTAACTGGTGCTTTAATATTTACTGTTTATGGTACTCTTATCTCGGCATATCCAGTGGCTGTTCTTAATGGATTTATTGTAGTCGTAAATATCTATTATCTTTATGAAATGTTTAGCAGAAAAGAATTTTTTGAAATTTTAGAAGTGAATAACGATTCCAATTATCTAAATTATTTTATAAAGTTCCATCAAAAAGATATTCTTTTATTCAATCCAAAATTCAATATTTCCGAAATAAATAATTGGGTTACATTTTTTATTTTAAGTAATTCAGTAGCGGCCGGATTGGTTCTTTATAATAAAATCAATGACGATAGTCTCTTCGTAAAATTAGATTATGCAATCCCGGGTTATAGAGATTTCAAAATCGGAAAATATGTCTATAATGAAATAAAGAAAGATAAGAGCGTAAAAAACATTTATACTGCTTATGGAAATGCTACACATAATGCTTATCTAAAAAAAATCGGATTCATAGAATCCGACGTAAATTCAGAAAAAGTAATGTATATGAAGAACGATTAGTTTTCGGCTGTTTTTTTCCAATGCTCAATAAATAATATGCTTTCTTCATTTTCGGAAAGCATATTTATGCAATTCATTAATGAGCGTCCGGTATGGTAAGTCCCTTTCCAGATACTTCCTTTCGGCTCAGATTTATAAAATGGTTCTTTTTCGAGTGAGCCCCAATACCAATCGCCATTTTCATGATCGATTAAATATTCTTTCACGTACTCCCATTCTTTCCGAAATAGTTCTGCATACTTTTCTTGATTTGGAAATATTTTGGAAAATAGTAAAAGTGCATTAAGAGCTTCTGCCTGTTGCCACCAAGTTTTAGTGTCTTTTATTATAGTGCATTCTTCGTTATCTGCTAAGTAGTAACCTTCATCGAAGAATCCGCCTTTATCATCGTCCCAGCCATTCTCGATTGCGTGATCGATCATCTTCTTTGCGGCTTCAAGTGTATCTTTATCATTTTCAATGCCTAATGAGTGTGAAGCTTCGAGCATAAGAAAAGCAGTCTCATAATCATGTCCGAATGATACGTGGTCTAATCTATAATTTTGTTCACGGATTTCTTTCGGCGCATTGCGAAAAGAAACGGGAGTCCAATCGCGCTCAAAGAATAATTGCAGATATCCTTTTGGATGAGTGATTGTATCACGAATAAGTTTTAATAAACCTGTAAGTTGTGTTTTAAGTTTTTCATCTTTCCATATATTATAAAGTTCTGTATAAGCTTCGAGCATGTGTATAGATGAATTTTGGTCTTTATACCCGCACTCAATAGCATCGGTAGCATAAGTTTTATATTCACTATTTTTATCGAATGGCGTTCCATCTAGTGTTAGGAATTGAAAATAACCTTGATATTCCGGGTCATAAGCGTGGTCTTCAATCCATTGGAAAGATTTTTTTGCTTGCGCGATTGCATCACTATTTTTTGTTAAATGAAATAGAGCAGAGAGACCATAGATAGCGAAAGCATTTCCATAGGTTCTTTTTTCGGTACCCCAATTTTCTTTATTGCAAAGTCCGCCTTCTTTATTACGAATCTGGAAATAACCGCCGAAATTAGAATCCCAAAATTTATCCTTTATAAAATCAAGTCCATGTTCAGCCATTTTAAAATAATTACCATCATCAAAAAATTTAGCGGCTTTCGAGAGTGTCCAGACATGGCGAGCTTGAGTAACAATCATTTTCTCTTGTTCGGGCATTAATTTCATATCATTGGTAAGGTTAGTTAAATAACCACCCGATTCATTATCAATAACCAGAGGATACCATTTTGATAATAAATTTTCACTTAAGCTTATCATCATTTCGTTGGCTATTTTTTTCTGTGTCTCATTCGTCATTGTTTATTCCGATTTTTAATCTAATAAGCAAAAATTGTGCTAGTAAATAGAAGATAGAATAATAAAAGAAAAGAGGCAATGGAGAGAAATAATATGGGCAAAAAGTATTATGTTAATGATATAACTTTATTAAAATGATAAAACTCATTTGAAAGAAAATCAGAGTTTAGAGATGAAATTTAATAATTTTATGTCGGCACAGTTTTAGCAGAATATAAAGGTTAAACACGATATCTGATAAAATGAGGAAGCCAATGCAAAAAAGAACTTTTTTACTAATAACAATAATAATGAGCATGACTTTTGTACAATGTGCATCGTCTCAGTTTTCCAATTATGTAACGAGGAAAACCGATAAACTATATGATGGCGAAAAAGAAGTAAGATTCATTTCGTTCAATATACCTAATCTTCATTATGTAGAAGATTATCTTCCATTTGAAGGCACAAATCCGTGGCGTCTGCCTAATGAATATGAAATCAGAGATGGTCTCAAAAGCATTAAGCAGTTAGGCGGTAAGGTAACACGAATTTATGTCCTTTCTGTGAAAAGAGCAGAGGATAGCCCCGACATAATTCGCCACGTTGAAGGACCGGGGCAATTTAATGAAGAAGCATTCAAAACCTTGGATTTAGTGATGAAAGTCGCTAATGAAGAGGGAGTTCGCGTAATAATCCCATTTGTAGATAACTGGCATTGGTGGGGCGGACCGAAGGAATATGCGGCTTTTAGAGGAAAAGAAAAGGAAGCTTTCTGGACAGATAAAGAAGTAATTGAAGATTTTAAGAAGACCATCAATTTCTTAGTAAATAGGAAAAACAGTTATACAGGTGTAACATATAAAGAAGATAAAGCGCTATTTGCATGGGAAACAGGAAATGAATTAGAAGCTCCATTTTCATGGACAAAAGAGATAGCTGCTTATGTAAAGAGCTTAGATAATAACCACTTATTAGTTGAAGGTATAAGAGGGAAAGAATTAACCCAAGAAGCATTAGAGGATATAAATCTTGATATCTTATCTACCCACCATTATGGCGACCCAAAATTCTCACTTGAAGCAATCGATAAAAATCAGAAGGTAGCGAAAGGGAAAAAGCCCTATTTCGTTGGTGAATATGGAATTATACCTACTCCCAAAATTAGAGAGATTACAGATAAGATTATTAATGATGGACTAGCCGGTGGTATGATTTGGAGTTTGAGACCGAGAGTAAGAAGCGGCGGATTTTATCATCATTATGAATATAATAATGTTGAGTCATATCGCTTCCCGGGATTTGCCAGCGGAGATTGGTATGATGAAAAAGCAGTTTTAGAGATTGCACGCGAAAAAGCATTTCAGATTGATGGTTTACCGCAAGAACAGATGCCAATACCGGAAACACCGGTTATGCTCGATATAAAAAATGTAGGTTTAATTTCTTGGCAGGGTTCAACCGGAGCGCAGTCTTATTCACTTGAAAGAAAAGAAGAATATGTAAATGATTGGATAGTGCTTGAGGCAAATGCAGATGACAGTAAATATCAGTATCGTCCTTTATTTAATGATAAAACAGCAGAATTTGGAAAACGTTATTTTTATAGAATAAATGCTAAGAACGAATCGGGAGCTTCAGGATATTCTATGACTGTGGGTCCGATAGAAGTAACAGAAAAAATGATTGTAGATGAAATGGAAAATTTCGAAGAAGTATTCCAGAAAGAGGGCGAATTAAAGCTTCTAGTATCAGAAGATATCCGTAAAGCAAAAGAAGATAGAAGCCGCTTAACTGGAAGTAACGGAAGTTATGTTATATACCAGATTCCCGGAAATGCTTTGAAAATTCAGGTGGATTATTTCGTTTCTAAACCGGATAGTGGGATTAGTTTATTAAAAGGAAGCTCGATGGCGGATTTGGAAGAATTTACTCCCGGTAAAGAAGTATTCTCATTCGCAAAAAATGATTATGGATTTTTTGATGCGGTGAGATTAACAGATAATATTTCGAATGAAGGTACGAAGTTTTTGAAAGTAAAATTAAATGATGGTGTTCAAATAAGCAGAATAGAAATCACATATAAAAAATAAAGAAGCCAATTATGAAAAAGTATTTTTCGTTCTTAGTAATAGTTTTAATGATAGCAGGTTTTAGTTCTAATTTTTCGAAGGTGGGGAGTGAACTAAAAGAAAATTCCCGGAAAGGTTCGCAAGTGGAGATGATCAAGGATTCCAAAGCGGGTTCGCAAGTGGAATTGATAAAGGATCCTCAAGCGGGTTCGCAAGTGGCAGCAAAGGAGGCGCAAACTCTTTGGATGCCATCAATTTTCTCCGATAATATGGTGGTTCAGAGGGAATCTGAAATTCCACTTTGGGGAAAAGGTGTTCCCGGAAAGAATGTAAAAATTGAAACGAGCTGGGGAGAAAAAAGTGGCACTGTAGTTAATCTTGATGGTAAGTGGGAATCAAAAATTAAAACTCCAAAAGCGGGCGGACCTTTTACAATCTCGGTAGTAATGGGAAATGAAACGATAAAATATAAAAATGTTTTATCGGGCGAAGTATGGGTATGTTCGGGACAATCGAATATGGAGATGCCATTAAGCGGCTGGCCTCCAAAAGATTTAATTGAAGGAGGTCCGGAAGCAATAGCCACTTCTGCGGCGAACACACTTCGTTTATTTCAAGTAACACGATTATATTCCACAAGAAAAGAGGATGATTGCAAAGGGACATGGCAGGAAGCAAATCCTGAAACAACACCCTCTTTTAGTGCCACAGCATATTTTTTTGGTAAAAAACTTTATGATGAACTAAAAGTACCGATTGGATTAATACATACAAGCTGGGGCGGTACCGAGATTGAATCGTGGATTAGTGCAGATGCGCTTTCAAAAATGGATAAATATAAAGGCTTTCAGAAAAAATTAGACGAAAGTAACGAAGATTACTCAAAAATGATTGAATGGCTCAAAACTCGTAAAACAATCGATATAAGCGGTAAACCGGAACAAGATAAATTTACTAATCTCGATTTTGGTGATTCGGAATGTATGTATCCAAATTATGATGATAGCGATTGGTTAAAGATTAATCTTCCCGCAGGTTGGGAAAACAGTAAAATAGGTAATTTTGATGGTGTAATCTGGTTTAGGAAGAAAATCGAAATTCCGAAAGAATGGATTGGGAAAGAATTGGTATTGGAATTAGGTCCAATTGATGATATGGATGTTACTTATGTAAACGGTCAGAAAGTAGGAGCTTATGAAACAGGCGGGTTCTGGCAGACACCGAGAGTTTATACGATACCAAAGGAGTTGGTAAAATCGAACTCAATGACAATTGCTACAAAAGTAATTGATAATCAAGGGGGTGGCGGTATTTCCGGTCAGAAAGAGATGCTAAAAATTTATAGTAAAGATGGGGGCGAAGTAGTTTCGATTGCCGGAGAATGGAATTATCTACCTGTTGCAGAATATCTTGGGGGTAAATTCTTCGTTTTTGATGCGAAAACTAGAGATTATCTTAATAGACCAAACTTAGGTGTATCCTTATCTCAACACTCACCTACCGTTTTATATAATGCAATGATTGCACCGTTAGTGCCATATAAGATAAAAGGTGCAATTTGGTATCAGGGTGAATCAAACGTTGGAAATTTTGCCGAGTATCCTCAGTTGATGTCAATAATGATAAACAATTGGCGTAAAGAGTTTCAGGGTGGTGAATTTCCATTTTATTACACTCAAATCGCACCATATCGCTATGGGGAAGGTACAAATTCACAATATTTACGCGAAGCACAATTAAAAAGTCTATCAATTTCCAAGACCGGAATGGCAGTAACAATGGATATTGGAAATGTGGAAAATATTCATCCGGGTAATAAGAAAGCTGTCGGGGATAGATTAGCCGCTTGGGCGTTGAATAAAGATTATAAATTGAATGTTCCATATTCGGGGCCACTATATAAAGAGATGAAGATTGAAGGAAATAAAGCTATTCTCTCGTTCGGTTTTGGAGAAGGATTGGAAATAAGGCCTATAAAGGGCAAAAATAATTTTCAGATTGCTGGGGAAGATAAAGTATTTTATGATGCAGATGTAAAAGTTGAAGGAAACGGACTGATAGTAAGCTCCAAAAATGTTAAATATCCGTTGGCAGTAAGATATTGTTGGGGTGATATATTAGAGGGAACTTTATTTAATAGAGATAGATTACCTGCCACATCATTTAGAACGGATAATTGGTAGTCTTTTATCTATATGATAAGTTTTATCAAATTAATAAATCGATAAAAGTGTTTATTGATTAAAAAAATGCTTAAACCTGCCATTATCAATAACTCGATAATGGCATCATATTTGAGATATAGTATAAGTATGCAAAAAAGCAGATTAATCAAATTATTGATTATAAACTAAAACAATAGTAATAAACCTAATAGGAGGATTCATGAAAAAAGCCATACTTACGTTAGTTGGCATGTTCCTTATTTCCGGTTTCATCAATGCACAAGTTATAGCTGATTTTGAAGATAGCGATGGTGCATTTGTAAAAGGGTGGGGAGACGCAACATTCACATTAAGTAAAATTGCAGATCCATCCGGAGTATCAACCGGCGTTTTAGAATTAAATGTAACAGCCGTTTCAGGTAATAAGCAAGCAGTTATTAAGAAACAAGCTATTGATGGTTCAAAAGGTAAATTAGTTGTTTATTATCTATGGTTACCTGCTTCTACTCCTGATGATGTCCAGATTAAGGTATGGGCACAGGGAGCCGGTTGGCATTGGAAAGATAATGTATATACAGCCGCAAAAGTAACAAAAGAAAAATGGTTTCCAGTATATTTTGATATTGAAGCCGCACATCTTCAGGATGCAGGATTCGATCCAATGGCAGGAAATTTTGAAGAGATGGGTATTGAATTTATGTTCCCTGATGGTTATACAGGATCAATTTATATTGATAACGTAAGCATTTTTGGAGCAGAACCAAAAGTAATTGGCGATTTTGAAGCTGATGCTCAAGGATTCGCTAAAGGTTGGGGAGAAGCTGTATTTTCAGTTTTAAATGTACCTGATCCTTCTACAAAATCAGCAGGTGTAATGGAAGTTAATGTAACGGCACTTGCAGGCAATAATCAAGCAGTAATTAAAAAATCAGCAGTAGATGCTAAGGAAGCAAAAGCTGCAACATGGTACTTATGGTTACCTGCCGGAACACCAGATTCAATTGCAATAAAAGTATGGGCACAAGGTCCAGGTTGGAAATGGAAAGATGTAGTTTATACAAGTTGGCAATTAAAGAAAGAAACATGGTATCCTGTTCATTTCTTATTTGAAGCAGCACACGCATCTGATCCAAATTTTGATGCTACACTTGGAAATTTAGAAGAAATGGGTATTGAATTTAATTTTGCCAAAGCCCCGGGATTTGCAGGAAGTATTTATATTGATAACGTATCATTAATTGGTACAGCAACAGGTGCTAAATGGGTAGTAGCGAATTTTGAATCAGCCGCAGCAAAAGCTCAAGGATTTACAAGATGGTTCGGTGGAGCTTCCGAGCTTTTAGATAGAGCCGTAGTTGATAATAAAGGCGTTTTAAAATTTGGTGTAGATTTTTCAAAAGCAATAAATGATGGTAAAGCAGCAATAAAGAAAGATAACGTGGTAATTTATGACAAAGTAAATGATGCCGTAGCTACATTTATAACCATAGATGCTTTTGTACCGGCAGGAATCAATGCCGATGGTACTGGACAGATTGGTTTAGTAGTAAATGGACCCGAAGGTGGATGGAATGAAACTCCAAAAGCAATAAGTGATACATTGGCAAACGCATTAGTTCCTGGCGAGTGGGGAACAATAACTTTTGATGTTACAGCTGCTCTTACAGCCGGTACCATCGCTGATCCTACAAAACCGGTTACAGTAGCAATTCAGATATATCATCCGAATGCAAATGGTTTCGTAGGTGATTTCCTATTTGATAATTTGACCGTATGGAATGTTACTGAACCTAAGGGAACGGTATCTACTCCTAAGATTAGTGTAACAGCAAATACATATACAATGCAAACCGGTATAGATTATCAGTATGTTAAATTAACATGGTTAGATAATACGTTAGGAACAGAGTCATACAATTTATATGTAAGTGAAGAACCAATTACAGACTTAAACTCACCAAAAGTTAAAAGAGTAGTTTCATTGATTCCTCATGGAATGGAAGCTTATGGTTATAGACCTTACTCAACAGATGGAGCAATAAAGAATTTATACTTTGCAATGACAGCATTTGACGGTAAAGCTGAAACAGCACAAACAGCAGATGGAACATTTGGTCCATTAACAATTAAAACCTCAAAAACATACAAAGTTAATTATAAAAAAGATTTTGCTTCTTCATTTGAGTTAGATGGCGATAATGCAGATTTCATAGCAATTCAGCCGGATCCAATTAAAGCTGAGTCAGGCGGATATGCAGATCAAACACTTCCTGATTGGGAAGGAACATCTACTGATATGAATTTCGAAACACGCTTTGTAATTGATGATACATATCTTTATATGTCAGCTGAAGTAATTGATGATGATTTAAGAACAGATGAAGCACAGCAGGCATGGGAAGGTGATGCACTAGAATTCTTTATGGGATTCTATGGCGCAGAAAAATTGCAGGTTCTTCATGAAAAGAACTTACAGAAAACAAATGGCGATTATAGAATTGGTTTCAATGCACTTGGAACAGTATGTCTTGATGGTGGTTCTCCTGTTACAGTTGATGGAGTTGAAGCAGTTGTATTCCAGAAATTAACAGGTGATGGATATATTATTGAAGCAAGAATCGAATTAGCTAAAGTTGCCGGTTCAGCAGGTAAATTAGATGTATATGATGGTATGATGATGCCTTTCAGAATTGATGGAAATGACTGGGATCCTAATAAAGGTGATGCAGCAAGATCCTTAGTAGTTCAAGTAGGCGGAATGCCACTTCCAAAAGATGAAGTTTCCTTATCAGACCAATCATGGATGAGACCTGATGCATGGGGTTATTTAGAAGTAATAAACGGACCAACTTCAGTTGAAGGTACAGAAAACACTTTACCAACAGTATATTCACTATCAAATAACTATCCGAATCCATTTAATCCAACAACAAAGATTAAATATGATCTTCCAAAAGAATCGATGGTTACGTTGAAAGTATTTGATATACTCGGAAGAGAAGTAACAACATTAGTTAGCCAGAACCAAAAAGCAGGATACTATGAAGTAAACTTCAATGGTAGTCAATTAGCTACTGGTGTTTATGTATTCAGAATCCAAGCAAATGATTTCGTACAAACTAAAAAGATGATGTTAGTAAAATAATTATAAGTCAGTTCTTATGAATGGCAAGGAGAAACCCTTGCCATTCTTTTATAAAATAATAAGAACGAATAAGGATTGAAATAAATGAAGAAGATTAATGGAATAGCATTAAAATTATTGCTTACGATAATGTTAATCTGTTGGAGCAATTCGTTTGCAGGGACAACGGGCAAGATTTCGGGTAGAGTAATAGATGCCGAGACAAAAGAACCACTTTACGGAGTGAATGTGGTTTTAGTGGGCACAAATTATGGTGCGGCTACGGATCTAGAAGGTGAATTTTATATGATTAACCTTCCTCCCGGGCAATATACAATTAAAGCCACAATGATTGGATACAATGGTCAAATTGTTGAGCAGGTGAGAGTCCAAGTGGATTTAACTACAAAAGTAGATTTTGAACTTTCTTCGACAGCAATTTCTTTGGGACAGGAAATAACAATTACCGCACAGAAGGTAATTCAGAAAGATTTAACATCCTCCGAAAGAAGTATGCAGAGCGATCAAATCCAAGAACTTCCTGCAAGAGATGTAACAAGTATATTAAGTATGCAGGCGGGAATCGTTAAAGATGCAAGTGGAGCACTTCACATTAGAGGCGGTAGATCAAGTGAAATTACATACCTAGTGGATGGTGTTCAGGTTGTAAATCCTCTTAATAGAAGTTCAGGAATCAGCATCGATGACCAATCGATTGAAGAATTAAAAGCAATTACAGGTACGTTTAATGCCGAGTATGGACAAGCATTATCAGGAGTTGTAAATATCGTTACTAAAAAAGGAAGCGACAAATTTACTGCTAATGCTACTGCATATATCGGTGACAATTTAAGTTTTGATGAAAATTTGTATTCTGTAATGGATAATGGTGATTGGGCAAGGGCAGCTGTTGGAGCTCTAACAACAAAATCGGGTTATCTTGATTTCGATTTTGCTAAATATGGAATTAATAATAACCGCGATTTATACCAAGCACTTCAATCGGGTGATAAGCCATGGCAGACAAAAACTCCATATTTGAATAAATACAATCCTTTTAGAAATTCCGATCTTCAATTAAATTTATCGGGACCAATTCCGGGAATAGAAAAATATGTTTCCTATTATGTAGCCGGAAGATATCAATACAAACCGGGCTATCAGAGAGGCAAAAGATATTTTATGCCGTGGGGTTTATGGAGTCCCGTAACGGATACCGTTAATTCTTTTGATATGCCTGACGATGAATTAGTATCGTTAAATTGGTATCAAGGAAAATCAGCACAAGCTAAGGTTTTCTTTAATTTAAGTAGTCTCAGTCTTAGTTATGGTATTTACTATAATGATGATCTTAGCTATGGTGGCGGAGGCAAATACAAACCGGATGGTGGTAGATTTTATTATACAGATCGATATACACAAATATTTTCTGCAACTTATGTATTCTCAAATTCTACATTCATAGATTTCAAAGGAAGTGCATATTCTAATAAACATAAAAGCTATGCGTATGAAGACCCTTATGATTATAGGTATATGCCTACTAAATCGGGGGATTTTCAACAATATATGTTTAGACCCGATAGAGATTCTGATATAGAAATAAAAAGCAATCCCAATGATTATGGATACTGGGGTAATGATGTAGATAGAAATACTAATTCGAGTAAATATTATTCTTTTAATCTCGATTTAACAAGTCAAATAAATAAATACAATTTAGTAAAGTTAGGTGCTAGCGGAAGATTTCATGATATTGAGCAGGATTATTATTCACTTCAATTCGATGAAGTAAATTATAGACCGATTATTCCTGATAAATCATCTGCCTTCCATACTTATTATGCTGCAAAACCAAATGAATACGCAGCATATATTCAGAATAAGATAGAATTTGAAGAATTGATTATAAATATTGGATTGCGATACGATTATTTTGATACAGATGGAAGAGTATTAGCAGACCCAAGAGATCCACAAATTTATTCTCCATTTAAGTTAGATAATATTTATAAAAATTATTCACCTGATCTTCCTGATGATCAATTAGTAAAATATACAATTGCAGAAAGAGAAAAATTCTGGTATAAGAAAGCGGATATAAATTCTCATTTCAGTCCTCGATTTGGATTGTCATTCCCGATTACAGATGAGGGGGTAATTCATTTTTCTTATGGACATTTTTATCAGAATCCCGAGTTTCAATATTTATATACGAACCCTAATTTCTGGGTAGCCGGTGCAGGTTCACAAAACTTAGTAGGTAATTCTAACTTGAAACCTGAAACGACTGTAATGTATGAAATCGGTTTACAGCAACAATTATTCAATAGTTTATTTATACATGTTACTGCATTTTATAGAGATATACGTGATTGGGTAGGGACTGGATTCCCAGTTGATACATATAGAGGACTTACTTATTACTCATATGTAAATAAAGATAATGCAGTAGCAAAGGGTATTACACTTTCTACGAGTTACAGATTCGATGCATTCAATCTTAATTTAGATTATACATATATGAATGCTAATGGAACATCTTCAAATCCACAAGATGCATATAATGATTTATCTGCGGGCAAATCACCCCGTATTCAGTTAGTAAATTTGAATTGGGATCAGCCACATTCATTAAACGCAGTTTTCTCTTATATGAAAGATGGATGGCAGGGTGCATTGATAGCAAATTATGCATCTGGATTCCCATATACGCCTGAATTTTCAAGAGGTGAAGCAACAGGCGGAAATGCTGCAACAGGATTGAAAGAAAACAGCGAAAGAAAACCATCTACATTTAATTTGGATTTAAGAGTTGCTAAAACTTTCAAAGTCGGTTCATTCGGTTTCCAAGCAATTTTAGATGTTACAAATTTGCTTGATACAAGAAATGCAAATAGCGTTTATGCAGATACCGGATTACCTGATTATACATTACAGGATTATTTGAGCTGGTCTCGTCTTGTTGAAGTCGGCAGTTCAAAAGAATATTACGCTAATCCGGGAATGTATTCATCACCACGTTATATTCAGCTTGGTTTGAGAGTAAGTTATGAATAGTATAAATAGTTCAAACAGCCCTGTTAAAGGTATTAAGATGATAAAAAAAGAAAATATTTTGAAACTAACTTCACTTGTTTTACTGATCTTTATGATGAGCACTTTTATTAATGCTCAATCAATTAGTAGAGTAGGAACAACGGCGGCGCCATTTCTTAAAATAGGTGTCGGTGGACGTGCTCTTGGAATGGGTGAAGCATATACAACACTATCGAGCGACATTACGGGTATGTATTGGAATGCCGCCGGTATTGCTCATTTAACTAAGATGGAAGCGATCATTAATCACTATGATTATATAGCTGACCTATATTATGATTTTGGTGGATTTGCAATGCCGATTGAAGGTATTGGTACGGTGGGATTTTTTGTTGCCAATCTTGGAATGCCGGATATTGAAAGAACCACAATTACTTTCCCAAATGGAAGCGGTGAAAAAGTTTCTGCAAGTTCAATGGTTATTGGTATAAGTTATGCACGTGAATTAACCGATCGATTCGCAATAGGCGGAACTGCAAAATTCATTAATGAACATATATGGCATTCTTCAGCTTCATCCGTGGCATTCGATGTTGGTATATTATATAAAACATTTTTCAAGAATGTTCTGATTGGTATGTCGATTAGCAATTTTGGTACAGAGATGCAGATGGATGGTAGAGATGTAATAGTTCAGCACGATATTAATGATTCATTTGAAGGCAATAACGAAAATATCAATGCATATTTAGAGACCGATAAATATCCATTACCGATAATATTTAGAGTAGGGTTATCGGCTAATATTGCGAAAGATTTCTTTGGAATGGAAAAACATGATTGGATTGTTGCAGTGGATGCAATTCACCCAAATGATAATAAAGAATATTTGAATATCGGTACGGAAGTAAAATTATTTAATTTGATTTCGTTAAGAGGCGGATTCAGACAGTTATTATTAGAAGATCGCGAAGGTGGTTTGACTTTAGGATTTGGCGTTAATGTATCTTTAATGGATATCGATATAAAAGTTGATTATGCGAATGTTGATTACGGTCGATTAGACCATCAGAATAAATTTTCACTTATACTATCATTTTAAGAAAGATTGTTAAGGAGTAGAATATGAAATTTAGAACCCTGCTTGTTGCATTACTAACTGCAAGCATAATAACAA
>JALNXG010000015.1 GCA_023230485.1 Melioribacteraceae bacterium
AGCATGGTTCGATGATATTGCACTCACCGAAGTAACAGATATCAGCGAATATATACCGTTAGAAACAGTTAAATGGCATGGACCTGCATTTCGTTATGAAGATAAAGGATGGATTTTTGTTCATATAGAAGGTAAACCATACCAAAGAGGATTTCAATACGGTTCGCTGCTCGCTGATGATATAAAAATGTTTATAGAAAAATTAGCAACAAACTATAACTCCTCCGAACCGCGTCAGGAATGGCAGCGACTTCGCTTTGAAACCGATGCGATCTTTCTTAGAAAATATGAAGAAGAAAATTTAACTGAAATGAAGGGAATAGCCGATGGAGCTGCGAAAGCAGGAGCTAAGGTGTTCGATCGTCCGATTGATCTTCTTGATATTGTTGCAATAAATTCATCAATCGATTTAGATTACGTTCAAGATGCTCTGCGCATCACACCCAATCCTCTTTCGGGAAAAAGTTTTCTCTCCGAAGAAGATGATCTTTTAGTAAAAGAAAGATTACATAAATGTTCCGCTTTCTTAGCGAATAATTCCGCTACTAAAGATGGTAGAATTGTTTATGGACAAATTTTTATGTGGGGCGGCTATACGGGCTATCATTGGAATGTAATTACTGATATAGTTCCCTCCGAAGGTAATCGATTAGTTTATCAAACTTATCCCGGAGGAATTCATTCAGGTGCGGATTTCTATATGAATAGTGCTGGTATTATGCTTGGCGAAACCACCGTTCAGCAAACTCCTTATAATCCTGATGGCATTCCACAATCAAATCGTATTCGTAAAGCAGCTCAATATGCAAACTCTATTGATGACGTAGTGAAAATAATGACAACAAAAAATAATGGTATGTACACGAACGATTGGCTGATTGCAGACGTTAAGAAAAATGAAATCGGAATTTTACTACTTGGAACCAACACACATAAACTATGGCGAAGCAGTAATAACGATTGGTATAACGATGCTAAGGATTTTTATTTTAGCGATAATAACAATAAAGAACTCGAAGTAAGAAAAGAATATATCCACAATCCTGATGATGCTCCTCATGATATAGTATTTCGACCTGTAAATCGCGATCTCGCATTCTGGGATTTCTATCAGAATAATTATGGTAATATAGATCAGACTGCCGCCTTTAATCTTTGGAATTCATCCCCGATTAATAGACCACATGCTTGCGATGGAAAGATAACGACCTCCGAAATGGCTGAACAATTAGTATTCTTTGCTCATCAAGGTAAGGTAACCTTAAGAGAACAGTTTATAAATGAAAATGGAAGAATGCCCGATCTACCAAATGCTTATTCTCGTTTCACTTTAGGATATGCTGTGGCTTCGCCGATTTATATAGCCGATCAATTGAAAGCGTGGAAAGATAAAGCACCGAAAAACAAGGAGACAAAAGAGCTTACAAATAACCTAAATGAAGTAAAAGATGTTTATTCATACGATAAAGTATCTCTTTGGAAAGGAACAGTTTTTCCTGCAAGCAATAAAGAAAATTGGTATGTAAGTGCCGCGGCGGCTTATTACTACACACTCAAACAGATGCCGGCAAAACAAGATGTGGCTTTTAATTATCTAAGAGATGAACTTACAGAATTAAACTACCGACTTCTTTATGCAACGAACCGCGAAGGTGCAATTGCTCCTGTTGATGCTAAACAAGTTTATGATAAATATAATAACTACCAAATTCCGCGTATTAAAGGAACATTCTTGCTTCATCAATTGCGTTTGAAACTCGGTAATAAAAAATTCTCTGAGTTTGTGAATAAAGTCCAAACTGATTTCAAAGAAAAAAACATCACTAATCAGAAATTTATTGAGTATGCTAAAAATGCAGGAGTAGATGAAGCGTTTATTTCGCAATGGATTAATGATACCGAATTACCAAATTTTTCTGCCCAAGTAAAAATTGACAACACAGAAAACAAATGGAAAACCGGAATTAATATTAAACAAACCGGTAAAGTATTTAATTTATTCCTCACGGTTTCTATCGAATTTGAAAAAGAAAGAATAGTTAAATTAATCGAATTAAAGAATGTTGAAAATAATTTTGAATATATATTTGATAATAAACCTCTATCGGTTACTGTAAATGCAGGGAATGATGTACCCGTAAACAGAACAAATTATTTTACGTACTCCAATTTCTTTGATGACTATTCAAATACAATTATAGTTTATGGCACTAAACAACAAGTTGAAGCGAATCATACTATTGCATTACGCTATCAAAAGATGGTTGCGGATCGTTTTACTGAAACATTCCAACCGATCAAAAAAGATAGCGAAATTGATGAATCGGAACTAGCCAAGAACGATATCATTCTCCTCGGCGGCGTTTCCGAAAACACACTTACAGAAAAACTACTAAGCAAACTCGGAATTACAAATGGAAAATATTTCTTTGAATGGGATGGCAATACATATAATAATAATGATGATGGAATTTATCTAACATATCCTAATCCTTATAACCATGAAAAAACGCTTTATCTATTTATTGCAAATAGCGCACAGCAATTATATCAAATGACAAAGCGTCATCAATCGATGCCCGCCTTTGCACTTTTTAAAGGTGATAAAATTGTTAAGAAAGGATATCATACTAATTAAATATGTTGACTAAAGAGAAGATAAAATATTATTCCTCGCTTTCGGGCAAGAAAGGAAGAGCATCCGAAAAGAAATTTTTGGTTGAAGGAAAGAAGTTGATTCTAGAAGCACTTGATTCCGGCTTCGAGCCGGAATTGATTATTCTTTCAAATGAGTTTGAACAAAACGAATTTGAGTATATAAATAATCTTGGAAGAAAATATTCCATTAATCTGGAAGTTGTAAAAGACAATGAATTAGAAAAAATTGCAGATACAAAAACTCCGCAAGGAATAATTGGAATCTTCTTTGAGAAATCTTCTCATAAATCTGTTTCAAGTTTATTCGGCACTATCATAGCTTTTGAAAATATTAATGATCCAGGCAATATGGGTACGATGATTCGCAATTGTGATTGGTTTGGTTTTGAAAATGTTTTATTGAATGAAACGTGCACGGAAATTTATAGTCCAAAAACAATCCGTTCTAGTGCCGGTTCAGTTTTTCATCTTAATATTATCCGTTCTTTTTCATTCATAGATGATTTAGCAAAATTAAGAAAAACGGGTTATTCTATTTTTACTGCCGATATGGAAGGAAATAATTTATATGGATATGATTTTCCGGAACGTTCAATTATAGTTTTCGGCAATGAAGCCAACGGTCCGAGCAATGAACTTTTAAAAATTACTGATGACAGAATTAATATTCAGAGATTCGGACAAGCCGAATCTCTGAATGTTGCCAATGCAAATGCTATCATACTCTCTGAACTAAGTAGAAAGGCTTAACTAATCGATGAGTTTGTAGCCAACTCCGTGAACGGTGATTATTATTTTCGGTGTGGTAGGTTCGTGTTCTAATTTCTGACGAAGTTTTACTATAAAATTATCGATGGTGCGTGTTGTAATAAATCCCTCTTGACCCCATACATCTTTTAACAAGTCTTCCCTGCTGACATTTTTATTCCTTCTCTCCCATAGATATTTAAGCAGTTCAAATTCTTTATGCGACATTGAAATCGGCATGTTTTCTTCGTAAGCGTTATATGTCTTAAAGTTTATCCTTAATCTGCCAATAGTAATTTCTTCAGCGCAGAGTACTGAATCCGAAATAATCGGATTATCAGTGGTAACTAAACCTCCTGATATTCCATAATCACTCGAAGGATTAGAACCACCCGGCACACCTTTAGAGAAAGAAGTTTTCCCCAAATTTGAAGACGTACTTCTTCTTAAAACTGCTTTTACTCTTGCCAAAAGCTCCCTTAAACCAAATGGTTTTGGTATATAATCATCAGCTCCAAATTCAAGTCCGAGAACCTTATCTATCTCCTCCCCTTTTGCAGTAAGCAATATTATCGGGACATTATTTTTTTCTGATCGAACTTTTTTACAAACATCAAATCCATTCATCCTTGGCATCATAACATCAAGTAAAACGAGATCATATTTATAATACAATATTTTGTTTAGTCCTTCTTCGCCATCAACTGCCGTTTCAACTTCATATCCCTCAAACTCAAGATTATCTTTCAATCCCGAACGCATATTCGGTTCGTCATCTACAATTAATATTCTATACATACTTTTAATCCTCCGCCATAGGGAATAAAATTCTAAACTTACTTCCTTTAGACGTATCACTTTCTAATTCGATTTTCCCTTTATGCCCATCTACAATATGCTTAACTAATGCTAATCCGATTCCAGTTCCATTAGTATCATGGACTAATCCTTTAGCAGCTCTATAAAATTTATCAAAAACTTTTGCCTGTTCATCTTGTGATATACCAATTCCGCTATCTTCGACTTCTATAAATCCAAATCGATCAGCAATTCCGGTTCGTAAAACTATTTTTTTTATTTGATTACTATACTTACAGGCGTTATCAATAAGATTTACAATCACTTCCGAAATCGCTTCCTTATCACCGCTTATTATAATCTCACCACCCGAAACAAACGAGAACACAAATTGTTTATTTTGTAAATGATGCAGATAGGTTTCATAAATCTTCTTTGCAGACTCATTCAAATCAATCTCTTCAAAAACAAAATTTCTTTTACCTGCTTCAAGCTTTGAGAAACTTAAAATACGATTTACGATACTACTTAATCGATTTGCCTCGCCGCTAATGATCGAATAATACTCTTTCTTTTTCACTTCTGATTTTATCCGGTCCATTTCCAAAGTCTCTGCATACATATTAATAAGTGCGAGTGGAGTACGAAGTTCGTGCGATACATTTGAAACGAAATCAGATTTTATTTGTGCCAATTCCATTTCACGTTTAATGTTTCGGTAAACAAAGAATACACCGATAGACATTAATAATCCTAATGCGGCAATAAGAGCAATATTAGTGTAAACACGAGAATGTATTAGCTCTTCTAAAGTCCCCCCTTTTACACTCATAGCTAATTGATAGTCGGAAATGAGCCAAAAATTAGCCGACTGTTGTGCTTTGTATATCTTAAAATTTTCAGTAGAATAAACTGTTTGCCCAGAATGAAAAACTCCAATATCAAATTGATCAGAGGCAATGGAACGTATCCTACCAGAGAGATTCTTCGTAACAAAATCTTTTTTGTTTAATTGAAACACACAAATTTTATTATTATTTGTAACGAAAAGGAGAAGAACATAATCACCGAAATTGATCGATTCTATCTTCTGATAATTTTGATTTTTATAAATAAAAAATCTTCTTACGAGATTAATATTATTTTTAATTATCTTACTAATTGAATCCAAATCAGAAAACTTAGCAGCAGTTAATGCGTCTAATAACGTATCAGCTAAAACAATATTTTTTACCGATTGGGTAATCGGGAGATATTCATTTAAAGAATTTTGAAGTAGCTTCTCGTCTTTATTTTGTCTTATTATATCTTCTGTTTTGAATATCCAACTGCGGACGATATCGTCTGAGTATTGATTAATTGAGAATATTATCGCATCTAATTGTTTATTGTAAATATCTTGAATAATCTTTTCATTCTTATTTAACGATAAGTATTCGTTAATCGAAAAAAAGATTATTGGAAAAAGTGAAATTACCGCTAATATTATTGCGATTTTTTTAATTGGTTTGTTCATTACGAGGTAATATGTTTAAACGGTTATCCATAACAAGCAGAAAAATATCAAATTTCTTACATCCCACCAAAGAAAAATTCAACTCATTTATAAAAGGTTACAATATGAAAAAATTATCACTATTAATGATAATGCTATTTGTTTTCTTATCAATTCCTATTAAAGCACAATTATCGGCGAAGCTTATTCAGTTCCCTGATGTCTCGGCTACACAGATTGTATTTTTATACGGAGGCGATTTATGGTTAGCTTCAAAAGATGGAGGTATGGCTTATAAATTGACCTCCCCGAAAGGACAAGAAGTCTTCCCAAAATTCTCACCCGATGGAAAGACTATCGCTTTCAATGGTAATTATAGTGGCAGTATGGATATTTTTACTATCCCAACCGAAGGTGGAGTTGCAAATCGAGTTACTCATCACGGAATGAGCGAGCGAATGCTCGATTGGTATCCTGATGGAAAAGAGATTCTTTTTTCATCAGCAATGGAAAGTGGCAAACAGCGCTTCAATCAATTATATAAACAGCCGTCCGAAGGAGGACTACCTGAAAAATTAGAACTCCCTTATGGTGAAATCGGCTCTATCTCCGCCGATGGTAGCAAATTAGCATACACACCAATTACAAGAGCTTTCCGAAACTGGAAAAGATACAAAGGCGGTATGGCACCTGATATTTGGTTATATGATTTTAAGAACAAGTCCGCTGAAAACATCACACATAATATTGCCAATGATGAATTTCCGATGTGGTTCAAAAACAAAATTTATTTCCTTTCCGATAGAAGTAAAGAAAATAGAGCAAATATTTATTCTTATGACTTAGCTACAAAAGAGACCAAACAGGTAACAAATTTCAAGGATTTCGATATTCATTACCCATCAATTGGTCCGAGTGATTTAGTTTTTGAAGCAGGCGGAAAACTTTATCTCCTTTCTCTCGCCGATGAAAAACTTAAAGAAGTAAATATCACAGTAGTTACCGATGGTATTACATTAATGCCGAAAGTAGTTAATGCTGCGAGCCAAATTCAGAATGCAGATATTTCTCCTGACGGAAAGAGAGCATTAATTACAGCACGCGGCGAAGTATTTAATGTACCTGCTGAGAATGGTGCTATTATTAACGAAAGCCAAAGTCCCGGTTCATTTGAAAGATATGCTTCCTGGTCTCCTGACGGAAAATATGCTGCTTATTGGAGCGATGCTTCAGGCGAATATGAAATCACAATAAAAAATCTAACCACAAACGAACCAGCAAAAAAAGTATCCTCTTATGGCGCTGGATTCAAGTACAATCTTTATTGGAGTCCCGATAGTAAAAATCTTTGTTTCGTTGATCAAACAATGATGATAAATGTATATAATATTGAAAAAGATAAAAACACAGAAATAGAAAAACAACGCGGTTTATTCCATGGAGGTTTAGAAAATTTCTCTGTCTCTTGGTCATCTGATAGCAGATATATTGCATTTGTAAGAGAGCTACCTAATCATCTTAATGCGGTTGCTTTATTCGATACAAAAGAGAATAAAATTCACCAAGTTACTAGTGGATATTATTCTGATACCAACCCGACTTTCGATCCCGATGGTAAATATCTCTACTTATTAACAAATAGAAATTTCGATCCTGTTTATAGTGATTTTGAAGGAAGCTGGATTTATCCTAATTCCACACAAGTTGCCGCAATATCATTGACGAAAGAGATCCCTTCTCCTACAGCTCCGAAGAATGATACGACAGCAGTAAAAAAAGAAGAACCAAAGAAAACTGATGATAAAAAGGACGATAAAAAAGATGAGAAGAAAGACGATAAAAAGAAAGATGAAATAAAAGAAGTGAAAATCGATTTTGATGGAATGGAAAATAGATTAGTTCTATTACCTGTTACAGCAGGCAATTATAATTCTCTTAATGCAGTTTCAGGAAAAGTTATTTATTCAAAAGCACCCAATAGCGGTTCAGGTGAAAAAACAAGTGCAATAAAATATTACGATCTCGAAAAGAGAGAAGAAAAAACTATACTTGCTGATGTCCGCGGATATAGACTCTCTGCCGACGGGAAAAAACTTCTCGCAATGAAAGGAAATTCATTTACCATAGTAGACGTAGCTCCGGATCAAAAAATGGATAAAAAACTTCCTACAACTCAGCTCGAGTTTACCGTAACTCCGAGAGAAGAATGGAAACAGATATTCAATGATGTATGGCGTCTCGAAAGAGATTTCTTCTATGATAAGAATATGCACGGAGTTGATTGGAAAGCAATGAAAACTCAGTATGGCAATCTAATCGATAATTGCATTACAAGAGAAGATGTAAATTTTGTACTTGGAGAATTGATTTCAGAACTCAATGCTTCGCATACATATAAAGGTGGCGGCGACCAAGAATATGCTGAATCACGAAAGACAGGTTATCTTGGAGTAGATTGGGCAGTAGAAAATGGCGCATTTAAAATTAAAAATATAGTAGAAGCAGCTCCTTGGGATACAGAAGTTCGATCCCCGCTTGCTGAATCCGGCGTGAAAGTAAAGAAAGGCGATTACATACTCGAAGTAAATGGTGTTAAGCTCAATACTAAAAATGACCCGTGGACTAACTTTGATAATCTTGCAGGTAAAACAATCGAACTAACTGTAAACTCAAAACCATCGCTAGATGGAAGTTGGAAAGTAATTGTTACTGCATTAGATGATGAAACTCGTTTAAGAAATCTTGCTTGGATAGAACAAAATAGAAAAAGAGTAGAAGAAGCATCTAATGGAAAAGTAGGTTATATTTATGTGCCTTCTACCGGAACTGATGGACAAAATGAACTCGTAAGACAGTTTTATTCGCAGACGAATAAAGAGGCATTAATCATAGATGAAAGATTTAATAATGGCGGACAGATACCTGATCGATTTATCGAACTCTTGAATAGAAAACCATTAGCTTTTTGGGCAGTACGTGATGGCGATACATGGCAATGGCCTCAAACAGCTCATTTCGGTCCTAAAGTTATGTTAATTAATGGTTGGAGCGGTTCGGGTGGAGATGCATTCCCAGATTTCTTCAAAAAATCTCAACTTGGTCCATTGGTAGGTATGAGAACTTGGGGTGGATTAATCGGCATTTCAGGTGCGCCTGCATTAATTGATGGGGGAAGCATTACAGTACCTACGTTCCGTATGTACGATCCTGATGGCACATGGTTCAAAGAAGGTCATGGCGTTGACCCTGATATCGAAGTAATAGATGATCCTGCTCAAATGGTTAAAGGAATTGATCCACAGCTTGAAGCCGGAATTAAAGAAGCATTAAGATTGATTAAGGAAAAACCGTTTGTTTATCCTAAACATCAAGATTACGAAAAAAGATAAGTTACTTATATAAATATATTATCAAAAAAATATGGAGTATTTAGTGCGACTCAAACAAATTATCTTTTTCTTGATGATTGTTCCATTATTAGTCTTTGCTCAAAAGAAGGACGATAAAAAGGATGAAAAGAAAGACCCGATTAATTCGGGTTTAATTAGCGGATTAAAATTAAGAAATATCGGACCTGCATACTGCTCAGGCAGAATTGCAGATTTTGCAGTAAATCCAAATAATATTAATGAATACTACGTTGCCGTTGCCAGCGGTAACGTATGGAAAACAGATAATGCCGGCACAACATGGAAACCGATTGCAGATACAATTCGTGCTTATTCTATCGGTGTTGTAAAACTCGATCCTACAAATCCAAATGTAGTATGGGTTGGAACGGGCGAGAATAATCACCAGCGTGCACTCGGATATGGATGCGGCGTATATAAATCACTCGATGGCGGACAGTCTTGGAATTATATGGGACTGAAAGATTCCCGTCAAATCGGCGGAATCGTAATCGATCCTCGTAATCCTAATGTTGTATTTGTAGCCGCAGAAGGCTCTGCTTGGGGACCGGGCGGAGAACGCGGTCTTTATAAATCAAATGATGGTGGAAAAACTTGGAAAAGAACTCTATTCGTCAGTGAGAATACAGGTATTAATAATGTTGTAATGGATCCTCGTTTTCCTGATATTCTTTATGCTACTTCCGAACAGCGTAGAAGACATGTATTTTCCAAAATTGGCGGCGGACCGGAATCAGCAGTTTATAAATCAGTCGATGGTGGCGAAACCTGGACAAAATTAACTAAGGGAATTCCATCAGCTGATAAAGGCGGAATGGGAATAGCAATTTCTCCCGTTAATCCTGACTATGTTTTTCTTATTATCGAAGCCGCAGAAGATGAAGGCGGATTTTTTCGCTCTACTAATCGCGGCGAATCGTGGGAGAAGATGAGCGACTACTCTTCATCGGGTCAGTATTATAATGAAATCTATTGCGATCCTAAAGACGTTGATAAAGTTGTTTCGGTTGAGACTGTTACCAAATATACTTTAGACGGTGGAAAAACTTGGAAGTCGCTCGGTAACGAATATCGCCACGTAGATGATCATGCTTTGTGGGTTAATCCCGATAACACAAATCATTTCTTAATTGGCGGCGATGGCGGAATTTATGAATCTTATGATAATGGTAAAACTTTCGAGTTTAAATCCAATCTACCTGTTACTCAATTCTATCGTGTAAATGTAGATAATGATTTACCGTTTTATAATGTGTATGGCGGTACACAAGATAATAGCAGTATGGGCGGACCTTCACGTACAATCAGCGAAGCAGGAATTGTTAATTCAGATTGGTGGGTTACGAATGGTGGCGATGGTTTTTGGACTGCAATCGATCCAAAAAATCCTGACATCGTTTATGCTGAATCTCAATATGGCGGAATGGTTCGTTACGACCGCAAAAGCGGTGAAGCAATCGATATTCGCCCTGAGCCACGCAAAGGAGAAGAAACATATAAATGGAATTGGGATGCACCATTAGTAATTAGTTCGCATAATAATTCTCGAATTTATACTACGGCGAATAAAGTATTCCGAAGTGATGATCGCGGGAATACATGGCAGGTCATCAGCGATGATCTTACAACACAGACCGACCGTAATTCATTCCCCGTAATGGACAAATTCTGGAGTATCGATGCAGTTGCTAAAGATGTATCGACTTCACCATGGGGTACAATCGTTTCATTTGCAGAATCTCCAATCAAAGAGAATCTATTATTTGTCGGTACAGATGATGGATTAATCCAAGTTAGCGAGGATGCAAAAACTTGGAATAAAATTGAATCATTCCCCGGCATTCCAAAAATGACTTATGTAAGTGATATTTATCCGTCACGCTTTGATGAGAATGTTGTCTTCGTATCATTCAATAATCTGAAAAGAGATGACTTCAAACCATACCTACTAAAAAGTAGCGACAAAGGAAAGTCTTGGGTTTCGATTTCGGGCAATCTTCCTGCCAATGGTTCTGTTCAAACAATTATTCAAGATTTCAAAAATCCCGATCTATTATTTGTAGGTACAGAATTTGGTTTATACTTCTCTGTTACTGGTGGTGATAATTGGGTTCAAATTAAAAATGGATTACCTGTTCAATCAGTTAAAGACTTGGCTATTCAGGAAAGAGAATCTGATTTAGTTCTTGCCACTTTTGGTAGAGGATTCTATGTGCTTGATGATTATTCTCCTTTACGCGAGATTAATAAAGATTTCGTAAATAAAGATGCGTATATTTTCCCAATTAAAACCGGATTAACCTATATTGAAAAAGGTAGTGTATATGGACAGGGTCATCAATTTTTCAAAGCACCTAATCCTGATTTCGGTATTCCATTTACTTATTATATAAAAGAAGTTCCTAAAACTCTTAAATCAATTCGTAAAGAGAAAGAAGAAACTCTATTTAAAGAAGGCAAACAAATCCCACAGCCATCTTATGCTGAACTTAGAGCCGAAGAATTGGAAAATGCTCCATATCTTATTTTCAAAATTGCTGATCAAGATGGCAATGTTGTACGTACTATTAATGCTCCTGCATCAAAAGGAGTTAAAAGAGTTGTATGGGATCTTGCTTATGAAAGCTTTTATCCCGTTAATATAAAAGAGAATAAGTTCAATCCCGTTGCTAAGGAAAATGGAAGTATGCTAGTTCTTCCGGGTAAGTATACTGTTTCAATGTCGATGGTAAATCGTGATGGTATAAAAGAATTAGTCAGCAAAGTGCCTTTTGAAGTGGATGCTTTGAGTAATTCTACTCTACCTGCAAAAGATAAAGTTGAGTTGGTAGCTTTCCAAAGAAAAGCTGCTGAATTAGCACGTAAGGTAATGGGTGCTGAGAACTATACTAATGAACTCGTAAAGAAAATGGAATATATAAAACAGGCAATTAATAATTCTACCGATGCAACTACCGAACTGATGAAAAAGGCAACGGATACTGCAAAAATGTTAGATGAAATTTTATTCACATTCAACGGTCAGAAAGCGAAAGCTAGTCTCGAAGAACTTCCACCTGCACAAGTGCCATTGGGTTATCGCTTAAACAATTTGATTTATACACAATCTCGTTCGACATCTGATGTTACTACAACTCAGAAGCGTTCTTATGAAATACTTTCAGAAGAATTTGCTCCGGTTTATAGTAAGATAAAGGATGCGGCAACTTCTGTAACGGAATTGGAAGTAGAGCTTGATAAAATCAAAGCTCCATATACACCGGGAAGACTACCAGAATTGAAATAATTAGCAGATATAAGTTGGTGGTGTGTGTGAATAAAAAGTGCCGGAGCAATCCGGCATTTTTTTGTTTAAAATTTATTGTTTCTGCCAATTTATATTTGGTTTCAGATTTTTCTGAGCGCAATCCCGTAAATACATATTCATTAAATTTTGATAAGAAATATCTATTTCAATATCTAATTTTTTGAAATATTCAACTGTTTCTTTTTCAATACGGAATAGAAATCTGTTTCTGGAGATGTGCTCACAACCTCACAACTAAAAAATGAATTACTAAAAAATCGAAAAACAAAAGTAGTCGCTAAATAAAAGGAAATATATTTTTATTTTAGAATTTGTTTTCTTATTTCTAACAAAGGAAATGTACAAAAGATATCTAATAATGTGACTATTTTTTCCATACTGTATTCGTATTTAGTATCGCGAGACTTACCTGCTAATTGAGCAAAGTCTTCAACAGCCAATTTATTTCCTCTTCCGAATCGATCAAATCTTTTAATAAAATACGTTAATGATCCCTCTTTTGAATAAACCATTCCATGTATTGGTATTTCAATTCCCGCTGCTGCTCCCATCTTCATTGTTAAGTCTTCATTTTCGGTTGGACATCTGTTCATTATTCAGCCTCTACCGTTACTGATCCAACCATCTCTTTTCCGACTGTTGTAAGATGAGAAAGATAATCGTTCCTATCGGTTTTCGTCTGTCATGATAAATTTTTCAAAAAATTCAGACTACGATACCCTAAAGGGTATAAAAAAAAACCGCCCCAGATATTGAGACGGTTTTAAATTTATTAATTATCAATCAGGAAAGAATTATCCTATCATTGAATAATTATTCTTTTTTTCTTTTCTTTACTTGTCCGAAGCCGCTTTTGGATTTATCTGTATATTCTTCATTAACCCATACTTTCTTTTCGCTTTTCTTAGCACCGTAGCTGTCGCCGTCAGATTTTCTTTCGCGAGGTTTTCTATCGCTGGATCTACCGAATTTCTTTTCACGATCTCCGCCCGATCTGCTCCTTGAAGTGCTATCGCCAAAGCGAGATTCACGTGAACCGTAGGATTTTCTATCGGAATATTTTCCACCCGATCTTTCACTGCTTCCTCTATCTGCACTTCCGCCACGATCTTCTCTTGGAGTTCGGCTTCCACGATCTTCACGGCTTCCACTACCTTCGGAACTTCTTCCACGACTTGAATACCCACCGCTTCTTTCCGAAGATCCGCTTCGACTTCCGCCTTCTCTCGAAGGACGACTTGCTCTATCACCACGATCTTCACGACTTCCACCACCTTCGGAGCTTCTTCCTCGGCTTGAATATCCACTGCTTCTTTCTGATGAACCGCTTCGACTTCCGCCTTCTCTTGAAGGACGACTTTCACGATCACCATATTTACTTCTTCTTTCGCCTGTTGATTCTCTCCTGCTTCCTCCATCTCTTGAACCGCGATCTCTAGTTCCACGATCTCTTGACGATCTATCTCCACCACGGCTGAATCCGCCGCTTCTTCCGCCACTTTTTCTATCTCGTGTATTATCGCGACTCTTTGATTCTGCAATCTCTAAATTGACAACTCTACCTTTTACTTCCATTCCTTCCATCGAATCCATCACTTGTTTAGCAAATGCTGTATCAACTTCAAAGAATGAAAATGTTTTAAGAATATCAATCTTACCGATCTCAATATTATTAACACCTGTTGCCTGCGAAATCATTTTCATTAATGTCTGGGGAATTAGATTATCCATATTTCCGAGATTAATAAAGATTCTTGTGAATCCTTCCTGAGGTTGAACTTTCCTTTCCCCTTTTCCGTCAGTTGGATTATTCAGGTCAGGCATCTTTTTATAATATTCAAGGAAACGATTGAACTCGACTGATACGAATTTCTTAATTAATTCTTCTCTATCAAGCCATTCGAGTTTCTTAAAAATATCCGGCAAAAGCGGATCGATTAATGTATAATCAACTTCCACCTTTTCCATTCTATCGATTTGATGAAACAACTGTTTTTCACAAATCTCGCCACCAAGAGGAACCGCCGATATGGTAAATTTCTTACCAAGCTGTTTCTCAATATGCTGAATTTTACTCTTCTCTTTTAGATTGGTGATAATTATAGAAACACCTTTTTTGCCTGTTCTGCCTGTTCTACCGCTACGATGTGTATAAGTATCTAATTCTTCGGGAAGATTGTAATTAACTATATGAGTAAGATCATCCACATCAAGTCCACGTGCTGCAATATCTGTAGCTACAAGTAATTGGAGATGTTTGATACGGAATTTATTCATTACCATGTCTCTCTGCCCTTGCGATAAATCACCGTGCAGTGAATCAGCATTATATCCATCTCTAATTAATGAATCTGCAATCTCTTGAGTTTCTTTTCTTGTTCTGCAAAATATGATACCATAAATGTTCGGATTATAATCCACAATACGCTTAAGTGCGAAATACCGATCACGTGCTTGAACCATATAGCAAAGATGTTCAACGTTATCAGCACCGGAATTTTTTTTGCCAATTGTAATTTCTATCTGTTTAGTTAAAAACTTACGTGCTATATCATCTACACCTTTTTGCATTGTTGCAGAAAATAAGAGCGTCTGAACATCATCCGGTATTTCACTTAAAATTATTTCAAGTTCATCTCTAAAGCCCATATTAAGCATTTCATCGGCTTCATCTAAAACAATTGTTTTTAGGTTAGAAAGATCTACGATCCCACGGTTAATCAAATCGACTAATCTACCTGCGGTCGCAGAAATGATATGTACACCTTTACGAATTTTTTCTACTTGGCGATCAATACTCGATCCACCGAATACTGCTGCTATCTTTACGTTTGGTTTATTCTTAGCAAAGCTTGTTAAATCATCGAATATCTGTAAGCATAATTCTCGTGTCGGACTTAATATCAAGAATTGTATTTTATTTTTACTCGAATCTGTATTTTGAATAATTGGAAGACCGAAAGCCGCCGTCTTCCCCGTTCCAGTCTGTGCCAGACCGATAATATCGGGTCTATCTTCACCGATTAAATGTGGTATTACTTCTTCTTGTATAGGCATTGGATTTTCAAACCCAAGTTCCTTAATAGCGCTAAGTAATTCACTATCAAGACCTATCTCTTCAAACGATTTCATCTTTTTCCTATTTTATTGACTTACAAAGATAAACTTTTAAAAGGGATATTTTTTGTTTTTATTTTGATTTGACTTATTTATGCCCTGATTTCTTAATTTTCGAAGCATCTCTTATAAAATACCTTGTATTCTTCAGAATTAATATTTGCATAATTATGCAAGTTTATGTATAATTATTCTTTATTTTTTGGAAGATAATGTATCAGATAGGTATTGTAGGTGCGGCGGGTTATTCGGGTATAGAACTAATTAAGCTTTTATCCAACCATGAGAAAGCTGAAATAGCTAAGCTATTCGGGCATTCAACAGTCGGCTCATATATAGAAGATGTTCATCCATCTCTAAAAAACATTATATCAATGGAGATTGAGAATTTTTCGGCTGAAGCCATTTTAGGACTTGATCTAATATTTGTTGCGCTACCTTCAGGGCAGGCATTCCATGCAGTTAAAACTGCTTTTGAGAATGGTGTAAAAGTAATCGATCTTGGTGGGGATTTTAGACTTTCTGATATAAATGAATATAAAAAATATTACAAGTATGATCATAAAGCCGAACATCTATTAGATAAATCCGTTTATGGTTTAAGTGAATGGAACGAAAAGGAAATTGCATCGGCTAACATCATTGCTAATCCCGGCTGTTATCCGACAAGCATTCTGCTTCCTTTAATACCAATGCTTAAAAATAACTTGATCGATGAATCGTTCATTAGCATAATTTCATATAGCGGCACTTCTGGTGCGGGTAAATCTATAGCTCAAAACATGATCTTCTCAGAAGTAAACGAAAGTGTTCGTGCTTATAAAGTTGACGAACATCAACACATTCCCGAAATCAAAAAATATCTTGAAATTTTTACAGGTGTAAAAGCCGGTTTTTCATTCGTGCCGCATCTTCTACCTGTTACTCGTGGCATCTACACTTCGATTCAAGCAAAAATAAAAAATGGAATTTATGAAAAAGAAATCCAAGATGCTTACAAAGAACATTATTCCACTAAATCTTTTATCCGTTTTATGGGCAATAAGATCCCTGAAATGAAGAATGTATCATATACAAATTTTTGCGATATCGGTTTTAATTTATCTTCCGATAGAGCATTAACAATTTTTTCAACAATTGATAATTTATTAAAAGGTGCGGCAGGGCAGGCAGTTCAGAATATGAATATAACGTTCGGCTTCGATCCGGCAGAAGGAATAATGAAATGTTCAAAGAAATTATCAGTACACAAATCACAGAAACTACCGGTAATATTCTCTTAGCCAAAACTCCGGCAGTAATAATCCCGCTTGGATTCAAAGGCGCGGGAGTGTTCTGCGGAATTAAGAAACGGAAAAAAGATTTAGCCTTGATCTTATCTGACAGCCCCGCAACTGCTGCGGGAGTATTTACTACTAATATAGTTCAAGCCGCACCGTTATTGATTTGCAAAGAACATTTATCCGAACGAGAAACTTTCCGTGCGTTAATAATTAATAGTGGTAATGCCAATGCCTGCACTGGTGAACAAGGTTATTATGATGCTTCAATAATGGCATCTCTTACTGCATTAGAATTGGGCTTAGAAAAAAATGAAGTGCTCGTTTCATCTACCGGAGTAATTGGAGAAACTCTTCCAATGACTAAAATCGCAGAAGGAATAAAAACAATTACTTCCGAAATTTCTTCTATCGATCAAGATAAAGAACAAAAGATGCAAAATGCCGCCGAAGCTATTATGACAACAGACACATTTTCTAAAACTGCATCTTCTACTTTTTTGATTAATGGAAAAGAAGTTACGATTTATGGAATGGCAAAAGGCTCTGGAATGATTCATCCCAATATGGCTACAATGCTTGGCTTTATTCTTACAGATGCCGCAATAGAAAAAAACCTACTTCAATCGATGCTTAAAAATGCTGCCAATAAAACATTTAATAGAATTATTGTAGATGGAGATACAAGCACTAACGATATGGTTCTTGCTTTCGCTAATGGGGCAAGTGATGCAAAAATAATGTTAGAAAGTCCTGAACATTATATTTTTGAAGATGAACTTCATGCTTTACTAAAAAAACTTTCTCTCGATATTGTACGTGATGGCGAAGGGGCTACAAAACTTATAGAAATTACAGTGGATGGAGCAGAATCTATCGAAGATGCCGAAAAAATTGGAAGGACGATCGCCCTATCCCCATTGGTTAAAACCGCTATACATGGTGAAGATGCTAATTGGGGTAGAATAATTGCCGCTGCCGGTTATTCAGGAATCAAGTTTGATCCCGCACAATTTCAAATTTTTGTTAATGGCACAAAAATTCTTGGCTCAAATTATTCAGTTCAATTATCGATCGAAGAAGCCAATAAAACTCTAGAACTCGATTACATTTATCTAACCATAAAAATCGGTAACGGAAATTATTCTGCAACATGCTGGACTTGTGATTTTTCGGAAGAGTATGTTAAGATTAATGGGAGTTACAGATCGTGACCGGTATCATTTTCAAAAAAGAAGATGTATTAATTGAGGCACTTCCATATATTCAGCAGTTTGAGCATAAAACCTTTGTAGTGAAATATGGCGGAGCTGTAATGCAGGATGAAAAGCTCAAAATGATGATTGCGCAGGATGTGGTTCTGCTTCGTAAAATCGGTATCGATATGGTCGTAGTTCATGGAGGTGGTAAGGATATAACAATCACTGCCGAAAAACTTGGTATCGAAACAAAATTTGTAAACGGACAAAGATACACCGATGAGAAAATGCGAGATGTAGTTCAGATGGTTCTCGCCGGCTCGATTAATAAAGACATCGTCCGTCGAATTAATATTCATGGTGGAAGAGGTGTCGGATTAAGCGGTATAGACGCTAATCTTATTAAAGTAAAAAAATCTTTCGATGAATTAGGATTTGTAGGCGATGTAACCGAAGTAAATAATGAAATTCTTAAAAGCATGTTAAAAGATGGATACTTACCCGTCATTGCCCCGATTGGATCCGACGACATTGGGATAATCTACAATGTAAATGCAGATATAGCCGCCGGACCAATTGCTGCATCATTGAATGCAGAGAAATTAGTTTACGTTACAGATATAGAAGGAGTAAAAGCCGATGGCAAGCTTCTTTCGCATCTTACCAAATCACAGGCAGAAGACTACATTAAAAAGAGAATAATCTCAGGTGGAATGATTCCAAAAGTAGAATCTGCTCTTTCTGCTTTACAATCGGGTGTAAAAAAAGTTCACATTATTGATGGTAGAGTGCCTCATGGACTTCTGCTTGAAATTTTTACAAAAGAAGGAATCGGCACAGAGATAGTTGCCGACTAATTAGAAAAATCAAACGAGGGATTTATGAGTAATAAAATTCTAGAAATTCAAAGCCGCCATACCTTAATCAAAGAGCTGGTTTCTAAGCAGGAAATTTCTAATCAAGCTCAATTCCAAAAATTACTTAAACAGAATGGAATAAAAGTAACGCAAGCAACTTTATCACGGGACTTAAATGAACTCGGTATTATTAGAGTGCCGGCTCCAAATGGATTTTTTTATAAAATCAATACCTCAGGGGAACAATCGGTTTTGCGCTCACGCTTAAGTGAAGAAATAATCTCAATAGACCATAACGAAACTTTAATCGTTATCAGAACATTTCCCGGAAGAGCGCAGGGAGTGGCAATTGTATTAGACCAAAGTAATTCAACAGAAATTCTTGGCACAGTAGCAGGTGATGATACAATAATAGTAATCCCTCGTTCAAATAAAAACATCAAAAATAGTTTAGAATATATTAAAATAATATTAGGAATAAATTAATGGGAAAGAACAAAATTGTAGTAGCATATTCGGGCGGATTAGACACATCCGTTATGGTCAAATGGCTGAAAGATAATTACGATGCAGAGATAATTACCTTTACGGGTAATCTAGGACAGACTAAAGAACTTATTGGACTTGAAGAAAAGGCAATAAATTCAGGTGCTTCGAAGGCATATGTAATTGATCTTACCTCTGAATTTATTAATGACTATGTATTCCCTGCTCTGCGTGCGGGAGCAATGTATGAAGATAGTTATCCAATGGCATGCTCAATCGGCAGACCGCTTCTTGCAAAAACGTTAGTCGATATTGCTCGTAAAGAAGGTGCTAATATGGTCGCACATGGTTGTACAGGAAAAGGTAATGATCAAGTTCGTTTTGAGATAGCAGTCGGTGCGCTCGCTCCCGATCTTCAAAATATCGCTCCACTCAGAACATGGGAATTCAAGAGCCGTGAACAAGAGATCGATTATGCAAAATTTCATAATATACCTGTCTCTGCGACGAAAGAAAATCCTTATTCAATCGATGAAAATATTTATGGTACTGCAATTGAATGCGGGGTGCTCGAAGACCCAATGGTAGAGCCGCCGGCAGATGCTTTTCAATTTACAGTTTCTCCAGAAGATGCGCCAGATAAAGCAGAATATGTAATTGTAGAATTTGAGAAGGGTGTGCCGTTTGCTTTAAATGGAAAAACCATGGACGGAGTTTCGCTTATAAAAGAACTCAATAAAATCGGCGGAAGAAACGGTGTAGGTAGAATTGATATGATTGAAAATCGATTAGTCGGGATTAAATCGCGTGAAGTGTATGAAGCTCCGGCAGGAATGATTCTAAATACAGCACACAATGAATTAGAAAGAATCACATTAGAAAAATCTGTCGCTCATTATAAAGCACTCGTAACTCAGGAATATTCTATTCTTATTTATAATGGACTTTGGTTCTCGCCTCTTCGTGAAGCACTCCAAGCATTCATAGATAAAACACAAGAGAACGTAACGGGTTTAGTAAAACTAAAACTTTATAAGGGAAACATTATCGTATCGGGCAGAACATCCCCATTTTCATTATATGATCCTCTCCTTGCTACTTATACTATTGCTGATCAATTTGATCATTCTGCTTCAGAAGGTTTTATTAAAATTTATGGACTTCCTTATAAAACTATCAATCGTGTAGCACAAAAAGCAGAAGATGAAAAAATAGGAGTTTTAGTTTAGCATTTTTCAAATTAGATTAGATTTATTTTTCGCATTATTATTGTAATGAAATAATTTTTGAATATTGTGGACATAGTTTTATATGGAAATTTGGAACAGTAGATTTAAGAAAACATTAAATGAAACTGCATTGAAGTTTTCTTCATCAATCGCTATTGATGGTAAATTATTTGCCGAAGATATCGAAGGAAGTAAAGCGCACGTAAAAATGCTAATGAAACAAAAAATTGTTTCGATGAATGATGGAAAGTCTATAATTAAAGCATTAGACAAAATCTTTAACGAAATCGCAAGCGGAGAATTAAAATTCGATTGGAAGAAAGAAGATATTCATTCTTTAATTGAAGAAAGATTAATAGAAAAAATTGGGGAAAAAGGAAAGCGGCTTCATACAGCACGAAGTCGCAATGATCAGGTCGCTTTAGATGAACGGCTCTATATGCGTAAAGAAATTACTAATCTAATAAGGTGTGTAAATGTTTTTCAAAAATCATTATTAAAGAAAGCCGAAGAGAACAAAGATACTGTCATTCCGGGTTATACTCATCTCCAAAGAGCACAACCAATTTTATTTGCTCATCATTTTTTGGCTTATGTCTCTATGTTAGAACGTGATAAAGAAAGACTTTCTGATTCCATGAAAAGAGTAAATATATCTCCTCTAGGTGCTGCGGCTCTGGCAGGTACTACACTTAATATTGATCGTAATTATTCGGCGAAGGGATTAAAGATGAACGGCATTATAGAAAATTCTCTGGATGCAGTTTCTGATAGAGATGTTGTCATTGAAGTGATAAGTGCATGTTCAATAATAATGATGCATTTAAGCCGGTTTTCCGAGGAGATGATTTTGTGGAGTTCACAGGAATTTTCGTTCGCTCTTATAGATGATTCTTATTCTACTGGCAGCTCTCTTATGCCTCAAAAGAAAAATCCCGACATAGCCGAACTTATTCGTGGCAAAGTAGGTAGGGTTTACGGTGCCTTAATGGGTGTATTAACGATTATGAAATCGCTCCCTCTAGCATATAACCGTGATATGCAGGAAGATAAATTTCATCTTATCGAAGCAATCGACACTACAAAAGATTGTCTTCAACAATCCGCTCAACTCTTGGCACATACAAAATTTAACAAAGATCGCTTTAAAGATGAGCTTTCAGGTGATTTATTATTATCAACTGATATTGTGGATTACTTGGTAAATAAAAATATTCCTTTCCGCGAAGCGCATCATATCGTAGGTGCCGTTGTGGCATATTGTGTTTCAAAGAAGAAAAAGCTTAATGAAATAACGCTTGAAGAGTATAAAACACTCTCTCAAAAATTTGATAAAAATGTTTTTGATCTTCTTACGCCGATGGCAAGTATCATCAGCAAAAAATCAGCAGGCAGCACCTCACCTCAAGATGTAAAGAAACAACTCCTAAAGTGGAAGAAACTACTAAACCAGCTTAAACCTTAACCTCATTACGCCATTCTCACTGCTTGTGGAGATAATTTTGAAATCTGCTGCCACTTCTGACGTATTCTCTATATGCACACCACTGCATAAACATTGGTCGTAATCCCCGACTTTAATAACTCGGAGATTTTCTCCCGCATCATCAGGAAGGCGGGAAAGATTAAAATACTTCCCCGCTTCTTCTAGATTCATAAATTCTTCTTTTACATCGAGATTCTGTTTAATTACTTCATTAACCTTCTCTTCGATCGTTTTAATTTCATCTTCCGTCAAGTTCCGATCGAATCTATAATCGCATTTAGATTTTTTCTTTTCTATATGAGCACTAAAAGCTCTTCCGCAGCCGAACATTTTATCCATTGTACTGTTTAAGATATGTTCGGTTGTATGCATCCGCGGATCGTAATTTTTATTATTCTCTTTGTAATCCATTATTTCCCTTAATTTGTATCTTAAATAATCCCTTAATCAATAGTCGGATCGAATTTTTTACCAACGAAATTATCAAACCAAAATTCAATAGTCTCTCTAACATGATGAAAACGCTGAGGCATTCCATATCCGTGTCTTTGATTCGGATATATCATCATTTCAAATTCTTTATCTTGTTTCTGCAATTCAGTTACTAATTGAAGTGTGTTTTGCATATGGACATTATCATCAAGCGTACCGTGAGTAATCAGGAATTTTCCCTTGAAACGATCTATATATTTCATTACAGAACTTACTTTATATCCATCCGGATTTTCTTCCGGTGTATCCATGTATCGTTCGGTATAGTGAGAATCGTATAGATGCCAATCGGTTACAGAAAAATCAGCTAGAGAATGAGTGAAATAATCAGCTCCGAAAGTAATTCCCATACAAGCTACATAACCACCATAACTTCCACCTGTGATACCTATTTTAGTTGTATCAACGAATCCCTGCTTCTTCATCCAATCGATAATTGTAAAGAGATCCTGCATTTCATATTTGCCAAGATTGCGATGCATTTGAGAAGCACCAACTTTTCCATTGAAACCCGATCCTCTATTATCCGCATTTACATAAATAATATCCTTGCCTGCGAGATAAGCTCCTTCAAACCAGAATGGGAATGCGTTTCTTACTGAAGGTGCTTGCGGACCACCGTAAATACTGAATAAAACCGGATATTTTTTTGTCTTATCAAAATTAGATGGAAGTACCCATGAAACAGGAAGCTCGAATCCACCATCAGTCTTAATTGTGAAAAGTTCTGCCTTACCAAGATCGTAATCATCCATAGCGGCAGTTTTAGCATCACCAAGATTTTTTATTAATTTACCTTTTTTATCTAATAAGTCAAGCTTATATGGATTTGTAACGTTGCTATATCTATCGATAAAATAGTTTCCCTCAGGAGCAACCGTGCAAGTGTGCATTCCTTCGCCCGAAGTTATCTGTTTCTGATTTTTTCCATCCAGATCAACTACATATAACTGTTTATCCCATTGCTTACCGGCAGAACCATGAAAATATACTTTTCCATTTTCTTCATCCACATAAGCTACATCAGCTGCATTCCAATTTCCCTCAGTAAGTTGTGCTTTTAGTTTTCCATCGTAACCATAGTAATATAAATGCGTCCAACCATCAACATTAGATTTAAGAATCAATCCTGAATTATTTTCAAAGAAATATAAATCCTCAAACCACTCCACCCACGAATTTTGTTTTTCGTTATATAGTTCAGTTTTCTTTCCATTTGAGCAATCAACATTATAAATAATAATATTATTTTGACCACGATTCATCCATTGAACAGTGAGAGTATTATCTTTTTTCCAATAAGGAAATGAAACATATTGATCAGCTTTTTCATCGAAATCAGCCCAGACAATTTTTTTGCTCGTTATATCAGCTATTCCGATTTTTACAAAAGGATTATTTTCGCCTGCTTTAGGATATCTTGTTTTTTCATATTCTCCATCCTGCCCATCTGCACGATATAATATAAATTCGGGAACGGGTGTATCATCAAAATGCATAAAAGAAATTTTATCACTCTTAGGCGACCACCAGAATGCCGCATAACGAGATGCACGTCCAAGTATCTCTTCATAATAAATCCATGATGCATATCCATTATATATTAGCCCGCCGCCATCTTCTGTTAATTTTGTTTCTGTTTCTTTCTCTATATCATATACATATAGATTAAGGTCCTTTGTATAAGCTACGAATTTTCCATTTGGAGAAAATTTCGGATTTACTTCCTCTGCATCATCTTTCGTTAATTGCTTAAATTCTTTTGCAGAAACTGAATAGTAATAAAGGTTATTCTTTTTATTAAAAATAAATGCAGAGTAATCGGGCATCTTTGAATCAGCTCGTTCTACCGAATATCCTTCAGGTAGTTGAGCATTTAATGAAGGATAATCGACATAGATAACTGACTTACCCGATTTAGCGTCTATTTTCCATAACACAGGTTTAGTGCCCGGAACTGTTGGATCAGCTTTTGCTTCGAGATAATTATCTTTATCAAGCCATGAATCGATACGCGGCACTTGTCCCGTTAATCTTGGCTCTGAAAAATTATATACCTGTTTGTAAGTTAATTTTTTCTTCTGCGCATTCACAGCATTTGTTTGAAACAAAGATGCCGTAAAAATTATTGTAAGGATTAAAAGCAATTTCTTGTTGTCCATTTATTTCTCCACATTAAATAAGTGCTTAATTACTGAGTTACAACATTTACTTCCACCATTCAACTATTCTGAAAACCAGAATAGTTGAGGCGGAATAAAATCACTAAAAATTAAAGTCTGGCATTTTAATTATTATTTAAAATTTTTAAAAAAAATACATTAAGAAAACCTAATAGGGAGTAATCTCCACAAAATGAGATATGCTTTCTATTTAGGAACGGATTCATTACCAAGCATACGCTTCAGGTGCTTGATTACCCGGTCCTGGCCATATTTCATCTAATTTTTTCAACGTATCTTCGCTTAATCTAATATCCACTACCTTAGCATTTTCTTCCAACTGTTCAACCGTACGAGGGCCAACTATCGGTGATGTAATTACTGGATTATGCAAGACCCACGCAAGAGCCACATCTGCTGGATTCAAATTAATCTCTTTGCATAATGCTTCATATTTTTCTATCTGCGGTTTTAGTTTTTCTACCGATTTCTGTAAAGCTTCGCGTGTTCTTCTACCTTCGGAAGCCTTTTCTAATACACCGCAAAGCAATCCACCTGCAAGCGGACTCCATGGAATTACACCAATTCCAAAAGCTTTACATGCGGGCAAAACTTCTAATTCAATATGGCGATTACGAAGACTATAAATACTCTGTTCGGAAACAATACCGAGCGAATGCCTTTCTTTCGCTTTATAAACTGCTTCTGTTATATTCCATGCGGCAAAATTAGAACTACCAATATAGATTACTTTCCCTTCTTGAATCAATTGATCCATCGCTTGATAAATTTCATCCCACGGCGCATCTCTATCAACATGATGCATCTGATAAAGATCGATATGATCTGTCTTTAATCTTCTAAGACTATCTTCGCACGCTTTCTTAATATGGTATGCAGAAAGTTTTTTATCATTAATGCCTTCGCCCATTTTACCGAATACTTTTGTAGCAAGTACTACTTTATCTCTTCTTGATTTATCTTCATCAAACCAGCGACCGAGAATCTCTTCAGTTACGCCGACACCTTTTTCAGCACCATAAACATTTGCTGTATCGAAGAAGTTAATATCAAGTTCTAATGCCCTGGTCATTATTGTTTTGCTATCTTCTTCCGATGTAAATGGTCCGAAATTCATTGTACCCAAACATATTGAAGAGACTTTTAATCCTGTTCTGCCAAGAAATTTATATTCCATTTTTACCTCCGATTTATTAATCACTAAAAATAATAAAATAGCTGATAAAATTATTCTTTTCCATTATATTTATATAAAACAAAAATGGAGCTGTTAAATGGATGACTTTAACAATATCAATTTAGAAAATGACAATCAGCAAAATTCTAATACTTCATTCTCTCCTCCCACAATGTTTCAAATAACATTCGCTCAAATGACAAAAGATATGCGCTTCGTGGGTATATTTATTATTATCTATGGGGCACTTCAATGCCTTTCTATTATCGGTGCAATAGTAGGTATTCCCTTAATTTTAATTGGCTTAAGAATGAGAGAATCAGCAGATCAATTCGATAATTTTAAATTATCTAATGACGCTCGAGCAATGCGACAAGGATTTGAATTGCAGGCAAAGTACTTCAACTTAACAAAAATCATTATAATAGTTTCACTCGTTCTTATGGTGCTATTGACCATTCTTTTCTTTGCTGTTTTAATTCCGTTCCTTACTTCCGTTTATCAGATGCAGGGTTATAATCAATATGGTTGAGATTTTGTAAGGGTGTGATAAAAAAATATTTAAAATAAAAAAACCGTCCCGATTAAAATTGGGACGGTTTCTTTTTAATTACTAATAACTTTTTATAATATACTGAAAGCTACTGTAAGACCTGCAAATACGATAGCTACCATACTCATTAATTTAATAAGAATATTTAAGCTTGGTCCCGAAGTATCTTTGAAAGGATCACCTACTGTATCGCCGATAACTGTTGCTTTATGAGCATCAGAACCTTTACCGCCGAGATTACCTTCTTCAACATATTTTTTAGCATTATCCCAAGCACCACCTGCATTAGCCATAAAGATTGCTAATACAAATCCGGTACCAAGTCCGCCAACTAATAATCCCATTACACCGGTAACACCAAATACAACACCGGTTAAAATAGGAGTAAGAATGGCTAATACAGAAGGAATAATCATTTCTCGTTGTGCACCTTTTGTAGAGATAGCGACGCATGTAGCATAATCAGGTTCTTGAGTTCCTAGTAAGATTCCAGGGAAAGCTTTGAATTGTCTTCTTACTTCATCGACCATCTTACCTGCTGCTCTTCCTACTGCATTCATTGTCAATCCGCAGAATACAAAAGCCATCATCGAACCGAGGAAAACACCGATTAATACTTTCGGGTTCATTAAGTTTACTTGGTAGTAATTCATGAAGTCATTAAGATTTGCTTTAGCTGTTGCTTTTTCTAATCCATCAGCAAATGTTAAAGTAACTTGACCGGCTCTAATTAAAGCAATTTTGATCTCTTCTACATAAGAAGCTAAAAGAGCAAGAGCAGTAAGTGCCGCTGAACCGATTGCAAATCCTTTTCCTGTTGCTGCTGTTGTATTTCCAAGTGAATCAAGTGCATCTGTTTTCTTTCTTACTTCTTCTCCAAGTCCGCTCATTTCAGCATTACCGCCTGCGTTATCTGCAATTGGTCCATAAGCATCTGTCGCAAGTGTGATACCAAGTGTGGAAAGCATTCCTACTGCTGCAATACCAACTCCATAAAGACCCATACCTGAATTATTAAAATCAAATCCTGATGCAAATAAGAATGCGAAGATTGTTCCGGTTGCTACTGCTAATACCGGAATTGCTGTGGAAAGCATTCCTAATCCTAAACCGGAGATAATAACTGTTGCAGCTCCGGTACTTGAACTTTCAGCAACTGTGCGTGTAGGTTTGTATGATTGTGATGTATAGTATTCGGTTGCTTTTCCAATAACGATACCGGTAATAAGACCTGAAACTATTGATCCCCATATTCCCCATGCATTTTCAAATCCTAATAGATTTACTATAAGAGCCGAAAAAACTACAATAAGAACAGAACTAAAGTTAATTCCATTTCCTAATGAATTTAATAAATCTTTTTGTGTAGCGTCTTCTTTTGTTCTTACTATGAAAATTCCCATAATAGAAAGAATAATACCGATAGCCGCAATTAACATAGGAGCAATAACGGCTTTGAATTGAAGATCAGGGGTTTCCATAAATGCGGCTGCACCAAGTGCTGCGGTAGCTAATATCGAACCGCAATATGATTCATATAAATCTGCACCCATACCTGCAACATCACCCACGTTATCGCCAACGTTATCTGCAATGGTAGCCGGATTACGTGGATCATCTTCAGGGATTCCGCTTTCTACTTTACCTACAAGATCGGCACCCACATCGGCAGCTTTTGTAAAGATACCTCCGCCAACTCTTGCGAATAATGCTTGTGTAGAAGCACCCATACCGAAGGTTAACATCGTAGTAGTAATTACTACTAATTTATGTCCGTCTCCAGTTTCTTGAATAAAATAATTTAGTACAAGATACCAAATAGAGATATCAAGAAGACCAAGACCTACAACTACAAGACCCATTACAGCACCGCTACGGAAAGCTACTTTAAGACCCTTATTAAGAGAATCTTGAGCAGCAAAAGCTGTACGTGCAGAAGCTTGTGTCGCTGTTTTCATTCCGAAAAATCCTGCTAATCCCGAAAAGAAACCACCTGTGATAAAAGCAAATGGCACCCATGGATTTTGTAATTGAAATCCATACGCCATTATTGCAAAAACTATTGTTATACCTGCAAAAAACATACCGACTACTTTGTACTGCTGTTTCAAATACGCCATTGCACCAACTCTTACGTGGGATGCAATTTCTGCCATCTTTGCTGATCCTTCACTCTGTTTCATCATCTCTCTATAGAATAGAAATGCGAATAAGAGCGCGATTACAGACGAGACGGGCACAATCCAAAATAAACCACTAACCATATTGTAACTCCATTATACATTTATTTAACATGACAACTAATAGTAACATTTTGCATAAAAATAAATTCTTAAAAATCTATCAAAATTAACAATAATATAAGAGAATTACATCTTTTATTTGAACAAATTAAGACTATTGATGAAATGGGAACAATAATAATTCAAATTCCCAAATCTTTCCTATATGATTTTAACGATCATCTTCTTTATAAAAATTTTGGTATTAGAGCGAAAAACAAACAAAATTTAGAAACAGGTGAAATAGACCGTAGCGGTTTACGGTTTTTAGATTTGGTTGATTATAATCCCGTATATGATGAAGAATATCTTAAAGATTTACGCAAAAGAACTATGCGTTGGCTATGTGAAATTGATCTGGAATCATCGCTAAATGAAATTCGTGAATATAATTTTAGTGAACGCTTGGCTCGGACAAGTCAAACGTTCACATAAGATTAAAGCATATATTAAGGATGCTTCTATTTTGATTGATATACGATCTTGCGAATGGTATCGAATTGCAGATATGGGTATTCACTTCTTACTACATCGATCGCATCGGTAGAATTAAAGTTTCTATTTCTAAGGGTTCTGAATTTTTTCCGTATGATATAATCACGGACGGATTTAACGTCAATTAACCCTCTCGAAACTAAAATCTCATAGATCTCATCATTAATAAGATCAGGTATCGGATTGTGAACTGTGCTTTCCATACTTCCCTCCATTATTTTAAGTACCCCTCCCCCAACTTTAGAGCCGGTACAATTGATTGTTATTTAATCTACTTGCTAAATAACCATTAATAATGGGAGCAACAACCGCATGTTTATGTAAAAAAGAGGGAAATAAATACCTTTACCTGCATGAACATGCAGGTTTTTGCTAAATAATTCCTTTTCGGATGGCTTTTGCTACTGCTTCGGACTGCGAATGTACATGTAATTTTTTATATATATTTCTTATATGATGACGAACTGTATCAACACTTATTAATAACCGTTCGGCTATCTCTTGATAGTTATTTCCTTCAGATAAATTAGTAACAACTTCCTTTTCACGTGTAGAAAGCTCTGCATCGGAATCATATTCGTTCTGTTTTTGTTGAAATACTGTTATCACCTGCCGAGCGATTAAAGAACTCATAGGCGAACCCCCTTCGTGAGCATCTTTTAATGCTTCCAATAATCGTGTGGGGGGTGTCTTTTTTACTAAATATCCGCATGCCCCTGCACATAAAGCATTGAATACAGATTGATTATCTTCATAGATTGTCAGCATAAGTATATTGAGATTCGGTTTAATTTTCTTAGCTTTCGCCACTCCTTCGATGCCATTCATCCCGGGAAGTCCTATATCCATTAAAACAACATCGACATCCAACGAACCCAATTTGTCTAAAAACGATTCGCAATCGCCATAAGTCCCCACGCAGCTAAAACCTTCGGTTGAATTAATAAGCATTGCAATCCCATCACGTATCGTATTATTATCTTCTATTATCGCCGTCTTTACCATAATCACTTCTTAATTATTTTCTTTATTAATTTATTTGTTGATGATAACTTTGCAGTAAGAGTAATCTTAGTTCCATTGCCGGGTGATGATTCCAAAACAATACTTCCGCCTAAATCCTTAGCGCGTTTTTTCATATTACCCAATCCATTCCCTGTTTTCGTGTTGCCTATATCCATTCCCCTTCCATTATCAACTAATTCAATTTCTAAGATATTATTAATCTGCTTTACTTCTAGAATTATTTTTGAACAGTTGCTATGCTTGATAGCATTATTAATTCCCTCTTTGAATATTAAGTAAATATTCTGCTTGAAATCTACACCTAATTTTAGCCCTCCGATACTTTCAGGATAAACCACGCGGAACGAAATAGCCAAACCCGAAAGAAAATCGCTATATGAATCTTTAAGACGTAAAATCAGATCACTTAAAGAATCTCTACTCGGATTTATCATCCAAACTATTTCACTCATACTGTCTATTAACATCCGGGATTTATCACTAATAGTTGCTAAGTTATCAGATACGTCATCAAGACTTCTTAATAAACTATTGCTCGCTATCTCACTTAAAATTGAAATTTCCGTTAATCCGCTTCCGATATTATCATGAAGATCCGCAGCAAGTTTCCCTTTCAATTTTTCTATCGAAAGCAAATTTCTGAATCTCATTGTACTCAAATAATATATAATAAATCCGATCGACAAAATTGAGATTGTAATAAACCACCAAGTATAATAAAACGGAGGAAGGATTTCGATAAATAATAATGCTCCATTATTATTCCAGATTCCATCATTGTTGGAACCGATAACTTTGAAAACATATTTACCAGGTTGCAGATTTGTATAACTTGCCATCCTATTTTTCGAAGTAGTATAATTCCAATCGCTATCAAATCCCTCTAACATATATGCGTATTGATTATCGATCGGGTTAGTATAATCCAATACAGCAAACTCTACTGTGAAAAAATTCTCCCCATAACTAAGCACTAAATTATCCGGCTCTTTGTTTATCGGTTGATTGAAAACGGTTATCGAACTGATTACTATTGGGGGTATCGATTTATTATCCTTAATCTGCTCGGGGTAAAAATAATTCAGCCCGCTAATACCACCGAAGAATATCTCGCCTGAACTTGATTTTCCATAAGCACCGCCGCTAAATTCAAGACTCTGCAATCCGTCATTAAGTACATATTGAGTAAAAAATCCGGTAACTAAATTCATTTTGAAAATTCCGTTATCGGTACTCATCCATAAATTCTTTTCATTGTCTTCAATTATTCCATATACCACAGAACTATTAAGCCGATTCTTAATATTCATCCGAGTAAATTTTTCTGTAATCTTATCAAACTTTTGAAGTCCACCGCCATAAGTTCCAATCCAAAGAGTTCCATACGAATCTTCAAAAATCGATACTACTCTATTATCTGCTATGCTCGATTCATCTCCGAGAATATTCTTATATGAAATAAAACGTTCGTTTTTCCGATCGAATTTTGCCAATCCACCACCGAAAGTACCTACCCAAAAATCTCCATCACGATCTTCATAAATTGTATATACTCTATTATCACTAATTGAAAATGGATCATTCAAATCATTGATAAATTTATTGAATTTGAGATTTGTTTTTTTTGTTTTGAAACTATCTGAATAATTAAGTCCGCCACCAAATGTTCCAATCCATAAAGTACCGATTCGGTCGATATATATTGATTGAACTTGATTTGCTCCTAGGCTTCGCGGATCGCTTGGATTATTTTTGTAATTAATAATCGTTCCGCTCGTTTTGCTGAAAAGATCTAATCCATTTGAATAAGTGCCGATAAGCAAATTACCATCCCCGGCATCTTCAATTGCACGAATATGGTTATCGTTTATGTTACCTAACTCTTTTTTGAAATAAATAAAGCGATTGTTTTTACGATCAAATTTATTCAATCCTCCTTTGTAAGTCCCAATCCAAAGCACGGAATCTTTATCGGGATAAAGTGCCCAAACAACATCATCATTTATCCAATTGGTTCTATTAGGTGATTTAGAAATCTGATTAAATTTTTTATTCGCTTTTTCAATTTTATTCAATCCTCTGCCAAGATGAGTTCCGGCCCATACGTTTCCATTTCTATCTTCAAAAAGTTTAAGAATATCATTACGAGTAAGAGAATTAAGATTAAGTGGATCATTTCTAAAGTTATATCTTGAAGAAAAATCAGGAGCGATAATATCCACACCTGCACCAAACGTTCCCGCAAAATAATATCCATCTCTATTTTGAATTAATGCTGTTACATTATCACTCGATAGAACTGAATGTGATAATCCCGATTTATGAATAATAAACTTAGCTTCCTTCGCATTTTTTGTTTGCTCACTGTGAGGGAGTATTGCAATTCCGCCGCCGAATGTACTAGCAACGATTTTATTATCGCGATCTATTATAATATCCGTTACTTTATTATCAGGAAGTGAATTTATTTTAGTTGGGTTATTTTGATATGTTTCTACCGAATAATCATCAAGCGATTTTCCGAATGTTAATTTCATTATTCCACCACCTAAGGTGGCAGCCCATAAAATATTATCTTTAATTAATATTTTTTTTATTGTATTTATAGGAATACGATGCTGGTCAGTATTAAATTTATTGAACCATATTTTTTTGCCGGTTTTTTTTGTTATACATATTATTCCATTATCCCAAGTGCCAATCCAAAGATTCCCTTGTCCATCCTCATCTATTGAAGTAATCGTTTTCAAATTGTTTCTCGAAAAAGGAAGTGGAAATTCAAAAAGGATTTTTTCTTCTTTCCGCTTGAATGGTTGATCGGAAAAAATATCATAGCGATAAAATCGACCATCTTTGCTATTATATTTATTTAACACACCTTCTATCGTTCCAATCCATAAACTGCCGTCCTTGCTTTCGAACAATGAAAGTATTCCATTATCAGAAATTGAGTTTGAATCCATCGGATCGTGGCTAAGGATTTTAAATGAATATCCATCATATCTATTCAATCCATTAGCAGTACCTATCCACAGAAATCCTTTTTTATCTTGGATTATAGAAAGTATTGTGCTTTGTGAAAGCCCTTCTTCCAGACGAATCTGTCGGACTAGGAATTCACTGCCTCCGGTATTGCCCAGCAATAGTGAAGGTATGAGAAGCAATAAAAATAATATTTTTTCTTTAAGTCGATTCAAATTATAATATATATTTTGTCTTTTATTAATTTTATATTTGCTGCTAAATCTATAATGGTATTAAAATAAATGAAAAAAATCATTTTAACAGTATCAATAATTATACTCTTTTTAATTAACGGATGCGATAAAGGAATTGAACCGGCAGATGAGATCACATCCCCAACCGGTTTCAAGGGTAAAGTTACTTTTTCAGGAAATTGGAATAACAATATAAAAAGAACTCACTTGGTTGTTTTCAAAAAACCGATAAATAAGGATGATGATTTTTTCCCTCCCAATTTAACATTTGTTATCGATTCGATTCCAAAAGGTGCTTCTCAATTTAACTATAATTCACTTGAAAATAATTATATAGAGAGTTTTACAATTAGTGCAGGCGAATATTCTTATGTTGTAGTAGCTCAATCTAATACACCGGCTCTTTCTTTACAAAGAAAAGATTGGGTCGTTATCGGTGTTTACTGCGAAAATGGTGATCAAACAAAACCGAAAAAATTAATTATCAATGCCGGTAGAATATCGGACGATATAAATATAGATGTGAATTTCAATAATCCACCGCCTCAACCGCCGGGAGGTATGTAAATGAAAAAATTTTTCTTCCTATTAATTCTTTCTACTTCTGTAATTTATTCGCAAAGCTCTACCGGAACAATTAAAGGTCGTGTAGTAGCCGTCGATAACTCCCCTTTAGAAGGAGTGAATGTTTTTATCCCGACCACTAATTATGGTTCTGCTACTGATATTCGCGGATTTTTTGAGATCAAAAATATTCCTTTCGGAGTGTATAATGTAGAGTTCTCTTTAATCGGTTATAAAAAAGAATTAAAAGAAAATATTGATTTAAATCAAATTTCAGTAAATGTTACTGTAATCTTATACGAAGCCGCATTCGAAACGAAACAGATCATAGTAAGTGCGGGTAAATATGAACAAGACAAAGAAGACCTTTCAGTCAGTACAACTGTATTAAGACCCGAAATTATTTCTCAAAAAAGCATTCATTCATTTGATGATTTATTGCGATATGTGCCCGGCGTTCAAATGACCATGGATCAAGTAAGTATTCGCGGATCGAGCGGTTATAGTAAAGGTGCGGGTACACGTGTTTTGACTGCTATCGATGGTGTTCCTTTTTATTCGGGGGACATGGGCGATATTGTTTGGGAGATGATCCCGCTCCAAGATATCGAAAGAATCGAAGTAATTAAAGGTCCTGCAAGTTCTCTTTATGGCTCTACAGCGATCGGTGGCGTAATAAATATTATTACTAAAAGTGCCTCTAAAAATCCATTCACAAATTTTAAAAGTTATATCGGCACTTACGATAAACCCTCATATGACATCTGGAAATGGGATGATAGTTACAGAACCTTCTATGGACTTTCTCTTACTCATAGTAATCATTACAAAAATCTCGGATATACTTTTTCTATAAAAAAATTTGATGATATGAGTTACAGGCAAAATGATTATTACAAAAGATACACGGCTTATACTAAATTAAATTATTTATTCAGCGATTCAAGTAATTTATCTCTCTTAGCCAATTACCTTTATTCAATGCGTGGCAATTATCTTTATTGGAAAGATTCCCGCAATGCGTTAATTCCTAAACCAGGTGAAGAAAATAATAAAGTCCGATCTAATCGATTATTTCTTTCACTTATCTATGATAAGAAGTTTTCGGATTCGTTTACCGCTCAATTTAAAAGCAGTTATTACAGAACTAAATTTGATGGTATAGCAATAGAATTTACTACATCCACAGCAAATCTTTTCCGCAATGAATTGATCGGTACATTTAACTTATCTGATAAATTCCGTTTAATAAGTGGTTTAGAATTTTCTTATACAAAAGTAAAATCGAATATATTTAAAAGTCCCGATTATTTCGGAAGTGGCTTATATGCTCAAATGGAATATAACGTAACAGAAGATTTAATATTAAATGCGGGTGCACGTTATGATTACTTGAAGCTCGATACTCTCAAAGGTGCAAATGCCATTACTCCACGAGCTGGATTGAATTATAAGCTAACGAATGAGTTAATTCTCCGCTCTTCCATTGGAACAGGTTTCAGAGTGCCAACACCATCGGAAGTATTTACCTCGGCAGGTGTCGGAGGCGGTATTGATGTAATCGAAAATCCAAATCTCACTTATGAAACAAGCATTTCATTTGAAGCCGGATTGCTTTATAACTATTCCAAATCTCTTCGTTTCGATGCGGCGTTCTATCAAACAGAGTATAATGATTTTATTGAACCGAACCTTACATATACCGGCGACATCCAATTTATAAATCTTCCGAAAGCACGTGTTCAAGGCATAGAAGCAATTATCGATTGGGATTTTGTGCCGCAAATGTTTAAGCTAAATATTAGTTACAACTATATGTGGAGTAAAGATATAGAACGAGAAAAAGCAATGAAGTACCGCCCAAGAAATGTACTCTATACTAATCTCTCATATAATCATTATCCGTTTGAAGCGGGGATTGATTTTAGATTTTGGAGTAAAGTGGAAGAGATTGATGATGCGCTCGTTGAGCCACCACTAAATTATGTAAAAGAGGGGAATAAACGTGTGCCTGTTTACGTTGCAGATATAAATGCGGGCTTCAATTTTTTTATTGGCTCTCTGCCCGCTAAAACTTTTGTATCACTAAAAAATATATTTAATTATAACTATGTGGAATTTCTTGGCAATATTGCACCAATAAGAAATATCACTCTTAGCTTTGAATTATTTTATTAGGTAGTATCTAAAACTATATCCGTCTATTGCAGATTTAATTTTTGTTCCGGATATAGTGATTGATTTATTTGTCATTAAATCTTTTGCTGATTTTGCTTTATAAAAATCGGGAAGACTTAATTCAATATTTACTTTCTCCGCATTTTTATTTAAAACGACTATAACTCTCTCATTCATATCGGAGCGGATATAAGCATAAATATTAGTATCTGCTTCGAGAGTATTAAAATCACCATAACGCAATGCCGAATGGTTTTTTCTGATATTAATAATTTTTGAAACTATATCGAGCATCTTAGCTTCATTTTTCGATAAATCTTTTCCGAAACGCATCATCCTTCTATTATCAGGGTCTGATGCACCCGTCATTCCAAACTCACTTCCGTAATACACAACCGGAAGACCCGGAATCGAATGCATATAAGCGTAATACAATTCAGCTTTTTTATATGAAGAAGCATGATCAACTATCGGAGGATTATTCCATCCCTCTTCAATTGCACTCCATGAACTTAAATCTAAATCACCATCTGCAAAGGACATGAAACGGTTTTTGTCATGGCTATCCATAATGTTGCCCATTAAATGATTTTCGCCATAGACACTAAATGATTTTTTCATCTCTGAATCAAGCACAGAGAAAGAACTTTTTGGATCAAGTATAGTAGGCAGTGCTGTATCGTACAAATTAAAATTGAACTGCGCATTAAGCTGACCATTATTAACATACGAACTTATCAAGTCATAACTTCCAAATGTTTCGCCGATTTGATATACGCTTCGATGTTCCGGAATTTCAATCTCTTTTTTAATTCTCCGTGTAAGCTCTCTCCAAAATTCATTAGGAACATGCTTTACGGCATCATGCCTATAACCTGCAGCACCTGTTTCTTTTAACCACCAGATAGCATTTGATACTTGAAAATCTAGAGCTTCTTTCGATTTAGTAAAATCAAATGAAGGAAGATATGGCTCGAACCATGTTGTTAATCTGTACTCATCCCAAAGGCGTAAGTTAAGTCTTCCATCAGGTAATTGTAGCGTCCCGAACCAATCAGGATGCTCTTGAAAAAACGGATGCTCTTTATGAACATGGTGTGAAACGAAGTCTAATAATATTTTTATATTTTGTTTTTTTGCTTCGGAGACTATTGTTTTCAATTCTTCCATCGTTCCGAATTGTTCTTCCGTTTTTTCAGAGGAGATAGGCCAGTAGCCATGATAACCCGTATAAAAGCGATGCGGTTCAGGATATTCTCTATACGCTCCATTTGGATTATCATACACAGGCGATATCCAAATAGTATTAATGCCGAGTTTTTTGAAATAACCTTCTTTTAATTTTTTACTTATACCGAAGAAATCACCGCCAGTATAATTCGCTTTTTCGGAAAGTGAATCGTGCTGAATCGGATTATTTAATTTTTTATCGCCATCATAAAACCGATCAATCATCAACGAATAAATTGCTGCGTCATGCCAATTAAAATCACTCCCGTTTCCAATCGGTTTCCCGTCTTGTAAAAAGATCGATTGTAAATTGGTATTATCGCCTTTTTGCGAAACAGCGAGACGAACTAAGTTTTCACCTTTTAATTCATTTTCTTTTAATGTAATTGTGATCTGATTTTTATTAATTTTTATCTTCTGTCCTGTAATTCTTTTGTTATTTAGAAGAGGAATCAAATTATCATAATTAACCTGTTCATTATTGTTACCATTTTCATAAACGAATGAGAAACAGATATTTCTGCTATTTTTTTTATAGTTATCTATATGAAGAAAAATCGGTTTTTTAATCTCTTCTTTTACAAAAAAGAGAGAATTGAAATCCCCCATTCCGTTAGGCTTTTTATCAGGATTTATGGGATCGACAATCTCAGTTCCATCACCGAAAAATTTATATTCATATCTTCCCTGCTCTAATGCCACTTCCGCTTCGTAAACTCCATCACCATCATTGTCGGTCAATGGAAGATTACCTCTATCCCACCCATTAAAACTGCCGAATAGCGTTAATTTTTTATACTCTTTATCGGGCTTATAACTGAATTTATATTTTTTCTCTATTCTTGATTTATAAGGATATGAATAGGTTTCGCCGCCAAGCTCAAAATCAACTAATCCCATATCGGCATTATCTAAATTAGGTGTAAAATAGAGATATCCGTTAGATTTATCATACTTCGTATTTATCTTCTTATTCTCTTTAAGCTTTATATCGTAACTTTCTGAATAAAAAGCATCGCTTATTTTTATTGAGTCGGTTTTACCTGCGGTAAGACTTAATGGTTTTATTATATCTTTAATTTCATTTTGGGCATTGATTGTGATAACAAATAAAAACAGTATTAGAATTGCGCGGTTATAAAACTTATTCAAATTTTTCAATATATTCCTCTAAATCGTTGAGTGATTCTAGATATTTTACTTTCGGAAAACGTTTAAATAGTTCATCTTTTCCTTCCGAAAGTGCTTGTCCTCCCACTATGATATCTAATTCAGGAAATTCTTTTTGAATTTCATCAATTAGTTTTAACAGACGTAGAAAATTAATATAAAAATTATTAGAAATACCTAAAACATTAGGTTTTCGTTTTTTAATATGGGAAATTATTTCATTGCGTGGAGTATTTGAACCCAGAAAATTAGTGAACCAACCATTGATTTGAAAAAAATTAGCAACCATTCTAGCACCAAGTTCATGATGTTCTTTATCAATACAAGTTATTAAGGCACTTTTGCCCTCTTTTGAGATATAGTCAATTCTGGAAACCACTAAATCTACTAAACTTTCTGTAATTTTTGTTGCTATATGTTCATCGGCTATTGAACATCGTTCTTTTTCCCATAATTCTCCAATTCGATATAAAGAGCGCTGGAAAAGTTTTAAATAAATCTCTTTAACAGTTACATCCCTTTCGAGGAGAGTATTTACAATTTTAGTGCATTGTTCTTTATCACCATCTAAGAGCGAGCTCAAATAATGTAGATAAACGCTTTCTGAAATCATTATTAAAATTCCGTTTTTCTAGTAAACACTCTTTTTACCAAATTAATTCCATTATTTCAGATTTTTTATAAAATCATTCATATTTAATGAAATTCTATAACTAGCATATGCAATAAAAGGAGCTATTGCAACATCCACAGAGTAATGGACGTGTTGGATTAATACACATGCCGCTATTAAAAATGTAGCAATCAAAAAAACTATCTTTAATCCTTTTTTTTGTGCAGTTAAGAAAAAAACAAACATTGTGGAAGTATGCCCTGAAAAAAAGAGATCTTTTAAAAATGTTTTGCCACCAAAAAATTCTACAAATGGATCTCTCAGCGGAATTATATTTTCCGGTGGGTTTAGAGGTAAAAGATACATTGATACTACACGAATTAGAAGCATAAAAGAATATGCCTGAAGGGCAAGCATAAATCTTTCAGGATGGAAAGTAAGATAAAATAATGCTACTATTAATCCCCCATAGATTAACGCAAATGAAACCCATGTAACATCAATTGGAGTAAATAAATTCAATATTGGATCACGAAAGGCAACTCCATCCCTTGCTTCATTAAAAATCAAAAATTTTGTTATCCAATACAATATAAATGCGAGTACTACAATCGATACTGCAAAAAGGAACGCAAAGTTTCTATCGCTTAGGAATTTCTTCCACTCGGTTTTGATTTCTTGATATAATTGCATATCTCAACTAAAAATAAATATAATCAAGTAAGATAATAAGACCGATTAAAATAGACAACAAGTGTTATAATTTTCTTGCCGAGACGAAAGGAATTGTAAAACTTTTTTTAGTGTAATTAAATATACCGGTGGTTTCTATATACATTAAATATATACCCATTTTTATTGGGTTTCCATCTTTATCCTTACCATCATAATTTAGAAAACCATTTTTAGCGATCGAATAATTATTTACTAATTCTTTTACCAATATGCCGCGACTATTATAAATAGAAATATTTATTCCTGAAACAGGCTCGGATAAACTGAATTGTATATTTAGATCATCTTCAAATCCATCACCATCGGGCGAAAAAGGATTTGGAGAAAGAGAAATTTCTGATTTCGCAAATTTTTCCTCCAAAAGATCAACGTAAGTAAATATAGAATTTATTTTGCCCGGTGTACTGCCTGAAATATCTAATGAACTACTCCAGTTATCTCGTGCATTGGAATTGTTATCGGGATCAATTCTCTCAATCGATTTCCCTTTGAGTTGAGCCTTGTCTTCATAATAAACCGAATCGATTGTTTTTCCTGTTGCATCATAAAGTACTATTCCATCTTTATCGTTATTAAGAGATGAAAAGCTTGTAATAATTATATTTCCTGAAAATTCAGAATGACATTTAAGAAATGATGAATCTTTAGCTATAACAAAATATTCTTTTTGTTGAATGAATAAATTTTCCTGAATAAGCTTTTTCTTCACCGGTTTTGAAAGTAAATCCGATACTTCCCAACAACTAATATTTATCGAGTCATTGCTTCTATTATAAACTTCAAACCATTCCGGTTCATTTAACGAAGGATTATACATTATCTCATTAACCACTAATGAATTATAAGTATAACTTATTGGCAAAGCATCTCTTTGATAAGGCAGTCCGGGAGTTCCGTTTATTTGAGTACTATTTTTCCATTGCGAATAATCATCGCATAACTTTCTTTCATCTGAATATCCCGCACTATTATCTGCGGTGTAAATAGAAGAATCTATAATTACATTTTTTTCGATAAGATATATTTCTCTATCGGTAGTGTTCGCCATTCCATTTGAACCGAATGAATTATCTGATAATTTTAGAATTATGGCATTGTTCGGAATCATTTGGATATATGCGCCATTAATAAAATCATAATTCCCCTCTAAAATAACGGCAATCCCTTTAGGAGCAAGTAATACTCCCCCTCTTACAATAATAAATTTTTCCTGATTAGATGTATGGTACTTGACTGAGATATTTGACAAATCGACTGTATTACTATCAGATGGATTAAAAACTTCTATAAATTCCCCATTCACCTCGGAAGGATAAAACATAATTTCGGAGAGAAGCAGTTTATTCCCCTGCGCTGAAACCACCGAAATAGTTATCAGGAATAAAACTAAAAATCTACGCATAACTAATTTTAAGAATTTATTTTTCTTAAATCAATTGATATTTTTTGCTACTTATAAATATTTATTAGCTGCCTGCTTACTCGATTTTGATAAATAGATCATCGCAATCGTTCTCCCGACAGTATAAGCTATTATCGCCGCTGAAACGCCAACAAAATCGGCATAATAGATAAGTCCGAGCATTACGGTTGTGATTCCTGTAACTTCTAATATACTTGCCATAGAAACAGGATTTGTGTTTTTAGTAGCTACAAGTAGGGCTCTTTGAAAGCTGATTGCTACAGTAGTAGCAGGAAAAATTGTATAAAGAATTAAAGGCGTACGCGAAAACTGGGCAAGTGAATCGGATAGTCCGGCAACTGTTTGAAGCCATATATCAGCTAGTGGTGTAAGTGATACAATCCCTAATGCGAATACAGTTATTATCCCCATTCCAATTGCAAAATTTTTGAGCTTTATATAATCACTTTTACTATCCAATAACGCAATTGCCGCTTCTTGATATGATAGTCCAAAACTTCTAAATATAAAAACCAATCCATTTAATACTGGAAGAACAGCGAGTGATTCCACTGCCATTCTACTTTGTCCAATAAAAAATGTAACTATCGGATGAACTCCGAGAGATATAAAAGCAGTAAGTGCGAGCGGTGTATAAAATTTCGTTATCTCTTTTTGTGTCATCGGAATTTCAGCAGCCGGAGTAGCCAATACTTTTTTAATTACTTTCTTAGCCATAAAGCGCGTGGCAATTGCCTCGCTGCATACTGCCACTGTAAGCGAGGCAGCTCCGAGAATAATTCCATGAACATTTACAACATTGTAAAAGAATAATGCTGCAGTAGTCATTGAGATCATTCTTATTGCCGTACCATAAGCTACTTTGCGCGTTTGATTATTTCGAATCAAAACGCCATGGTAAAATCTTCTAATCCCAATTGCTCCGGGCCATGGTATTAATAACACAACTCCAAGATGAGTAAGATGAGATACTCTTTCGGGTAGCTTAATTAAATCAATAGTTAAAAAATCAAATATCGGAGGGATAACAACTAATGTTAAAAAAAATGTTGCCCCAAGTGAAATCAAAATTATAAAAGTTCGTAACCGTGTATAAGATTCTGCATCTTTAGCTAATGCAGTGGATGCACTCATCATATTTATCACAGGGGATTCTAGTATAAGTGCGATAGCAAATGCAACTCCATAAGCCGCAAGATTATATACAGGTTCGGGCAAACGGGCAATTAATGCCGTTAGAAATGGCCCTTCCACCGACATCATTATCCATGTAGCTGAAAGCGGAAGCCAAAAATTTAATATTTTTTTATTGGTTAGCATAAAATAAAAATGGCACTTAGAAAAAATCCAAGTGCCATTTTACGAAAATTTCAGACTACTTTATAATGATTTATAAGTAAACCACCAATCGTAACCTTCGCTATTTTTCTTTCTTTCTTCTGCACCAGCCATATCTTTTGGTGGTGGATTAATTACCTTATCACCTAAAAATTCGTTATTAGGCCAGTTCTCAGGCATAGCAACTTTATTCTTATCCGATATTTGCAATGCTTTTAATGCACGTAATACTTCATCAACTTGTCTGCCAATTTCCTGTGGATAATAGATCATTAAACGAATTTTTCCTTCAGGATCAATTAAAAATACTGCACGAACTGTATTAGTGCCTTTTCCAGGATGAATCATTCCGAGCGTTGCGGCAACTCTTCCCATATCATCTGCAATAATAGGGAAAGGAATTTTAACGTGAAGTTTTTCATCAATCCATTCTACCCATTTAATATGAGAGAAAACCTGATCAATCGAAAGCCCTACTAATTCTGCATTAAGTTTCTTGAACTGTTCATTTCTGTTTGCGAATGCAACAAATTCTGTTGTACAAACCGGTGTGAAATCTCCCGGATGTGAAAATAATACTATCCATTTTCCTTTGTAATCGTCTGGAAGTTTTTTCATTCCGTGTGTCGTTTGAACTTCGATTGAAGGCATTACTTCGCCGAGTAATGGAATACCGCTTCTTACTTCATTTTGCATCTTATATCCTCCATTAAATTAATTAAACTATGAGTTAGATGAAAAATTTATGAATTAGATTCATGTTCTAATTTAAAGATTTGTCTGTCTTATTTCAACAAATTCATCATTCCGATTTCACTTACATAACCATAATAAAAATCTTATTTTAGAAGTTTATATTTAGATTAAATCAAGGTACAAAAATGATTAAAAAAGAGCTGCTCGATATTATCTGCTGTCCTGAATCGAAAGCGGATTTATTGCTTGATGGCGATACTTTAGTTTCGGTGGATAAAGAAACACGCCGCCGTTATAAAATTGTAAACGATATTCCCATTTTGCTAATTGATGATTCCGAAGTGCTGGAAATCTCTGAATGGGAAACGATTATGAAAAAACATAATAAACTATAATAGATTTATGATTATTAAAGAAAATACGGATGAGATAGAAAATTATCTCTCCGATGCATCAAACTATAAAGGATTTTGCGATAAAGTTTTTATCCCGGAAATTGAAGATGAACTTATCTCTACAATTAAGGAATGTAATAATAGCAATACACGTATTACAATAACCGGGAATGGAACCGGCTTGACAGGTGCAAAAGTACCCGAAGGTGGAATCCTTATCTCAACAGAAAAACTTAATAAAATTATTTCTATCGATACAGTCGGGAAAAAAGCAGTTGTTCAGGGCGGTGTACTACTTCAATATTTCCAAGATGAAACTGAAAAATTAAATCTTCTTTATCCGCCTGATCCGACCGAAAGAAATTGCTTTATCGGATCTACAATTGCCACTAATTCATCAGGCGCACGTACTTATAAATATGGTCCAACTCGCAATTATGTTAATCGACTAAGAATTGTCCTTCCCGATGGAGAAGTCTTGTCCCTCAAACATGGCGAATGTATCGCTGACGAATATGAATTAAGTCTCACTTCAGAAAGCGGAAAAAGTTATTCTTTGAAAATCCCTGAGATTAAAATGCCCGCTACAAAAAATGCTGCGGGTTATTATTGTCGTTCCGGTATGGATGCTATTGATCTATTTATCGGCTCTGAAGGTACTCTCGGAATTATCACAGAAACCGAATTAAAATTAATTGATCTTCCGGGTGAGATTCTATCTGCTGTTTTGTTTTTCAATTCTGAAGATGGTGCGTTTAGTTTCTTAAGTGCAGTAAAAATCAATAAAACTGTTCAGCCGCGCAGTCTCGAATTTTTCGATAAGTTCGCACTTCAATTTCTAAAGAAATCATTTACCAAAATTCCCGATTCCGCACAAGCAGCAATCTGGTTCGAGCAGGAGATCGACAAATCTTTCAACGGTATCGAAGCTGAGTGGTTTAATTTCTTAGACCAAAGTAATGCAGATATCGAAAACTCATGGTTCGCTTTCGATGAAAAAAACTTAGAGGAATTCAAGGATTTCCGACACGCAATCTCTTGGAAAGTAAATGAATTTATTACTCAACATGGATTCAGAAAAGTTGGCACAGATACTGCCGTACCTGATAATCATTTCCACGAATTTTATTCTTTCGCAAAAAATATTGTTGAGAAAGAGAATATTAATTATGTCGCTTATGGCCATTTTGGAAATTCTCATCTTCACTTAAATATGCTGCCCGAAAATGATGAACAATTTATTAAAGCAAAAGCTTTATACTACGAAATTTGCAAGGAAGCCGTCCGGCTTGATGGAACGGTCTCTGCTGAACATGGAATAGGAAAGATGAAACGAGAATATTTTAAGCTAATGTATAACCAAGATGAAATCTTGCAAATGGCACAACTAAAAAAAACACTCGACCCAAATTTAATTCTCGGCATCGGGAACATTTTTGATGAAAATATCTTTAAGATGATATGAGATTCTTTTATTATATATTGATTTTCCTTTTTGTCTCTTCGCAATTGTTCTCACAGAACGATTTGAATCAAGAGAATAAATATCGCCTTGCGGAAAGTTTCGAGAATGCCGGACAATTGGACAAAGCCGAAACGTTGTATCTTGAACTCATAAACGCCAGTCCCAATAATCCACTCTATTTTGATTCATATAATAAAATTTTAGTTCGTCAGAAAAAATACCAGCCTGCGATAAAAACAATTAAAGAAAGATTAAATAAAAGTCCGCAAGACATTAATATGTACGGAATGCTCGGCTCAATATATTATTATATGGATAGCACTTCACGCGGTAATGAAATCTGGGAAGAAGCGATAAATAAAAATCACAATTCACTCGTTGCATATCGAGTAATTGCTAATTACGCAATAGAGAATAGAAATTTCGATAAAGCAATTGAATTTCTTAGGCGTGGTAAGGAGGTTTCTGATGATCCTCTTATCTTCTCGATCGATTTAGCTAATATTTATGCAGTCAATATGAATTTTAAAGAAGCAGCTGCCGAATATTGCGAACTCGTTAGCAGAAAACCGGAGCAGATTGGTCTTGCTAAATCAAGAATGCAGTCTTATTTAACTAAACCCGGTGCAATTAAAGAAACAATCGAAGTTGTAAAAAAATATGCCGATAAAAATCCGACTTATCAACTTCTTGATCTTATCGCATTTTTGTATATGCAGGATGATAACTATAAGGATGCTTTTGAGATAAACAAAAAACTTGATAAAATTGCGGGAGGAACGGGTAATATGATTTTTAATTTCGCCCAAGATGCTTTTAATAATTCTGAGTACGAAATTGCATCCACAGCGTACGAAAACCTTATAACAAATTTTCCGCAAAGTCCGGTTTATCAACTTGCGTTAATAGGCAAAGCACGAACTGCCGAACAAGCAGCCAACCTTAAACACAAAAACAACTCCGAAGACTGGAAACCACTTCATAAATCTACTCCCGCTCCTTCTGATATTTATAAAGAGATTATTAATTCTTACATGAAACTCACAGAGAATAAGAAGAATATTAATATTCCCGCCGAAGCACTATATAGAAGCGGTTACATTTACCAATATAAACTTATTGATTTCGATAATGCAGAATTGCTATACAAAGATGCAATTAAAAATTATGCTCTTACTAATTATGGCGTACTTGCCGCTCTTGAACTTTCCAAAATTTATATTAAAGAGAATCGACTTGATGATGCGCTCCGCTATATAGAAAATTTAATTACTGCTCCACGTGGTGATATTGAAGTCCGAAATGATGCTCTTTTCCTAAAAGGAAAAATCTATTTTTGGCAAGGAAAATTTGAGGATGCGTCTAAAGAATTAAAAAGGGTTATAAGCAATCTTGGTATTAATCAGGCGAATGATGCCCTCGAACTTGCTATTTTAATTAATACCGGAACTAAAGATTCTCTTAATCTGTTAAGTTATGTGAAAGCTGATTTATTAAGTGAACAAGAAAAGTATGAAGAGGCGACATTAATATTTAAATCTTTATCTGAAAACGAAAACGCAATTACATTAAATAATATTTCGAAATTTAAGTATGCTCAAATGTTAATTGCTTTAAATAAATACGATGAGGCAATAAAAGTATTAGAAGTGCTAAGTGATAATAAAACAAAGGGGTTATATTCAGACACCTCACTATTTTTATTAAGTCAGGTCTATCAAAATGGCTTAAATAACAAAGTTAAGTCCGAAGAAAATTATAAAAATTTACTTGAATTTTATCCTAACTCATTATATTTTGACAGGGTAAGAGAAATTTTAAATTCTACAAACTAAAAGATGGCAAAAGTTTATGAATGACAGTAAAAATCCGAGCGTTAAATGTTCTTTTTGCGGAAGAGACGGCTCTGAAGTTTCAAGTATGGTAGCAGGTCCCGATGTTTATATTTGCGATATATGTATAAAGACCAGCGTTGATATACTAAAAAGTAATTCAACGGGCGGAGTTCAGAAAAAAGAGAATTACAATTCTACACTAACTCCTGATATGATAAAAAAATCGCTTGATGAATATGTGATTGAGCAAGATCGCGCGAAAAAGAACCTTGCCGTAGCGGTTTATAATCACTATAAGAGAATCAATGCCGCTACTTCAATGTTTGATGTCGATGATGTTGAAATCGAAAAGAGCAATATTTTATTAATGGGTTCTACCGGTACAGGTAAAACCTTATTGGCGCAGACACTGGCACGTATTTTAGATGTGCCATTTGCAATCGCAGATGCGACTACGCTTACCGAAGCCGGTTATGTGGGAGATGACGTTGAAACTGTATTAGTCCGATTGCTTCAAGCTGCTGATTATAATCTCGAACGTGCGCAAAAAGGTATCGTTTATATTGACGAAATAGATAAAGTCGCTCGTAAAAGCGAAAGTGTTTCGATTACTCGCGATGTATCGGGTGAAGGCGTTCAGCAAGCATTACTCAAAATTCTTGAGGGTACGGTTGCCGGAGTACCTCCTCGTGGCGGAAGAAAACATCCGGAACAAAATCTTATTAACATAAATACAAAAAATGTTTTATTTATATGCGGCGGTGCTTTTGATGGTATTGAACCGATAATTGCTTCCCGAATAAATAAAAGTGTAATTGGCTTTGATGCAAAATATGATCCAAAAGAGGAAATCGATAAAGAAAATATTATACTAAAAGTTCTCCCTGAAGACTTAATAAAATTCGGAATGATCCCCGAATTAGTAGGAAGAATTCCAATTACCGCACCACTCAATTCATTGAATGAGCAGGCATTAAAGAATATTCTCACCGAACCGAAGAATGCGATTATTAAGCAATACAAAAAACTCTTTATGATGGAAGGTGTGGAATTAGAGTTTGATAAACTTGCATTAGAAGAAATCGTAAAGATAGCAATAGCACGCAAGACCGGTGCTCGTGCTCTCCGTTCTATTGTTGAGAATATCCTTCTCGATATTATGTACGAAATTCCTACTATGGAAAATGTGGATAAGTGTCTTATTACGAGGGACGTAGTGCTTAAAGGAGAGACGCCGATTTATATGTCCTCCGACCGCAAAATAGCGTAACACGCTAAGAAAATTAATAGCCCGCTATGAGCAAAATAGCGGGTATATTTATTTCTTTGTTTCATTAGTGAAATCTAATCATCATGAATATGGCATTATAAAAGTTGAGAAGTTATATGAATACTTGAACTAACTAAGCAATATACATGACTTCATTTCTACATATAAAGACAATATGATTATGGATTAACCAAAATCATTCGTATTGACCTTTCTTATTAGCTCATTCCTGTTTAAATTCCTTTAATGAAAAAATTACTACTTATATATTTCCTTATAGCCGGGATAATCGCCGCACAACCGAAAATTCTTATTTATATGGATTTAACGCAGACTGACCATCTCAAAGCTTACGGAATTACTTTCAATGCTTTAGTTGAGGGAGGCAAAGCCGATTGGCTGCTAAATTACCGAGGCGGATCTTTTATGCTCGATTATTCTGATCAGCTTGCTATAAAATGCCGTATTAAAGGTGTGGCTTTTGAAACTCTTTCGCAGCAGCAGGCGGCAGCAATTTATGCAGAAGTTCAGAGCGAAGAAAACAATATGGATGTAGCGCGTCTCGAAAAAGCTCCGAAAATTGCTGTCTTCGTTCCACCCGGATTTCAGCCATGGGATGATGCCGTTACTCTCGCTCTTCAATATGCCGAAGTGAAATACGATAAAATATGGATTGAAGAAATTCTGCGTGGCGACCTAAAAAAATATGACTGGCTTCATCTTCATCACGAAGATTTCACGGGTCAATTCGGTAAGTTCTATGCCGCTTTCTCTAATGCCCAATGGTATATCGAACAGCAGACGCTTTTAGAAAATGAAGCGAAGAAGCTCGGATTTAAAAAAGTATCCGAAATGGAAAAAGGTGTAGTCATCTCGATAAAAGATTTCGTAGCAAATGGCGGTTTCTTATTTGCCATGTGTTCGGCTACCGATTCTTATGATATTGCTCTTTCGGCTTTGGATGTGGATATTGTTGATAGGATGTATGACGGTGATCCTCCCGATCCGAATGCTCAAAAAAAAATTAATTATGATAATACATTCGCATTCCATGATTTCAAGCTCGAGATGAATCCGCTCATTTATGAATATAGCGATATCGATATCAATCCGCTCGAAATCGGTGCCGAGAGCAATGACTATTTTACTCTTTTCGATTTCTCCGCTAAGTATGATCCCGTCCCCACTATGCTTACTCAAGACCATGTAAACGTAATTCATGGTTTTATGGGACAAACTACAATGTTTCGCAAAAAGCTTATTAAAAATTCTGTTTTTATTTTAGGCGAACGAGCAGGCAGCGACCAAGTAAAATATATTCACGGCAATTACGGCAGAGGTACTTTTACTTTTTATGGAGGGCACGATCCTGAAGATTATCAGCATGCGGTAGGCGATCCCCCCACCGAACTTTCGCTATTTAAAAATTCTCCGGGATACCGTCTGATATTAAATAATATTCTTTTCCCCGCAGCGAAAAAGAAAGAACAAAAAACTTAAATTCACTGAATCTTTTTAATCATATAGGCATCTTAAACAATATGGAATACGTAAAAATTAAAAACAGCGAAGAACAGCTTCCTATCGGAAAAATTATTGGTGTAGGAAGAAATTATGCAGCACATGCAAAAGAACTTGGCAATGAAGTTCCTGATGAATTTCCATTAATTTTTATGAAAAATGTTTCGGGACTCCTTCATTCAGGCGGCGAAATTATTCATCCGGCTTATTCTACCGAACTCCATCACGAAGTAGAACTCGTACTTGTGATCGGAAAAGATATTAAAGATGCCGATGACGAAAGTGCTGAAAATGCTATCTACGGCTATGGTGTGGGATTCGATATGACATTAAGAGACCTTCAATTCTCACTTAAAAAGAAGGGTGAACCATGGACATTAGCAAAATGTTTTGATGGTGCGGCGGTTATTTCCGATTTCATTACCAAGAGCGAATATAAGTTGAAAGGTAACGAAGCAATCTCCCTAAAAGTGAATGGGGAAACAAGACAAAATTCCACACTCGATAAAATGCTTTTTGATTCTATTAGCATTATAAAATTTTTATCCTCTAAGATGAAACTCGAGAAAGGAGATTTAATTTTCACCGGCACTCCTGAAGGAGTAGGCAAAGTTGTAAAAGGTGATCTGCTCGAAGGCGAAATAGAAAATATTGCATCTCTAAAGGCAACAATAGGATAACCGAATGATCTATCCATGCAGAAAATGTTTAACGGAGTATCAAATGAATAAAAAGATAAATAAGATAGAAACAGATGAAATAGAGATCGAGCAAAAGGGCTGCCCTCCCTATGCCCGTTTTATAGTAATTGGATTAGCCATTTTAGTGATTATTCTTATATTCTCTATAACATAAATCTTCAGTATCGTTATAAAGAATATATTCTGTTTAGCGACATTGCTTCAGTTAAGGTAATGTATCTAAATTGAATTTTTTCTTCAAAATTCTTCATAAAGTGTAAACTTTAGTTGCAAGTTTTAAACTAAAGTTTACACTTTTTCTTTTCGCCCCTCAATTTTAATTCATAAATGCGCCTCATAATCTGGCACCTTACTTGCATAATTTATAGTACTCACTCATCTGCTGAATTTTAATAAATTATAAGTAAGAGGGCGTTATGAAAAAACTATTAATACTTTTCTTTGTTTCTCAAATTAGTTTCGGAGGAAGCTGGAGAATATCATTAGATCCGACGCATCTTCCCGATTTTACAAATCTTCAAGAGGCAAACGATAACCCAGGCGTAGTAAATGGGGATACACTTTATATAGCTGGCAATCCGGCGGATTATCCGGCCGCAACAATTACAAAAAAATTAGTAATCATCGGTACAGGATATTTTTTTAATGATAATGGTTTATATAACGGAACCACAAACGTACCTGCAACTTTAGAGTCAGTTACTTTTGAAGATGGTTCTGAAGGTTCAGTAATTACGAGCTGCATTATTCAGCATCTAAAATTAAACGAAAAAGAGATACTGATTAAAAGAAATAAAATTAGTTGGATAGAACTTACAGAATATACCGCCAGCCTGATAATTACTCAAAATTATTTGGATAACATCTCTCGTGATCCTGGTATATTTACTCTAAAAAATATCGTAATAACAAATAATTATTTATGGAATTTAGAGATTGGAGAAACCAACAACACGCTCGTAAGCAATAATACTATCGGACGAGGAGCAAATGGTAATTATTTTGTATTTCATAATAATATTCTTTTCTCACCAAGCGCTCATTACTATGTTTTTATTGATTGTGATGTAAGAAATAATATTGTATGCGTATCAGACCCGGCGTTTGATCCTGCTCTCGGAAATCTCTTAGATGTTAATATGGATGAAGTATTTATTTCTCTTACCGAAGGAAGCCAAGATGCTCGATACCATTTAAGAGCTGGCTCTCCGGCAATCGGAGCCGGTATTAATGGAGTTGATTGCGGTATGTTCGGTGGAGATAACTCTTATCAACTCTCCGGTCTCCCCGCTATTCCTATAATATACGAAATGATAGTCCCCACAATTGGAACGATAGATGAAGGATTAAATATTACAATAAAAGCACGAACAAATAATTGATATCGATATGAAAAAGTTCATAAGAAAATTAATTATTCTTTTCACTTTCCCGCTCATTCTAATTGCACAATCGGGAAATGGCAATCTTCTCTATCTTGAGTATTCTCTCGATTCCGATTCCGGATTCGGCATGGGAATCAGAGTACCCGCTCAAGGAATACTCGATGAGGAGTTTAATTTTAATATCGATCTCTCACAGGTGGCAGTGGGATTACATGTATTGTTTATCCGCGCCTATGATAGCGATGGCAAATTCTCCGAAACTCGTTACAGAATATTCTATGTCGATAAAATACCCACACTCCCAAATTTTGATAAGCTATATTATGCGATAGATAGCGAAATAAAAACTAACTCTTTACACGAGATCTCGATTACCTCAGATAATAATATTGCGGCTAGCTATACTGTTGATCTGAATTCCCTTTCCGAAGGCTTACATACCTTATTTATTGTTTCTAAAGATCAAAATGGGAAAATGAGCCACAGAGAACCAAGAATATTTTATGTCGATAAAATAGCAAATACTATTTCGCATAATATTAAGGTTGTTGAATACTTTATAGATAGCGATCCCGGGTTCGGCAAAGGAAGCAAAATACCAATTATATCCGCAAAAAATATTTCAACAAATTATATAATTCCGCTTACCGGATTAATCAGGGGATTCCATTTCCTTCATATTCGCATGCTTGACGATATAGGAAGATGGAGTTCTACGAATAGCAGAGTATTTTATATAGACAATAACCCTGCGGTGGAGGATTGTACGATTAAAAATATGCATTACGTAATAAACGGAACCGGTTATTCCAGCGGGAGAAAAAATGTAGCTGCCTCTGCGGGCAACAACCTTGAAGAAGTGTTTTTTAATATTGATTGTTCTTATCTTCTGGTCGATTCCACTTATAGAATCAGTTTTTTCGTTGAATCGATTACCGGAACACAATCCGTAGTTTATGAAAACCAATTCATAGTTAAATTTGGCAGACAAACCTTTTCTATATTATATGAAAGCGGATGGAATTTACTCTCTATACCCGTCGAAAATCCGAATATGTTATTTACTTCAATTTTTCCGAATACGAATGCTCCCGTTTATACATTCAACGGAGAATATAAGTCGGTGCAAAATATCCCTTATTCAGATGGATTTTGGGCACGATTCCCCAATAAAGACAGCGTTTCAATTCAAGGAAATAGACCAAAAGAATATATAGATGTGAAAAAGGGGTGGAATATTATAGGCGGTTTTCCTTCATCGATTCCATCATCGGGAATAATCTGCGAACCAAAAGATATTGTAACATCTCAAATATTTGGCTACTCTAATACAACATCTTATTTCAGCGCAACTTCATTGGAACCATCAAAAGGTTATTGGATTAAAACTAATACAGACGGAAAAATTAATTTTATTCCTAATCCAAACCCGGCGATAAAAAAAATAGAAATCCCAGATAGCTGGAATAAGATAGCTGTTTCAGACGGAATTAGCATCGCCAAGGAGATATATCTGGCTGATAGCAAGGGACAATATGAATATTATGAATTACCTCCACTTCCTCCGGCAAGTGCATTCGATGCTCGATTTTCTAATAATTCACTAGTTGAAACGGGCAGCGGTTTACTTAAAATTCAATCTCCTTCAAATATTATAACAATAACAGCAACCGAAAAACCGATTAAACTTTTTGATCCATTCAGTTCAAAAGAGATCACACTTCAAAAAGGAGAAAAAATAACTTATCTACATAGCGAAGCTGCCTTTACAATTTCAAATTTTATTATCCCAACGGAATTCAAGTTATTCCAAAATTATCCAAATCCCTTTAACCCCGAAACCATTATCAAGTTTGGAATTCCTGAGCGAAGCAAAATAAAAATTGAGATTTTTAATATTCTCGGAGAAAGAGTAGCAGAATTAATGAATACTGAATTAGATGCCGGTTATCATCAGGTGAAGTGGAATGCAAATCAATTCGCCAGCGGAATCTATATCTACTCAATTCGGACTGAAAGATTTTCTGATTTTAAAAAGATGATTTTGATTAAATAGTAATTAATTTTCTGCGAATGCAGAAGAAAAAAATCCGTGATGAGCGGATGGTGAGGGCGCGGGGCTGGGGAGTTAATATCAAAATTCTCCGACCCTTTTTTTAAATACTAACACCATATCGAAAAAATTTCAACTGCGCCTAACATTAATATTTATCTAATGTAATGAGCTGCTATTCCATAGCTAAAATATGAATACTTTTTGCATTGAAATTGAGAAAATAGTAGTATAGTTTTGATCTTAATTTTAAGACAAAAAGAGGAGAATATTAATTGAGAGCGATAATTTTATTATTTATTTTACTGTGCTCACAAATAGCTGCTCAGAGTGTTATAAAATCGTTTGAAGAACTAAAAACTGAATTTACATTTTCTGAAAATAATAGCAATATTATTATATTTCAATCGGATAATATCATACCCCGAAGACATTCTGCCATAAATTTAGCCGGTCAGGCACTTCTCGGAACGGGACTTGCATTTGTCTTTTGCACCCCTCCACTAATAGCAACGTATGCGCATGCATGGAAAAATGAAGAAAGTGCACTTACGGGTGCTTTGTTTGGTCTAACAGTTGCTTCTTATATGTTTGGTTCAGCCGTAGGGGTTCGGTTAGTTGCAAAAGCCCAGAATCCCAATCTTTCATTATGGAAACAGTATGGTTTTGCAGCTATCGGAGGAGGAACCGGAGCACTATTAACCGGCTTACTTGCATCACAATACACTACTCTCCCCGCTGCAGGTGTTGTAATTGTTTTATTAAGTCCAGTAATCGCATCAATGATATACGCATCATTTATAGCCGACTGGCCTCAAGAGAATAATGAAATTTTAACATCGTATAAAACCGCAATTTCTCATAAAGATTTAATTGAACAATCACAATTATTTAAAATAGAATTGATCCGAATAAAGCTGTAATAAATTAAAGGTAGGGTTATATAGATGATAACTGCATAACATTTAACCGAAAATTTGCCTCTTTGTTTTTATTATATCAATGACAATCGACATAAAAAGTAGTGTAAAAATATTGGGATTGCTTTTGCCCGCTTTATTTTTATTTTGGTGATATAAAATAATTACGAAGAACAATTAAAATGATAAAAATATTTTTCATCATTTTGTCTTTACCCATAATACTACTTGCGCAAAACCCACCGAATGAAGAATTTATTAGGCTTAGTTTAAATAACATTTCGAGTAATTATGCTAATAACGGTCTATCCGATTACAGTTATGACGAAATGAATGGATTTCATTATCCTAAGAATAACCCTTATAAAGGTATCTGGTGGTCGGGATTGGTTATTGGCGGAAAGATTAATGGAGAAATTAGAGTTGTCGGAAATACATTTAAATCGGGTATGGTAAATGCAATAGATATTCTTAGAGTAAGGAGAGATTATAAAAATGGAGATTTAACCACTGAAATAAATGATGGTGAAGGGACCGAAGAAGAGATAAGATCAAAATATGAATCAGCTTGGAATAATTGGGATTATGGAAATGGTGCTCCTTTCGTAGATTTAGATACTAATTTTATATATGACCCAAAAATCGATATCCCCGGAATAAAAGGGGCAGCTCAAACTATTTGGTATAAGATGAATGATTCAAATGCTGAACAAATTAATAAAACTTTTGGCAGCAATCAGTTAAATATCGATATAGATGTAACAATTTGGAATTATACTAACCACCCTGTTTTGGAAAACACAATATTTAGAAAATATACTATTACAAATAATGGTAATGAAAGAATATCAGATTTATATTGCGGTTTCTTTTCGGATCCGGATATTGGTGATCCCGGTGATGATCTTGTGGGTTCTGATTCCACGCGTCAATTAGCATATTGTTACAATTCAAAAGCAAATGACCAATCTGTTGGAAATAATCCGTATGTTTTAGGATATCAGATAATGGAAAAAAAAGAGATTGCATTCAATTTTTTTGTTAATGGGGATTCAAAATACAATTTCCCTGAAATGGGGAGTTATTTAGGTGCGCTACATCTATATAATTTAATGCAGGGGAAATTAAAGGATGGATCACGCTGCAAAACTCCTGCTCAATACGGGGGAGGAGAAACTTCTTTTCCATTATCCGGAGATCCGGTTAATCATAGCGGATGGTTGGATGGAACTGCGTTTTCTCCGGGGAATAGAAATCTTGGTTTATCGGCAAAATTAAATGACTTCATATTTCCCGGTGAAAGAGTATCTATAATAATTGCACAAATAGTCGCAGGCGGAAAAGAAGGCACAAGTTATCTTCAGGCAATAGATACTTTAAGATATTATGCAAATTATATTTTAGAACATCAATCAGATTTTCCGGTGAAAGTAGAAAGGGAAAATATTAATGAAACTCCGACTTCATTTGAGTTATTACAGAACTACCCGAATCCGTTTAATCCTGCTACAACTATTGAATACAACCTTCCAAAGGAAGGAAATGTTAAACTTGAGGTATATAATTCGTTGGGACAGTTAGTCAATGTATTAGTGGAAGGCTATCAAAGTGCCGGAAGGCAAAGAGTTACTTGGAATGGAAAAGATTCGTTTGGCAGTACTGTAGCGACCGGAATATATTTCTACAGAATCAAAACAATTAGTATTTCTCAAGTGAAGAAAATGATTTTGATTAAATAATGGATTTTTCTGAATCAAATTTGTAGTAAAAATGCTTAACCAAAAATTTAGCTCTTTTTTTTTATTATATCAATGGCAATCTATATAAAAAGTAATGCAAAAATATTGGTATTGCTTTTGTCGTCTCTCTTTATAGCTTGTTAATTGATTATAATTTATTATAGGTTTATTACAATATATTTAAGGTAAATGTTATGATTATAAGGGATTATTTGGTTAATTCGAAATTCTACTCTCCTCTAAAAAACATACTTACCATTTTTATGGTAATCTCTTTTGCTTATTTTTTAAATAGCTGCCACGAAAAAAATAATATTGTAGAGCCTAAAAATGAACAATCTATAATTGATTCATTAATTCCGCTGAATGTTGGTAATCACTGGTTATATAAAAGATATTATTACAGCAATAGTGATAGTAGTTACGGGCATACATCTATCTTTATAAGCGGATTTATAATCGATGGAAAGATGGAAGTGAATTCTAAAGGTAAAAAAGTAACGGCATATAAATTATTTACTTGTGGTGAGGATTTGAAACCTTCACTTAACAACACCCCAGAATTGTTTCAAGGAAGTAAATTAATTTATCAGGGAAAAGAAGGGATTTATTACTTCGGAAAAGAAAAATACGATTCGCTTATTACTTCTGATGACGAATTAATCTTTACAACTAAATATGGAATAGGAAAAGAATATAAAGCACATAAATTTTATTATGCAACAGTCGGAGATATGTATGGTGAGTTAGATGGATTAATGACAACTTATGAACTAGTATCAACTGATTCATTAATATCAACACCAGCAGGTGATTTCAGATGTTTTGTGTTTAAAATGGTTTTCCTCGATCTCAAACCACTTTTCAGAGATGATATCTACTACTTTATAAATCCACAAATTGGTTTAGTCGCAATGATAAGTATGGTTTATCACTATAACTTAGGTACCTATCGGCCTATGGATAAATCACTATTAACTGACTACAAAATAAAAAAGGATGATTTATGAAAAATCTATTTTCTACCATTATTCTTGCACTATTTTTGACAGTAACAATCAAATCTCAAACTCAAGTGTTTGAAGACAAAACAGATAGCTATGTTTTTTCGAGTGAAGTACAGAAAAAATTCGATAGATTCAAATCAAAGGAGGAAATAAAAAGATGGGAAGCAGGAAAACTAAAAACCGAAATTTCATTTACAAAAGGGATGATTGGAAGTTTAAAAATATTTGAGAATGAATTTGAGTTTGAAATTAAAGAGGAATCAGCGAAAAAATTTAACGGTATTGTTGGTTATTGGGGTGATATCAAGGAAGGTGGAATAATATTAATAATTGGAAAAGATAGAGAATATGATTTTCGTATCTGGCATGGAGAATGTCTTTATAGAATAGAATGGTTAGGAGATGGGATTCATTTAATAGAAGAAATAGATAGAGCAGTGTTTGCCAAGAATGAATGTAAATTAGAAGGACCTTCTAATGTAAAGTCAGAAAAAATAAATAGTAATAATAGTATTACATCAATAAAAACGACTGAACCGATAAAAATATTTGTTGCCTATACACCTGCAGTTGCGCCAGACATTAATTATTTAATCGAATATTGTGAGTTAGTGACTAAAAGCTCATTTGAGAATAGTTCAATATCTTCAGACATAGAAATAGTAGGAAGTCAACAGTTGGCATATACAGAAAGTACAGATGCATCAACCGACTTAAATCGGTTTGTATCCATAAATGATGGATATTTAGATGAAATACATAGTTTACGC
>JALNXG010000016.1 GCA_023230485.1 Melioribacteraceae bacterium
AGAAAAAATTGCTCTTTTTTGTAATGTAGATAAAGAAGAAGTTATTTCCGTTTATGATTGTTCAACAATTTATGAAGTGCCTTTAGTTCTCAACAAACAGAATTTGGATCGCTTAGTGCTTGCTAAATTAAAGTTGCCTGAACTCAAATTGAATCTTGACGACTGGAAAAATTTTGTAGATGCAATTAAGTCTCCTGTTGGGGAGGTAAGAATTGCTATCTGTGGAAAGTATATTGAAAATAAAGATGCATATAAAAGTATTTCAGAGTCATTCGTTCATGCAGGTTCTGAAAATAGCGTAAAGGTAATCTCTGAATTTATAAGTGCAGAAGTGGTCGAAGCAAAAGGTGCTCATAATTTATTTAAAGGTTTCCATGGAATTTTGATTCCCGGTGGATTTGGTGAAAGAGGAATTGAAGGAAAGATAGCCGCTATCAAATATGCGCGAGAAAATAATATACCATTTTTTGGTATATGCCTTGGATTACAATGTGCAGTAATTGAATATGCTCGTAATGTTGCTGGTATTGAAGGTGCTAATAGTGCCGAATTTATAGAATCAAACAAGAATAATGTAATTCATATAATGCCGGAACAGCTTAGCGTAAAAGTAAAAGGCGGCTCTATGCGTCTTGGTGCTTATCCTTGTATTCTTAAAAAGAAGACAAAAGCTTTCGATGCATATAAAAAAGGGAAAATTTCTGAACGGCATCGTCATCGTTTTGAAGTTAATAATGATTTTAGAGAAGTATTAGAAAAAAATGGATTAGTAATAAGCGGGCTTTCACCTGACGAAAAGTTAGTTGAAATGGTTGAATTAGAAAATCATCCATGGTTTGTTGGCTGCCAATTTCACCCTGAATTGAAGTCGAGAGCTACAAATGCTCATCCGTTATTTCGTGAATTTATAAATGCCGCAAAGGAATACTCTAATAAGGACAAAACAAGTGATTAAGAAGATTGTTTTTTTTGTATTTATTTTTTCGGGACTTTTTGCTCAAGGTAATATTAATGGCTTATTGAGCAAAGGAATAAACTCTGCATATAATTTAGATTTTACTAACGCAGAACAATCATTTCATAAAGCAATCGAATTAGCTCCTGAGTCTCCATTAGGCTTTTATCATGTTGCTCAATTGCATATCTGGATTTATCTCGGCTCTAAAGATCCGGGTGAATATCTCATTTTCTTAAAATATTCTGATATGGCATTAGAAAGAATTAAAAAAGCATTGGATAAAGATAAAAATGACGAATTGATGCTCTATTATCTTGGTAATCTAAGGACTTTAAGAGCTTTAGCATTCGCAATGAACGATTCGGCATTAGATGCTTTTTGGGAAGCAAAGAATGCAAGAAATTCCTTTGAAGAAGCAATTGATATCAATCCTGAATTTTATGATGCTTATGGAGGTATTGGAGTTTTTGATTATTCGCTAACTTATATACCCGGAATGTTTAGATGGGCAATAAATCTTACCGGACTTTCTTCAGACCCAAATCGAGGTCTAAAGTATTTGCTTGCTTCATACAAGAAGGGGAAACTCAACAAAATAGAAACAACTTATCATTTATCAAGGATTTATACTGAATATCTCGCAGATTATGATTCTGCTACTGTTTATCTAAATGAGCTTCTTTCAAAATATCCTAAAAATACTCTATTCTTATATCAAAAGGCACTAACTTTAATTAGGGATAAAGAACTTGGTAAAGCAGAATCTGAACTAAATAAAATATTACGTATTGATAATAAGAAACTTTCAGTTATCAATTCATTGGCAAGATTCCGACTTGGTGAAATTCATTTCTCAAAAAACCAATTCCAAAAAAGTATTAATGAATTTAAAATATTTTTAGAAAAATCAAAAGATTTTGATTTTGTTGGGATGGCAAATTTTAAGATTGCCTTAGCTTATGCAATCCTTGGAAATAAGGAAGAGAGTAAAAAGTATTTGAGCGATGCTAAGTCGGGCAACCTTGATCTATTTGAAGATTCTTATGCTAAAAATCGTGCAGAAAAATATGAAGAAAATGGATTTTCGGAGGATGCTCTTTTTATTTTTAAAATGAATAATTATTTTGAAAGTGGCAAGTATAGTATTGTATTTGATTCACTTTCCACCGAGATTAAAAATATTAAAGAAAATGATTTAAGAGGAGTGGGCCTAGTTTTATTATCGGAATCATCTATTAATTTGAAAAATCTACCTGAGGCAGTTTCTTTTGCTGAAATGGTTTCTTCACACGATTACACTTATGAAAAATGGGTTCAACCATATTCAAAATACTTGATTGCAAGGGCAAATTATATTGTAAAGGAAGATAAACTAGCAAATAAATTTTTGGGTGAAGCAGAAGACTTAAATAATTATGACTTTAAAGAAAAAATACAATCTCAAATAAATTATATTAAAAGAAAACTTAAAAACCGATAAATTATTAGAAAATAATACTTTAGCCGCTCTTTTAATTGATTATTAAGTGTCATTTCGATAATTTTCCCAACCAGAAAAATGTTAAAAATAGCAGTTTTTGTATCGGGCAGAGGGTCTAATTTAAAATCTTTGATTAATAAGATCGACTCTCAAAAAGCTAGGGTTCTGGCAGTGGTTAGTAATAAGTCCGATTGCCTAGCTATTTCGTACTCAAAGGGTTTAGGAATAAGTACATTTATTGTAGGTGATAAACATTTTCCTGATTCCTTATCCTCCAATGAAATAACAGAAACATTGATATCAAAAGAAATTGATCTTATTGTATTGGCAGGATATTTAAAGATGCTTCCTGAATCAATGGTTGAGAGTTTTGAAAATAAGATAATAAATATCCATCCTGCTCTTCTTCCATCTTTTGGTGGGAAAGGAATGTATGGAATGAATGTACATAAAGCAGTTTTTGATTCTTCAGCAATGATATCCGGAGCAACAGTTCATTTTGTAAATAAGAATTATGACGAAGGGAAAATAATAGCTCAAAGAGTTGTGGATATTACGAATGTTAAATCTCCCGAAGAGATTGCTTCAAGAGTGCTGGAGATAGAACATGAGCTTCTTCCTTACGTTGTTAGTTGTTTTGCAGATAAGAGAATATTTATTAATAATAATAGAGTTGAGATTGGTACATTAAATGGAGAATAGATTGAAAAAATTTGCTTTAATGAGTGTATCAGATAAAACAGGAATTGTAGAATTAGCAGAAGCCCTATCCAAAAACAACTATGAAATTTTAGCAACCGGCAAAACAGCAAAACTCCTTTTAGATAATTCAGTTCGTTGCATTGAAATAAGTGATTTTACATCATTTCCTGAAATCTTCGCCGGCAGAGTAAAAACACTTAACCCAAAAATCTTTGGCGGGATTTTAATACGCCGTGATAATGATAATGATCTTGAACAAGCAAAAGAAAATGATATTCTTCCGATTGATATTGTGTGTGTGAATCTATATCCGTTTCCGCAAATTGTTAATCGAACAGATATTTTACTCGAAGAAAAAATTGAGAATATTGATATAGGCGGACCGAGTTTAATAAGAGCAGCATCAAAGAATTATAAATTTGTCTCAATATTAACTAATCCGAGTCAGTATAGCTCTTTCTTAAATGAATTGGAAGCGGGCAAGATAAGTATTGAAACAAAAATACAACTTGCTGCTGATGCATTTGCATATACCTCTTTTTATGATACATTAATTGCAAATTTCTTTGAAGATAATTACAAATTGGAAAAGAAAGATTTAAGAATCAATTTGAAATTTGCTTCATCAATGAGATATGGCGAAAATCCTCATCAAGAAGCTTCTCTTTACGGTTCATTCTTTGATTATTTTGAGATTCTTCATGGAAAAGAGATTTCATATAATAATATTATTGATCTCGCAGCAGCTGTGGAATTGGTAAATGATTTAAATGATAATTCAGCAGTGATTATTAAACATACAAATCCATGTGGAGCTGCAACATCATCATCTTTAATAGATGCTTATGAAAAAGCACTTTCATGCGATCCTGTTTCTGCTTTTGGTGGTATAGTTGCTTTCAATGGAGAAGTAAAAGAAGAACTCGCAAACAAACTAAATGAAATCTTTTTAGAGATTGTAGTAGCTCCGGCTTTTTCAGAAGCAGCATTAGAAATTCTTAAATCAAAAAAGAATAGAAGAATCGTAAAGATAATTAAAAGTCTGGACGAAAAAATTACATATAAATCCGTCCCCGGCGGTTTAATTACTCAATCAAAAGATTCTTCAAAAATTTCAAAAGAAGAACTTAAATTAGTAACAAAAAGAAATTATTCAGATTCGGAATTAGAGGATATTCTTTTTGCCTGGGTTGTTTGTAAGCATACAAAATCTAATGCAATAGTTTATGTAAAGGATAAAAAAGCAATTGGAGTGGGAGCGGGGCAGATGTCCAGAATCGATTCGGCAAAGATTGCAGCTTCAAAAGCCAAACAATTTGGACATGATTTGAATGGAGCTGTGGCTGCCTCAGATGCATTTTTCCCTTTTGCAGATGGTTTAGATGAAATTGCTGTTAATGGAATTAAAGCGGTTATTCAGCCCGGCGGTTCTGTACGTGACAATGAAGTAATTGATGCGGCTGATAAACATGATATTGCAATGGTTTTTTCAAGTATAAGAAATTTTAAACATTAGAGGGAACATGGGAATTTTTGATTTTTTTTCAACTGATGTAGCAATCGATCTAGGGACAGCGAATACTTTAATATATATAAAAGGTAAAGGTATTGTATTGAATGAACCATCAATAGTGGCATTCGATAGGAATACAAAAAAAATTATTGAACTTGGCAATAAAGCTAAAGAGATGCAGGGTCGTGAACATAGAGAAATAAGAGTTACTAGACCAATGCGTGACGGCGTGATTACTGATTTTGAAATTGCCGAAGGAATGATTAGAGCGTTTATTAGAAAAGTTACTCCAAATGGGTTTACATCTAAAAGAATTGTTATTGCGGTTCCAAGTGGCGTTACAGAAGTAGAAAAACGCGCCGTAAGAGATGCCGCTGAACATGCAGGGGCAAAGGAAGTACATTTGATTGCCGAGCCAATGGCAGCCGCTATTGGCGTTGGTATTGATGTCGAAGCGGCTGTGGGTAATATGATAATCGATATCGGTGGCGGTACTACTGAAATTGCCGTAATAGCCTTAGCAGGAATAGTAACAGAAGAATCGATTAGAATTGCCGGTGATGAAATGAATAATGCGATTATGCAATATTTTAAAAAATCACATAGTTTATTGATTGGTGAAAGAACTGCTGAATCTATTAAATGTGAAGTAGGATCAGCTGTTCCCCTTAAAGAAGAGATTACAATACAAGTCAAAGGAAGAGACTTAATAGGCGGTATTCCAAAAACTACTGAAGTAGGTTCTGTTGAAATAAGGGAGGCATTAAATGAAAATGTTTCTCAAATTGTAGATACTGTAAAACAAACATTAGAAAGAACACCTCCGGAATTATCTGCAGATATTCTTGATCGTGGTATAATTCTATCCGGTGGCGGTGCTCTATTAAAAGGTCTTGATGAAAGAATTAGAATGGAAACCAATTTACCGGTTCACGTTGCTGATGATCCTTTAACTGCTGTTGTAAGGGGAACTGGTAAGTGTATCGAAAACCTAAGCAAATATTCAAAGGTATTTATCCGTAAAAGAAGTTACTAATGCTTAAATCTATATTACGATATATTGCGAATTATAAAAATTACTTCGTCTATTTATCAATTGCTATTATTAGTATTTTTTTAATAAAATTTAATGACCATCCCAAGCTTCGCCAAGTCAAAATTCTCGGATTAACCAATTTTGCAATAGTTAATTATTCTCTTGATCAGGTAATCAATTTTTTCAAAAGTGATAAAGAAATAAATGCTTTAAAATATCAAAACGCCAAATTAATGATGCAAGTGAATTTATTGAGGCAAAACGGATTCGAGAATAAAAAATTAAAAGACCTCTTAAATTTAACTGATACATCGAAATTTGATCTTATTCCCGTTAATATTGTATCTAAGCTTGTTAGTAGAACTCAAGGTACTTATTTATTAAATAAAGGCAGTAACGATAGTATTAAGAGCGGTATGCCGGTAATTGATGAAAAAGGTTTGGTGGGAATTATCTCGGAAGTAACTTCAGAATTTTCCGTTGTCAAAACATTAAAAAATTCTACTCTCAGTATAGCTGTAACAATTCAAAGAACTAATGTTGATGGTATCATGGATTGGGATGGGAAAGAACTAATTATAAAAAATATTCCAACGACTTATGATGTTCTACCGGGAGATCAAATTGAAACATCTGATTTCAGCACATTATTTCCACCGGCAGTTCCTGTTGGAATTGTACTAGAAAAGAAAGCTAATGCACTGGGTCTGCTTCATAATATTTCAGTTAAATCGTCTGCAGATATCGATGGTGCTGAAAATTTATTCATTGTTCGGTATCTCTCTAATATTCAAGCTATGCAAATAAAAAACAAGCTAAAGAGGAGTAATAATTGATAAAAATTGCTTTTCTTAAAACAATTATTTTTAGCTTGATATTAATAATTATACAGTTGATAGTTATTCCATTTATTGCAATTGAAAATATAGTCCCCTTTCTACCGATACTGCCATTAGTTTATTTTACACTCTTGAATGGTCAAATATTTGGGACTATTGCGGGAGCACTAATAGGATTATTTTTCGATATTATTTCAGGTGGATTATTAGGCGGTGGTGTTTTAGCTTTATCAACAGCCGGATTTATTACAGGATATTTTTATGGTGAAAATAAGTCCGATATTTATACTCGTTCATTTTGGTTTATTGTTTATCTTTTTGCAGCAACATTTGTTTATTCTTTCTTATATGCTTCTCTTTCTTCCAATAATCCGGGTCTTTCATTTCTCTCCCTTATAATATTCGAAGGATTATTGCCTACTGTTTACACTTCCATTATTGGGACACTTTTTTATCTATTTATTTCGAAAAGAGATTAGGATGAATGATTCATTTTTTGGTTCATATTTTAGAAAAAATTTATTATTGATAATAATTATTGGATTTAGTTTTATAGTTGGTATTCAGCTTTTCAGTATGCAGATTGTGGAACAATCAAAGTACTCAGAAAAATCAGATGATAATAGTGTTAAACCCGTTTATCAAACCGCACCTCGCGGAATATTTTTTGATCGGAGTCATAATGTACTAGTAGGTAATAAACCATCGTTTACGTTACGTTTAACTCCAGCCGATTATGATACCAAGTTAAATGGCTATGTTGAATCGATGCTTGGTTTCTCTGATGGTTATATAAGTAAAGTACTTAAAGACACTCGCCAATATTCAAAATTTATTCCGAGAAGAATTTTGAAAGATGCAAGTTTCAAGGTAATTGCATGGTACGAAGAAAATCAGGCAAATTTACCGGGTATAGATTATATAATGGAAACCCAACGAGATTATTCATTTGGAGTTAATGGAAGTCATATGTTTGGCTATACAAAAGAAATCTCAGCCGATATGTTGCGTAAGAGAAAAGGTGAATATGAGATGGGTGATAATATTGGATTTAATGGAATTGAAAAAACTTACGAAGAATACATAAGAGGAACGAAAGGAATTAAATATGTTCTTGTTGATTCAAAACAAAAAACCATTGGCAGATATAAAAATGGAGAGACGGATAAACCTGCGGAAAAAGGATATGATTTAATTCTATCGATTGATAAAGATGCTCAAGTTATGGCGGAAAGTTTATTTGTAGGTAAGCGTGGTTCTGTTGTAGCAATTGAGCCATCTACAGGAGAAATAATTGCTTTCTTAAGTTCACCCGGATATAACCTTGCTGATTTTGCATCTGTTACTTCAAATAAAATTTGGAGGGATTTAAATAATGATCCTGAAAAACCATTATTTAATCGTGCCACAATGTCGATTTATTCACCCGGTTCAACTTATAAAATGTTGGCAGCAATAACAGCATTGGAAGAGGGAATTATTGATACTAATTATAGGATTAATTGCGGTGGAGGATTCCAGTTCGGTAACCGTTTTTTCAAATGTCTTCACGTTCATGGCTCGGTGGATGTAAAAACATCAATTGAAAAATCTTGCAATACTTTTTACTATTCGTTGATATTAAAAATTGGATTGGAAAGATGGGCTAAATATTCCAGGATGTTTGGATTCGGTCATAAGACAGGAGTTGATATTACAGAAGAAAATTCCGGTTTAGTACCTGATCAAAAATATTACGATAGAGTTTTTGGTAAGGACAGATATCCAAAAGGTATATTAATAAGTCTTGGAATTGGTCAAGGTGAATTAAGTGTTACACCAATTCAATTAGCTCAATATGTAGCTTTACTAGCAAATAATGGTAAATCAGCTAAACCACATTTTATTAAAGGATTTATCAAAAATCTAACAAATGAATATCTTGAAGCAAAACCTGAATATTTCGATTTAGGTATTAGTAAACATTCATTTGATATTGTAAGAGATGCAATGTTTAGGGTAGTAAATGGTGTCGGAACAGCAGGCAATATAAGAACGCCTGAATTTACAATTGCCGGAAAAACTGGAACAGCTCAAAATCCACATGGCAATGACCATGCAATTTTTGTTGGCTTTGCTCCTTATGACAATCCTAAAATTGCAATTGCAGTAATCGTGGAAAATGCCGGATTTGGCAGCACTCATGCAGCACCAATCGCTAGAGATATCATGAAAGCATATTTAGTTAAAAATAAAAAAGTTGCCGCTAATGCAAATTAATTATAAGCTTCAAGATAGATTTGATTTAGTAGTATTCGTTCCTGTAATGTTCTTAATTATTTTTGGGCTTATGGCTATTTATAGTTCTACAGTCAATCATCCTGTGGCAAGCGGTAATTTCCAAAGACAATTTGCTGCTTTAATAATTTCTTTGTTTGTATTTTTTGTTATTTATTTTTTACCATCACAATACTTAAGAACGGCTGCACTCCCTTCGTATATTTTTTCAATATTTTTACTTTTAGTCGTACTTGTTGCAGGAAAAACCGTTTATGGCGCAAAGAGCTGGATGGATTTTGGACCTATCGGTTTCCAACCGTCAGAGATTGCTAAAATAGGTACCATCCTTATGCTTTCACATTGGCTTACTGATAAAAAAGATGATATAAATAATGTGAAGGATATTGGTATTGCATTATTTATAGGGTTTCTACCTGTTGCATTAGTTTTATTAGAACCTGATATGGGAACAGCAATTGTATTCGGAATAATTACAATTTCATTATTGTTTTGGAGCGGAATTAGTTTATTCGCAATGTTTGTTGTTTTATCCCCGGGAGTAGTTGCCATCTCTTCTATTTTTGGGACCCTCCCATTTATTGTTACAATCATTGCGGTGTTAGTCTCATTAGTGCTATTTAAAAGAGATTTATTTAATAGCATAACTATTTTTGTAATTAATCTATCAGCCGGTTTCTTAGTCGATTTTGTAATTAAGTATTTAAAGCCACATCAGCAAAGGAGAATCGCATCATTCCTTGATCCTAACGCAGATCCACTTGGCTCGGGATATAATGCAATACAAGCTAAAGTAGCAATAGGCTCGGGAGGTTTATTTGGCAAAGGCTTTCTTCAAGGTAATCAAACACAGCTCCGTTTTATTCCGGCACAATGGACTGATTTTATTTATAGTGTTGTTGGAGAAGAATTCGGTTTCCTTGGAAGTATTTTTATAGTTGTATTATTCTTAACTTTCTTTATGAGACTCCTAACTCTTTCATCATTCGCAAAAGATAGATATTCCAGTTTATTAATTATAGGGGCTTTGTCACTATTTTTTTCTCACTTTGCTATTAATATTGGAATGAATCTCGGAATCACACCGGTAATTGGATTACCACTTCCCTTTGTTAGTTATGGAGGTAGTTCCCTCCTTATTAATATGGTTTTTGTGGGAATTATTTCAAATATTTATAGAAATAGGAAATCACACACATAATATGAACTCAAAAGAGAAATTAGCTACCGCATTTAAAAAAAATTATCATATCTGCATTGGTTTAGATACTGATATAAATAAAATTCCGGAATTTTTAAAATCAGAGAAATCCCCGATTTCGGTTTTTAATAAAATGATTATTGAAAGTACTTATGAATGTGCTGCTGCATACAAAATTAATTTCGCATTCTACGAACAGGAAGGAGCAAAAGGATATGAACTTCTTGAAGAGACAAGAAAATGTATTCCTGAAAATATTTTTACAATAGCAGATGCTAAAAGGGGAGATATCGGTAATACTTCAGAGATGTACGCTAAAGCAGTCTTTGATTTGTTGAATTTTGATTCCATTACTCTACATCCATATATGGGAAATGATTCTCTTTCTCCTTTTCTAAATTATGTTGATCGACTTTGTTTTATATTAGCACTTACTTCTAATAAGGGGGCTATTGATTTTGAAAAACTCGAATTGGCAAATGGCAACTTACTCTATCAGGAAGTAATTGAAAAAGTTAAATTATGGAATACAAATAAAAATCTGGGACTTGTTTTCGGGGCGACTAAGTTAGAGGAACTTAAAGAAAACATAAGTAGATTTGAAGATTTACCTATTCTTTTGCCAGGTGTCGGGGCGCAAGGAGGTAGTTTAGAAGATGTTGTTTCTACTTTTAATAATTCCGGCAATAACCGCTTTCTGATTAATATTAGCAGAGGTTTAATCTATGTTGATAGCTCTCGTGAGTTTATCAATAAAGTAAAAATGCAGCTTTCCGATTTTAATAAATCTATTGAAAAGATTAATAATTAGTAGCAATTAAAATTAGAATGTATTATTTTTAATTATATATCTTAGATAGGGGGCAAACATGCATTCTGCTTCTGAAAAAGAACTTTACGAAGTTTGGACGAGGCAAGAATACAAAGATGTTTTTAAGACCATTGATGGGGAGGAAATCTCTGTCTTAGATCCTGGTTTTAGGTGCGATGACTTGCCCGGACCTGATTTCAAAAACGCTCGAATACGAATTGGCAATATTACTTTTGTTGGTGATGTCGAAATTGATCCTGATTATAATGACTGGAAAAATCATGGACATAACATCGATTCAAGATATAATAAAGTTATTCTTCATTTAGCTCTCTCCAATAAAAATCATTATCACCACGTTTATAATAAAGATGGAAGAAAGATCCCAACTGTTTGCTTATTAGATTTTATAAAAGATGAATCTACTATTCCCACAATGGAAATTAATGATACTGGGAAAGGATACGCTATTAAATGTTGCGATTATCATCACACTTGTAGTTTAGAAATTAAGAATAAATTTTTAGCTCAACTAGGTTTAGAACGGTTTGAAAAAAAATGTACTAAGATTTATGAGCGATTAAAAGAACTTAAATATATCAATGAATTTCATTTAAGTGAACCTGTAATTACATATGATTTATCAGAGAAATTCCACGAAAGAAATTTTACCAATATAGATTTTCAGGACAAAAATATTTGGAAACAAATTTTATATGAGCAAGTTTTCGAGGCATTAGGATACTCAAAAAATAAAACTCAAATGCTCGAGCTATCGCGGTTAGCAAAAATTAATTATTTGAATAAATTGGATATTGATGGTATCACGGTAGATAAATTTGAAGCGATTCTTTTTCATATCAGTGGCTTAATTCCTGATATAGAAAAGTTAAAAGAAGAAGAAACTAAAAAATATTTAGAAAGACTAGATATTATCTGGGATTCGGTTAAAATATTTTATGATGGTGCTTTTATGGAAAAAGAGAAATGGAATTTTTTCCGTCTTCGCCCACAAAACTTCCCTACGATCAGAATTACAGCCGGGGCTAAAATTCTTAATTCAATTATGCATGAAAATTTAATTCCTGTAATTGCAAAAAAAATAATTGAGATTAGAAATCTTACAGTATTAATAAATTCGTTAAGATCATTATTTGTAATCAAATCAGATGGTTTCTGGCAAAGCCATTATGTTTTCGATCAAAGAGCAAATACTCAAATAAAATATTTTGTGGGTATATCTCGTTCCGATGAAATAATAGTTAATGTTATTCTCCCATATTTCTCAGTATATTTTGAAGTATTTGGAAATGAAAAAGCGGCAAAAAAAATATTAAAAATTTATGAATTTTATAATCAGAAATCTGATAATAGTCTCATTGCGGATATGGCAAGTGCATTAGGAATTTTAGAAGAATCTAAAAGAACAATTATTAGCCAAGGAATGATTGAACTATTCCGTGGCTATTGTTCTAAAAACAGATGTCTCGAGTGTGAAATAGGGAAAATAGTATTTAATTAGAGCTACCGGTATATTTATTTATTTCATCTCTTAACTTAGCGGCACGTTCATAGTCTTCTTTATCGATAGCTTCTCTAAGCTGATCTTGAAGAGTAGCCACTTTAGTTTCCCCTTTTTGTTTGGGAAAAGTTGGTTCGTCTTCTTCGTCTTTAAAAGACTCATCCTCAGTTTCTTCATCTTTATCATCACTTGAGGGAACAAATGCAGCTATTCTCATTACATCTTCAGCCACATAAATTGAAGCACCAGTTCTAACTGCGATTGCAATAGCATCACTTGGACGAGCATCAATTTCATTGGTCATAGTTGATGCTTCGAACTTTATCCTTGCGTAAAAAGTATTTTCTCTTAATTCATTTATTAAAATTTCTATCACTACTGCACCAAGATTATCAAAAAGACTTTTTACTAAATCGTGGGTCAATGGACGAGGCGGCTTAATGCCCTCCAATTCCAATGCGATAGATTGAGCTTCAAAAGAGCCAATGATAATAGGAAGACGGCGAAGCCCATAAGTCTCTTTTAATAATAGAGCATAAGCCCCCCCGGCAGAAGGGCTTGCTGATAAACCTAAAATTTCTACTTGTACTTTATTCATTTCCTCTAATCTTCTTTAATTCATTAATAAGTTCAGGAACAACATCAAATAAATCTGCTACTATTCCATAGTCGGCAATTTGAAAAATTGGTGCATCTTTATCTTTATTTATAGCAACGATATATTTTGATGAACGCATTCCTGCGAGATGTTGAATTGCTCCGGATATTCCTAAAGCAATATATAGATTCGGAGAGACAGTTTTTCCGGTTTGACCTACTTGCTCACCATGAGGTCTCCAGCCTGCATCAACTACCGCTCTTGAAGCACCTGTTGCCGCTCCAAGTAGTTGTGATAACTCTTCTACTAACTTAAAATTCTCTGGTGCTTTTAGACCTCTTCCACCCGATACAATTATATCTGCTTCTGTTACATCAAGTTTAGAATCAGATTTTACTACTTCCGTAACTCTTACGGATAAATCTAAATCTTCAATATATTTTTCAATAATCTCAGAATTTAATTCCGATGTTTTATTCGCAGGGAAAGTATTCGGTCTAATTGATATAACGTTTACATTCCCTTTAAGTTCTGCCGTCATAAAAGCTTTTCCTGCATAAACTGGACGAATAACTTTTACACTGTCATTCTCTACATCAAGTTTTGTGCAATCTACGGATAGAGCACCCTGATTTATTACTGCAACCAAAGGACTTAATTCTTTGCCCATAGCAGTATTAGAAAAAAGTACTAAATTATTTTCGTTTTCTTTTATATGATTACTAACTATCTTTTTATAAGCAGAAGATGAGTATAATTCCAATTCAGGGTTTTTATAAAAATAAACTTTTGAGATACCATAATTGCCGACTTCTTGTAAGTTAGTTATCTCCTTACCAATTGTTAGGGCTTCTACGGTAGCATTTAATTTTTGAGATAATGCAGATGCATAAGATGCAATTTCAAAGGATGATTTTTTAATAAATCCATTACGCTGTTCTAAAAAAACTAAAATTTTATTTTCCATATTATCTCCTATATAACCTTTGCTTCATCTTTAAGTAAACGGACTAATTCAGCAGCCGCTGAAGCGTCAGTCCCAATAATTTTCCCTGCCTGCTTTGATGCCGGTTTTGTGAATCCATCAATCAAAACTTTGCTTTCAAACTGTACAGGAGTTTTTTCAGTAATTACTTTTTTCTTAGCCGCCATGATACCTTTTAATGAAGCGTATCTAGGCTCGTTCAACCCCTTCTGACCTGTAATTACAACAGGTAAAGAAGTTGATACAATTTCTTTACCACCTTCGATTTCTCTTTCAGCAGTTACTTTATTATCTGTAATATCTAATTTCGTTACAACTGAAACACAATTAAAACCAAGTAATTCGGCAGTCAACTGCCCAATAATGCCATTATCATAATCAACTGACTGTTTTCCGAAAAGTACAACATCAGCATTTAATGTTTTTATTTCTTCTGCAAGACCGAAAGCGATTGCCACTGAATCTCTATAAGAATCATCTTTTAATAAAATTCCATTATCAGCACCCATAGCGAGAGCTTTCTGAATCGATTCTTTATTCTTATCGCCACCAAGACTAATAATATCAACTTCACCGCCAAATTTTTCTTTTAATTTTAATGCCTCTTCAATTGCAAATTCATCATACGGATTTAATATATATGTTACACCTGCCTGTTCAATTGTTTTCCCATCTAAGGAAACATTGATTTTAGAAGCTGTATCAGGGACATAACTTACACAAACAACTAACTTCATTAAACCTCCATTTTGCTTATATTCTATTTCTGTAATATACTAAAATTTATTTTTGTGCTTCAATTTCATAAATTTGGATTATGATGGAAAAAATTATTAGAATGCAATTAGAACCGGGCAAGTACGAATCCGAAATTAATGAAGATTCTACTGATACTCTTACTCCATACAGAGTCATTTTATTTAATGATGAATGGCATACTTTTGATGAAGTGATTGAGCAGTTAATAAAAGCAATTAATTGCCCGTATGAAACTGCACGCAACTTCGCATTTGAAGTGCACGTTAAGGGGAGGGCGATGGTATTTTCAGGTGAATTAGCTAAATGTCTAAAGGTAAGTTCGATTCTAGAAGAAATTGCGCTTCATACTCAAATAGTCGCCTAAGTTACGCTTTATTTAGATATATTTATTAATTATTTATTAACTAAAAAAGAATTTATATGCAAATAGGATTAGTAGGTTTACAATATTCAGGCAAGACAACACTATTCTCAACATTGGCTGGTTTAGAATTAGACCTTTCGACAGTAAAAGATGAACAATCGATCGAAATGGTTAAAGTTCCTGATATTCGGTTAGACAATCTTTCAAAATTGTTTAATCCCAAAAAACAGGTGAATGCCACAGTTGAAGTAATTGATATCCCGGGTCTTAGGATGTCCGATGATAATAAAGTAAAGATTACATCTACATTCTTAAATAGTGTTAGAAATAACGATGCACTTTTTTATATAATAAGAAATTTTAAGAATGATGCTGTCTCGCATCCGATGACAAGTATTAATCCTGCTCGTGATATCGATTTTCTTGAGGTAGAATTTCTTCTTTCCGATTTAACTTTTCTTGATAGCCGGATAGATAAGCTAAAAAGAGAAATTCTTAAATTAAAGGATGATAAGTTAAAAAGAGAATTACAATTAATAGAAAAATGTCATGCACATGTAGAGAAGGAATTACCTCTTCGTACTATGGAATTTGATGATTATGAATTAAAGGTACTATCTGGATTCCAATTACTTACAATTAAGCCATTGGCAATTGCGATTAATTTTGATGAAGATTCCGTGGAAGAAGTAGATGCTATTATTAATGATTTACAAGAAAAATATTCCAAAGCAAATGCAGTTATTATTCCATTTTTTGCCAAAATCGAAAATGAATTAATTAATCTGGAGGAAGCTGATAGAGAAGCCTTTATGACCGATTATGGAATTAAGGAATCTTCTTTATCGCGGATAATTCGTACATGCTACGAGCTCCTTGGGTTGCAGGCATTTTTTACTGTCGGTGAAGATGAATGCAGAGCTTGGACTATTAAGAAGAATTTTACTGCTCAACAATCTGCCGGTGTTATTCATACGGATTTCTTTAATAAATTTATTAGAGCTGAAGTAGTTTTTTATGATGATTTTATTTTACATGGCTCGATGAGCAAATGTAAAGAAGCAGGAAGCTGGAGATTAGAAGGTAAAGAATATATTGTTAAGGATGGTGATATCCTTAATATTCGTCACAGTTAAAAAAATTGGAGAAATAAAATGTCAAAAGCCATTGAAGGATTAAACCCACAATTATTATGGGAACGATTTGAAGAACTAAGCAATATTCCACGTCCATCTAAACATGAAGAAAAAGTAGTAGAGTATTTAAGAAAATTTGCAACGGATAATAAATTAGTATATCGAGAAGATTCTGTTTCCAATATTATCATGGAAGTCCCCGCAACTAAAGGGCTTGAAAACAAACCTACTATCGTTCTTCAAGGTCATGTTGATATGGTCTGCGAAATGAATAAAGGTACGGAACACGATTTTATGAAAGACCCTATAAAATTAATTAGGGAGGAGGGTTGGATTACTGCGGACGGAACTACATTAGGGGCTGACAATGGGATTGGTGTAGCCGCCGCTTTGGCAATTGCAAATGATACGAGCTTTGAACATGGACCTATTGAACTATTATTTACCGTAGATGAAGAAACTGGTTTAACCGGTGCTGATAATTTAGAAGAAGGATTTGTAAAAGGGAAAATTCTTCTAAATTTAGACTCAGAGGAAGATGGTGCTTTTTATGTCGGATGTTCAGGTGGACAGGATACAGTAGGTACTTTTAAGTGCGAATATTCTGATGCTCCAAAAGGATTTGAAGAATATGAGATCCTAATTGGTGGATTAAAGGGGGGACATTCAGGATTAAATGTTTCTGATGGAAGAGCAAATGCCATTAAAATTTTAGCTCGTCTTTTTTGTAAATTTAATAATTTGCCAATTGCTATTAGCTCTATTAATGGCGGCTCTAAAAGAAATGCTATCGCTAGAGAAGCTGAATTGAAAATCTTTATTGAATCTGCTAATCTTGAAACAGTTAAAAAACATATAGAAGAATTTAAGTTTGATTATAAAGCTGAATTTACTCCTAAAGACCCTGAAATTTCTATTTCCTTAAAACAAGTAGAAGAAAAATCGAAAAAAGTATTTTCTGATGAATTTACAAAAAAAATTATGAATGTAATTCTTGCAACGCCGCACGGTGTTATAGCCATGAGTCAAGATATCCCCGGATTGGTGGAAACATCCACTAATCTTGCAACAGTAGTTTACGAAAACGATAAAATTAAAATTGGTACAAGCCAGAGAAGTTCAATTGAATCAGCTAAAAAGTATGTAGCATCATCAGTGAAAGCAGTTTTTGAGCTTGCAGACGGCGAAGTAATTGTTGGTGACGGATATCCGGGTTGGAAGCCAAATATGAATTCAGATGCTTTGATAAAAGCTAAGTCTGTTTATGAGGCTAATTATAAGAGCCTACCTGAGATTAAAGCCATTCATGCAGGATTAGAATGCGGAATTTTGGGGAGTAAATATCCAGGTTTAGATATGCTTTCATTCGGTCCAACTATCGAGGGTGCTCATTCACCTGATGAACGTGTAAAGATAAATGATGTTGAAAAATTTTATAATTTATTAAAATTAATTTTGATAGAATTTACTAAAAACTAAATAAATGTGTGTGATATGAAAAGAGAAATCAAATTAAACAAAGTGCCTAATATTATTTCAGTTCAGGATATGGTACTTAATTCAGCTCGTGAATTTGGGTCAAAGCATGCTGTGGAAGATCTTAATAATACTCCGATTAATCGTCTGACTTTTTCAGAGCTTAAACATAATATCCTGAAATTTGGAAATGCATTAAAAAAAATAGGCGTTAAAGAGAGAACTCATATTGCTTTAATTGGTGAGAATAGAGTTCAATGGTCTTTGACTTTTCTTACAAGTATGTGTTTCAATTATGTAATAGTACCAATCGATAAGAATTTAACTCAAAACGAAATCATTAATATTATTCACGAATCTGATTCTGAAGTTATAGTTTTTTCGGGTGCTTTCTCAAGTATGATAAGTGAATCTAAAGGGTCGTTGAAAAAGCTGAAGCATTTAATTTGCATGGATGAAACTTTCGAAGATAAGTCGTTTCTTAATATGGTTGAAATGATGAGAAAAGCAGATGCGGCTTATGAAACCGATTTACCAAAAATTAATCCGGATGATTTAGCGGAGATTATTTTTACTTCCGGTTCTTTAGGCAGAGCAAAAGGTGTAATGCTTACTCAAAAGAATCTCGCTTCTAATTTAGTCGATATGGTTAGTATGCTTTTAATTGATTCCAATGATCGTTTCCTCTCTGTATTACCAATTCATCACACATATGAATGCACATGCGGAATGTTATGCCCATTATATCGCGGTGCTTCTATTTATTATGCACGTTCATTAAAAACCGTAGTTGATGATATTCAAAAAGTAAAGGCAACAATTCTACTTGGTGTTCCTTTATTGTTTGAAAAGATGTTTAAACGTATTGTAAAATCAATTAATGAAGATAAAGTAAAATCTAAAATTGTACCACCGTTGGTAAAATTAACAAATGTATTTTCTCAATTAGGAATGAAAGATGTAAAGAAAAAAGTATTCTCTGAATTACATGAAAAGTTTGGTGGAAGTGTAAGAATGTTTATCGCCGGTGGTGCTGCACCTGATCCATTAGTAGCTAAAGGACTTCGTGAGTTTGGTTTTAATTTTATCCAAGGATATGGATTAACCGAAACTTCTCCGATAGTAGCATTAAATCAATTGAATAACTTTAAGGATAATGCGGCTGGAATACCTCTTACCAGAGTTGAAGTCAAGATTCACAATCCCGGAGAAAATGGTTCAGGCGAGATTTGGGTAAAGGGTCCGAGTGTTATGCCGGGTTATTACAAAAATGATAAATTAACATCAGAAGCATTTGAAGATGGTTGGTTTAAAACAGGCGATATCGGATTTATAGATGAAGACTCTTTTCTTCATATAAATGGAAGAAAGAAGAATGTGATCATTTCCAAGAGCGGGAAAAATGTTTTTCCTGAAGAAATTGAAGATTTATTAAATCGTAGTCCTTATATATTAGAATCGATGGTTTTTGGGCAAGATGATGAGAAACAAGGAGAAATAATTGCAGTGCAAATAGTAGCTGATGCCGAAGCATTTATCGAATTAGCCGGAAGGCTGAATGTTCCAATTACAAAGGATCTTATTGAATCAAAAATTAATGAAGAGATCATTAAAGTTAATGGTCAGCTTGCTGCACATAAGCAAATTAAAAAAATAGATGTTCGTGAGCAGGAATTTGAAAAAACAACTACTCAGAAAATTAAAAGATATTTAGTTACTACTTAGAAAATTATTATGTCAATCATAATCTTATTAATTGCAATAATCGTTCTTCTTCTTTTTATTCCCAGAATTGGGTTTATGAAAAAGTATAGAAAAGGTGACTCAAAGGGAGATAGAATAATAGTTGAAGATGCACTTAAGCACTTATATGATTTTGAATCTAAAAAGATTGACGCAACGCAAGATAGTGTTGCAGGAAATCTTCAGATTAAAAGGGGCTATAGTGCTTCTCTCATTGAGAGACTTCTTCAATTAAATTTAATCACTAAAGTTCACGAAAAAATATCCCTTACAGAAAAGGGAAGAAATTATGCATTAAAAGTAATTCGTATTCACCGTCTCTATGAGCGTTATCTTGCTGAAAAAACAAGTGTTCACGAAAATGATTGGCATAAAGAAGCAGAAAAACGCGAGCATGATTTTGATGATGAAGATATACATAAGCTGGCAGCTTCTTTGGGCAATCCTTTTTTAGATCCACATGGTGACCCTATCCCTGATGCTTCAGGTAAGATGCTTATAAAAGAAGGAATAGTTTTAAGCGAAGCAGTCGTTGGTAAGGTATATGAAATCACTCATATCGAAGATGAACCAAAAGAAACTTATGCACAGATTATTGCTCAAAAATTATTTCACGGAGCTAAACTAAAGATTCTTGAAAAAGATGATCTTAGGATAAGCTTTGAATCGGATAATAATGAATCGATACTCGCTCCTGTGCTTGCATCAAATATAACTGTAATGGCAAGAGAGGATGAGGCGGGAGAATTTGGTGTTAATCGACTTCTCTCTTGTCTTAATCAAGGCGAATCTTCACGTATTAAAGAGATATCTAAAGCGATTAGAGGTTTGCAGAGAAGAAGACTTTTGGATTTTGGATTTGTTCCGGGTACGGAAATTAAAGCCAACCTTGTTGGTCTTGGAGGCGATCCGGTAGCGTATGAAGTAAGAGGCACTGTTGTAGCTCTAAGAAAAAATATTTCACAACATATTTATATTGAATAAAAATGACACAAGAATTAAATAACTGTGCAAACTGTCCTGCAGCTCATAATGCGAGCAATTTAGTTAAGTTAGGAATTGATCTTAACGATACAGATTATGTAGTTGCCTTGGCAGGTAATCCTAATACAGGAAAGAGTACAGTTTTTAATGCGCTCACCGGATTAAGGCAGCATACAGGTAACTGGCCCGGTAAGACAGTAGCCCGTGCTGAAGGTGGGTTTAAGTATGGAGAGAATCGTTATAAAATAGTTGATTTACCGGGGACATATTCTCTTCTTTCTACTAGTACCGATGAAGAGATTGCGCGCGATTTTATTCTATTCGGGCAACCGGATGTTACAGTAATTGTAGCAGATGCAACTCGACTTGAAAGAAATCTCAATTTAGTTTTACAGGTACTTGAAATAACTGATAGGGCTGTACTTTGTGTAAATCTAATTGATGAAGCTGCTCGACATAAAATTACAGTTGATGAAAGAAAACTTTCAAAGGAATTAGGTATCCCAGTTATTCTTGCTGCTGCAAGACAGAACCAAGGGATCCCGGAGTTATTAAAATATATTGATGAAGTAGCAACCGGGAGATATATTTGTAAGCCTAGAAGAATGTCAAATGAAATCAGCGGCGTTTCTCATGCAATTAAGGAATTACAAAATAGAATAAATGCAGAATATCCTGATTTACCAAATTCAAGATGGATAGCACTTCGCTTACTCGAAGGAGACCAACGTATCATTGATGCACTCAAATCGGGTGAATTAGGAAACCTTAAAAAAAATTAATCTATGAATAAAAAAGAAGAGATACTTGATTTAGCAAATAAATACAGATGGGAAATTGGTGAAAATTTTCACGATGCCATTATTGAATCGATCTATAAAGAAGCAAATGAAATCTCATCTGTGGCAGTTTCTAAAGATACTGAAAAACCTAAGTTTGATTGGGATAGAACATTAGACCGTTTAGTTACAAGCAGAACATTTGGGCTCCCATTAATGTTAGTAATGCTTGCTGTTGTTTTCTGGATTACTATTCAAGGGGCAAATATTCCTTCAGGTCTATTAGCAAACGTTCTAGTTGATTATATGCACCCGCTAATTCGATATGCTTTTATAAATCTTTCAATACCGATGTGGATCACCGGATTAATCGTTGATGGAGCATATCTTGCAATGGCTTGGGTAATAGCAGTGATGCTTCCGCCTATGGCAATATTTTTCCCGATGTTTACATTGCTTGAAGATTTTGGTTATCTGCCAAGAGTAGCATTTAATCTTGATAATATTTATAGACGAGTTGGTGCTCATGGTAAACAAGCTTTAACTATGAGTATGGGCTTTGGATGTAATGCAGCAGGAATAATTGCAACAAGAATTATAGATAGTCCGCGTGAACGTCTGATTGCTATAATCACAAATAATTTTTCTTTGTGCAATGGCAGATGGCCAACTCAAATACTAATTGCTACCATATTTATTGGTGGCGCAGTTCCGGCATATTTAGCAGGGATTGTATCGGCTGCCGCAGTTGTATTTATTGCTGTTCTTGGAATATTTTTTAGTTTAGTCGTTTCTTGGGGATTATCAAAAACTGTTCTTAAAGGAGAAGCTTCATCATTTACATTAGAACTACCTCCATACAGACCTCCACGCTTTTTGCAAACTTTATATACTTCACTTATTGATAGAACATTATTTGTTCTTTGGCGTGCCGTTGTTTTTGCAGTTCCTGCAGGTATTGTAATTTGGTTGGTTGCTAATATTACTTATGATGGAATTAGTATTGCAGAATATTTTATTAATTGGACAGATCCTTTTGCTTTATTTCTCGGTTTGAACGGTGTCATTATTTTGGCATACGTAATTGCAATACCAGCCAATGAAATTGTAATACCGACTGTATTAATGCTTACGGTATTGGTATCGGGCATGACCGGTGGGTCAGGTGCCGGAGTTATGTTTGAACTTGAATCTGTCAACGACACAGCTATGATTTTACATAACGGTGGATGGAGTTTATTAACCGGTATTAACTTAATGCTTTTTAGTCTATTGCATAATCCATGTTCTACAACTATCTATACAATTTACAAAGAAACAAAAAGCATCAAGTGGACTCTTATTTCTACTTTATTGCCGGTAGCAATGGGAATAATAATTTGTTTAATAACCGCACAGATTTACTGGTTAATTTTTTAATTATTTTTTCCCACGCTTTGGATTCTTTTTAAGAGTTGTGATACTGTTTTCCATTAGCCATTCTTGGTAATTGAAATGCTTCTCGTTACATACCCTTATATTACTAACATATTTCCCGGTTGGAAGTAATACTCTTGATTTTGTTGTATCATGTAAAGCGGGAATCAATATTTTTTCGATTACTGCTTTTTTAAGACGCTTATCACTAATAGGGAAAATAGTTTCCACTCTGCGGTCTAAATTCCTTTGCATCATATCGGCACTACCGGAATAAACCTCTTCTTTACCGTTATTCAAAAAATAGTATGCTCGGCTATGTTCTAAAAATCTTCCTACAATACTAACTACTCTAATGTTATCACTTAATCCAGGGACTTGTGGAATTAAACAGCAGATACCTCTAATTATCAAATCAATTTTTACATCTCTTTTTGATGCTTCATATAATGCGGCTATAATTGTTGGATCGACTAAGGAATTCATTTTAAAAATAATTCTACCTTCGCCACCAAGCTTAACGTTTTCTATTTCCCTTTGGATTAGTTGAAGCATCTGATTTCTCATATTCAATGGTGCAACAAAAAGTTTTCTATAATCTTTTTGATCTGAATATCCAGTAAGAAAATTAAATACTTCAGAAACATCAGCGCACACTTCTTCATCGCAGGTAAATATTCCAATATCGGTATATAGCTTAGCAGTGGAAATATTATAATTACCTGTGCTCAAATGAACATAACGTTTAACGCCTTCCACTTCTTTTCTTACCACTAAAGTCATTTTAGCATGAGTCTTAAGACCCAATAATCCATAAACGACATGAACGCCGGCTTTTTCTAATTCTCTTGCCCAATAAATATTATTCTCTTCATCAAAACGAGCTTTTAATTCTACTAAAACAGCTACTTGTTTTTTCCTTTCGGCGGCTTCAATAAGATATTTTATAATTGGAGAATTATTGCCTACGCGATAAAGTGTTTGTTTTATAGCAAGTACTTCAGGGTCTCGTGCTGCTTGTTTTATAAAATCAATTACAGGACTAAATGAATCATAAGGATGATGGAGCAAAACATCATTTTTCTTTATGATCGAAAAATAATTTTCTTCCTCTTCAAATATAGGATTCACAATTGGGTGAAAAGGTTTCTCTTTTAACTGAGGTATCGGTAGATCATTTAAAAGCATTACATCGCTTAGTCCCAAATTTCCATCAATAATGTGAACATCTTCACGAGTAATCTGGAGGTTTTCTACTAATGTATCGATCATAAAATCGGGCATATTGATTTCAACTTCGAGACGAACAACTAAACCGAATTTTCGTTGTTTTATATTCTCTTCAATAAGTTCTAATAAGTCATCTGCTTCATCTTCTTGTATCTCGAGGTCTGTATCGCGTGTAATCCTAAAACGATATGCCTCAACTATTTCAAGACCTGGAAATAATTTTGGAAGATTAAATTTTATTAAATCACCAATCCAAATAAAATTCATATCGGCTTTCCCGTTTTTGGGATTTGATTTTACAATATCATTTACTCTCAAAAGTCGTGGTAAAATACTTGGTACTTTTACTCTTGCGAAATGCTTATCTCCATTTTGTTTTTGTACTAATATTGCAAAACTAAGACTTAAATTAGATACGTAAGGGAATGGTCTTCCTGGATCAAATGCTAAGGGTGTGAGTACAGGATATATCTCTCTTGCAAAATAATTATTTAATTCTTCTCTCTCGTTTTCTTCTAATTCTTCTAATTGTTTTATATAAATGTTGTTTTTTCCTAATTCAGGAATAATATCATTAGCCCAATACTTATGAATTTTATCAATCATCGGTCGGACACTTTTTTCGACAAGATTCAATTGTTCAATTGGTGTAAGTCCATCGATAGTAGAATCGAAAACTTTAGCACCAATTTGTTCCTTAAGTCCGGAAACGCGAATCATATAAAATTCATCAAGATTAGAAAAAAAGATCGAGATGAATTTTATTCTATCGAGCAATGGTAAATCTGGATTTAATGCTTCTTCGAGCACTCTTCTATTAAATTCAATCCAACTTAGATCACGGTTTATAAAATTTTCCGGTCTAAAATATTTTTGTAGATATTCTTTATTTAGCCACATAGTAAATTCTTATTTAGTCTGATTAATTTTTTTTGCTGAAGTAAAGCTATCTAAATCATAATCGATATCGGAACTTGGTTTTTCTATTCTTCTTATAGGCACTTTAGCTACACTAAAAAAATGTTCTGCTAAAGTATCGTGGTAATCAGAGAATATAATTACTTCCTTAATCCCTGCAGCTATTAATGCTTTAGAACAGTTAGTACATGGCATATTAGTTACATAGGCAGTTGCACCTGCCGTGCTAATTCCATGAGAAGAACATTGTAAAATTGCATTCATCTCAGCATGTATAGTTCTTACACAATGGTTATCCACTACCATACATCCAATATCTTCGCAGTGTTCATCGCCCGGTATAGAACCATTATATCCTGTCGAAAGAATTTGCTTATCTTTAACTAACACACAGCCACAGTGCATTCTTGGACAAGTTGCCCGTTCTGAAACTAACATTGCTACTTTAAGGAAGTATTCATCCCATGTAGGTCGTTTTGTATTTCTCGACATTTTTTCTCATTTTATAAAAGTAAATCAATAACAAAGATAACTTTTTTGTTTTTCATTTTCATTATAATTATTGAATTTCAGATTTCCATAGTGTAATTTTAACCGTTAATCAAAATTGGGAGTGGTAAAATGGATTATAGAATAGAAACTGATTCTATGGGCGAAATCAAAGTCGCATCTGATATGTATTATGGAGCTCAGACAGCTAGAAGTTTAATGAATTTTAAGATTGGAGGAAATTGTTTCCCACGAGAAATGATAAGAGCTTTGGGGATCTTAAAAAAAGCTGCCGCACTAACTAATAATGAATTAGGAACTTTAAGTAAAGAAAAAGTTGACTTAATTGTTCAAGCTGCCGATGAAGTAATTTCAGGAAAATTAGACGAACATTTTCCACTTGTAGTTTGGCAGACCGGTAGTGGTACGCAAACTAATATGAATACTAATGAGGTTATTTCAAATCGTGCGATTGAAATATCGGGAGGAGTAATAGGAAGTAAAAAACCGATTCACCCAAATGATGATGTTAATAAAGCTCAATCCTCAAATGATACGTTTCCTACTGCGATGCATATAGCAGCAGTTGAAGAAATTCATAGAAGATTAATTCCAATGGTTACAAAACTTCGTAATGCACTTGCTGTAAAATCAGAAGAATTTATGGGCATTATTAAAATTGGAAGAACTCACCTCATGGATGCTGTGCCACTTACACTCGGTCAGGAATTTTCAGGTTATGTACAACAATTAACAAATGGACTTGATAGAATAAATAAATCATTGCCATATTTATATGAATTGGCACTCGGTGGTACAGCAGTAGGAACTGGATTGAATACTCATCCAAAATTTGCTGAGCTTTCGGCAAAAAAAATAGCCGAGATCACAGGACTTAATTTCATATCTGCTCCGAATAAATTTGAAGCACTAGCGGCTCATGATGCCTTAGTTGAACTTCATGGAGTGCTAAAAACTCTTGCAGCTTCTTTAATGAAAATTGCAAATGATGTTCGTTGGTTAGGTTCAGGACCTAGATGCGGAATAGGTGAATTAATGTTACCCGAGAATGAACCCGGCAGTTCTATTATGCCCGGAAAAGTGAATCCTACTCAATCCGAAGCATTGACGATGGTATGTGCTCAAGTTTTTGGAAATGATGTGGCTGTTAATTTCGGCGGAGCAATGGGTAATTTTGAACTAAACGTCTTTAAGCCGGTAATTATTTTTAACGTACTTAATTCAATAAGATTAATTTCCGATGCTTGCGAAAGTTTTACAGATCATTGTGTTGTGGGAATTGAAGCAAATAATTCTGTTATTAAAAATCATTTAAAAAACTCATTAATGTTAGTTACTGCTCTTAATCCTGTTATTGGTTATGATAATGCGGCAAAAGTGGCTAAAAAAGCTCATGCAGAAAATAAAACTCTTGAAGAAGCTGCGGTCGAATTAGGTCTTCTTACAAGTGAAAAATTTAATGAAGTCGTAAGACCGGAAAATATGATTTAAAGAAATCGATTTCTCTTGTTCCGTCATAAAATAAGTTGATGGTTTTTAAGTTGTTAAAATGAGCAGTAAGGATATCCTTACTGCTTTTTTATATCAAATATTTTATAAGAACAAACCCGCCTATCAACAATACTGTAAATCCAATAGCCAAAATATTAAAATACTTATCGATGAAAGTCTTAATCTGAGGACCGAATTTCCAGATAAGAAAAGAAACTAAGAAAAATCTTCCGGCTCTTCCCAAAATAGAGGCAATGGTAAATAGGATAATATTTACATTAAATGCTCCGCCGGTAATAGTAAATACTTTATACGGTATTGGAGTAAATCCGGCAGTAAAAATTATCCAAAAATTCCATTCATCGTATAAAGATTTTACGTCATAAAATAGATGAGTAGAAAATCCGGGAACATTATTAAAGAAGAAGTACGCTAAAGAAGAAAACTCGTTTGTACCGCTCCACCAAAGGTAATGACCGATCATATAACCGAATAAAGCCCCCATTACAGAAGCTGCTGTGCAAATAGCAGCAAAACGGAAAGCTTTTTTTTGTGCTCCTAATATTAATGCAATTAATAATGCATCTGGGGGTATGGGAAAAAATGATGACTCTGCAAATGCAATTAGAAATAATGCAATTGCTCCATTTGGTGAATCTGCCCAGTGCAAAACCCAATCATACATCCTTCGGACGAATTTCATTTAATTCCTTAATAATTTAGTGCCAAGTATAATAATTTTTTTTGAACGTTGCATATTTTATTTCACACTCGTAACTTAATAATCTTGTAAAATGGGAGTGTGTGATGTCTATTTATAAAGATTTTAAAACTATTTCTGAACTCTTTAGAACTATAACTTTAGAGTTTGCTAAAGGAAAAGACCGCTACGTCATTAAGTATAAGAAGGGAGATTCTTGGCTTGAGATAAAGTATCCTGAACTTTATGATATGACTGAGTCTTTTTCGCTAGGTCTTGCCTCAATGGGGATCAAACGAGAAGATAGGATATCTATAATCTCAGAAAATAGACCTGAATGGGTTGTTGCTGATTTTGGTATTTTATCGCTCGGTGCTATTGATGTCCCACTCTATCCCATATCAACTTCTGATACTATTGAGTTTATTCTCAATAATTCTGAATCTGTTGCTGTGATTGTTTCTAATAAATATCAGTTAAATAAAGTCCTCAAAGTACAAAATAATTTTAAGACCATTAAACATATCATTGTAATGGATGAATCTGATGTAACCTCCGATAAAGGGGTAGTATCTTTTAATGAGGTAATGAATAGAGGTAAATTATTTAAAAACGAGAATCCAAAATATTTCACAGAAAGTTCTGAGCTTTGCCGCGAAGATGATCTTTGTACAATAATTTATACTTCAGGTACTACGGGCGAACCAAAAGGTGTAATGTTATCGCATAAAAATATCTGTTCAAATATTAAGTCAGCACATGAAATATTTGATATTGGTGAGACTGATCTTTTTCTTTCCTTCTTACCACTTTGTCATATTTTTGAAAGAATGGCAGGTTACTATACTGCATTCTCATGCGGTGGTATGATTGCATATGCAGAAAGCATTGAAAAAGTTGCTTCTAATATGGAAGATATAAAGCCAACAATAATGACTGCGGTGCCGCGCCTTTTTGAAAGAATGTATAGTAAAATCAAAAAGAATGTAGAACATCAGCCAGCAAGCAAACAGAAAATATTCAATTGGGGAATTGAAACAGGAAAGGAATTTGCAATTGCAAAACAGAGTGGTATGCCGATTCCAATCTCACTAACGCTAAAGCATAAACTTGCTGGCAAATTAGTTTATGCTAAATTGAGAGAAAAGACTGGCGGGAGATTAAGATTCTTTATTTCTGGCGGTGCAGCCCTTGCCCGTGAATTAGGACTTTTCTTTGAAGCAGCAGGAATGTTGATAATTGAAGGATATGGCTTAACGGAATCTTCTCCTGTAATTGCGGCTAATAGACCAAATGATTATAAGTTTGGAACTGTTGGTAAAGTAATGCCCGGTGTGGAAGTAAAGATTGCTAAGGATGGCGAAATTCTTGCTTGCGGTCCTAATATTATGAAAGGATATTATAAAAATAAAAAAGAAACAGATGATTCAATAAAAAGCGGTTGGCTTCATACGGGAGATATTGGTGTTTTTGATGCAGAAGGATTTTTAATTATTACTGATAGAAAAAAACATCTTTTCAAGACAACCACCGGTAAATATATTGCTCCAACACCAATTGAGAATATGTTTCTTGCAAGCAAGTATATTGATCAGTTTGTGCTGATAGGTGATAGAAGAATGTTCTTAAGTGCATTGATTGTACCTGATTTCGAAGCATTAAAAGAGTATGCGGATGCTAATCGTATTCAATATAAAGACCCGATGGAACTTGTAAACCTTAAACAAATTTATGAACTATTGGATAAGGAATTAGATGTATTCCAAAAGAAATTAGCCGGATTTGAAAGGGTGAGAAAATTCGCAATTCTTGATAAGCCATTCTCGATAGAAGGAGGGGAACTTACTCCTTCATTAAAAGTAAAAAGAAAAGTTATCGAAGAACGTTACACTAACTTAATTGAAGATATGTATAAAGGATTAGACTAATTTATATGAACAAAATACTTTTTAAGAAACAGTTATCTAAAGATGTGTATTTAATGAGAATTGCAGCCCCTATGATTGCTGAAGAGAGGGCTGCGGGACAATTTATTATTTTGCAAGTGGATGAAGATTATGGAGAAAGAATCCCACTTACAATAGCGGACGCGGATATTAAGGAAGGCTCTATTACGATTATATATCAAGTAGTTGGTAAGAGTACATTAGTTTTATCAAAAATGGAGGTGGGTGAAGAATTACCTGCATTAGTAGGTCCACTTGGTACGGCTACTCATATTGAAAAATTTGGTACAGTAGTATGTGTCGGAGGTGGTATAGGCGTTGCTCCCTTGCATCCGATAGCTCAAGCTTTGAAAAATGCAGGTAATAAAGTTATTGCAATTATCGGTGCACGTAATAAAGAGTTAATTATTCTTGAAAACGAGATGAATGCAATTGCAGATGAATTTATAGTTTGTACTGATGATGGCTCTTATGGAAGAAAAGGATTGGTTACAGAGCCATTAAAAGAAATTTGCGAAAGAGAAGAAAAACCGAATATGGTAATCGCAATCGGACCACCATTAATGATGAAATTTTGTTCTGAAACTACTCGTCCATACGAAGTTTTTACTCAAGTTTCTCTTAATACAATAATGGTAGATGGAACGGGGATGTGTGGCGGATGTAGAGTTAATGTAGGAAATCAAGTTAAATTCGTATGCGTTGATGGTCCTGAGTTTGATGGACATAAAGTTGATTTCGATAATATGATTAATCGATTAAATTCCTATAAAGAAATTGAACGTGATGCACATAATTGTTATTTAGATGCATTAGTTGATGAAAAGGAAGCAGAGTTATGAGCCATAAAACTATTGAGCAATTTTCTGAAGAAGCAAAAATATTAATTGCAGATTACGTTACAAAAGTTGATGACCTAAAACCGAAAGAGAGGACAAAAATTCCGCCGCAAGAAATGCCGGCACAAGATCCTTCTACTCGAATAAATAATCTTGATGAAGTAGCATTAGGATATACAATGGAGCAGGCAAGAATCGAAGCAATGCGTTGCCTCCAATGTGTTAAGAAAAATTGTGTGGATGATTGCCCTGTAAAAATTGATATCCCGCGTTTTATTGATCATGTAGCCCATTCAGATTTTGAAGGTGCAGCCGGTGTTATAAAGGAAGCCAGTTTGCTTCCTGCTATATGTGGGCGCGTATGTCCTCAGGAAGTTCAATGCCAGCAAAACTGCACTGTGGGCAAAGCATTAAAGGATGTTGATAAAGCAGTTGCTATCGGAAGGTTAGAAAGATTCGTCGCTGATTGGGAACGAATGACAGGGAAGATTTCAATTCCTGAAATTAAACCAACAACAGGTAAAAAAGTAGCGGTAGTTGGTAGCGGTCCAGCAGGATTAGTAGTTGCTGCTGATTGCAGAAGGCAGGGGCATCACGTTACAATTTTTGAAGCGTTCCATAAACTTGGCGGTGTCCTTCGTTATGGCATCCCTGAATTTCGTCTTCCTAATGATATTATAGATAGAGAAATTGAGACTCTTACGGCGATGGGTGTAGAAATTAAAACAAATTTTGTAGTTGGCAAGACTCGAAAATTAATGGATTTAATTAATAAAGGTGGATATGATGCGGTATTTCTAGGTACAGGTGCAGGGCTTCCTGTTTTTATGAATATTGAAGGCGAAAGTCTCGTTGGAGTATTTTCTGCCAATGAATATCTTACAAGAGCGAATTTAATGAGGGCTTTTGATAAGGGAAAAGCTGATACACCAATTTATCCGTCTAAAAAAATTGCAGTTCTTGGCGGCGGTAATGTTGCTATGGATGCGGCAAGAATGTCTAAACGTCTTGGTGCTGAAAAAGTGTATGTAGTATATAGAAGGACTGAAGTTGAAATGCCTGCACGTAAAGAAGAAGTAATGCACGCAAAAGAGGAAGGTATAGAATTTTTATTTCTTCAAAACGCCAAGAAGATACTTGGGGATGAAAAAGGGAAAGTAAATGGAATCGAATGTTTAAGGTATGAACTAGGTGAACCCGATAGCTCCGGTAGAAGAAGACCTGTTGAATTAGCAGGTAGTGAATTTATTCTTGATGTTGATTCGGTTATTGTTGCAATAGGGAACAGTAGTAACCCACTCATAAGTCAATCCAATCCAGAAATGAAAGTGAATAAGTGGGGGAATATAATTGTTGATGAAGATCAAAAAACTTCTATGGATAAAATATTTGCAGGTGGTGATATAGTACTAGGAGCCGCTACTGTTATATTGGCTATGGGAGAAGGAAGAAGAGCCGCTGAAGCAATTAATAAGATGCTTGCTGAAGAAACTTATTCCGAGAATCAAAAGATAAATTAGATTTTTTTATATTTACTATTAAGCCGTTTCAAAATCGATTGAAACGGCTTTTTTATTGGTCAAAATTAGTATGATTTTTATTATATTAATTAGTTAAATATGAATCCTTGAGGTTACTCTTGAAAAAAGAAAAAATATTAGTTACGTCTGCACTTCCTTATGCAAATGGCAAAATTCATTTAGGTCATCTAAGCGGTGCATATTTGCCTGCTGATATCTATGTCCGTTATAAACGCCTTAAAGGTGATGATATTATATATGTATGTGGTTCGGATGAACATGGTGTCCCTATTACTATTTCGGCTGATAATGAAAAGGTTTCTCCTCAAGTAATTATTGATCGTTTTCATGAATTAAACAAAAATGCATTTGAAAAATTCGGTATGAGCTTTGATATTTATTCTCGAACAAGTCTTCCGGTTCATCATAAAACGGCTCAAGAATTTTTTAATTGCTATCATGATCAGGGGATTTTGGTTGAGAAAAAAACTTCTCAATTCTTTGATGAGAAAGTTAAGAAATTTTTACCTGATAGATATGTAGAAGGTACTTGTCCTAAATGTGGTTATTTAGAGGCGAGAAGTGATGAATGCGAAAAATGTAACTCATTATATGAGCCATCTGAATTGTTAAATCCAAAGAGTAAAATTTCGGGTGAAACACCGGTATTAAAAGAGACCTCACATTGGTATTTTCCCTTAGGGAAATATCAAGAACGACTTGAAACTTACATTAAAGAGATTAGCGAAAAATATGGCTGGAAGGATAATGTTCTTCAGTATTGCAACGGTTGGTTTAGAGAAGGATTAAAAGACCGTGCTTATACAAGAGATCTTGATTGGGGTGTTAAAGTACCCTTAGATAATGCCGAAGGTAAAGTGCTCTATGTATGGTTTGAAGCGGTGCTCGGTTATATCTCCGCCACTAAAGAGCTTTCAGAAAAATTAGGTAAACCTGATCTTTGGAAAGAATATTGGAATGATCCTGAAACTAAATATGTCGCTTTTATTGGTAAAGATAATATTGTTTTCCATACAATCATTTTCCCTGCAATGTTAATGGGATGGAACGATGTAAACGAAGTGAAATATATTCTTCCTCAGAATGTACCGGCGAATGAGTTTTTGAATTTTGAGGGGAAGAAATTTTCTAAGTCACGCGGCTGGGGAATTGATGTGGATGAATTTCTTGAGATGTTCGAGGCAGATACACTTAGATATACTCTTGCGGCTAATTTACCAGAGAATAAGGATACAGATTTTTATTGGAAGGAATTTCAGAATAGAACGAATAGCGAATTAGCAGATATTCTCGGCAATTTTATTAACCGTACATTTATATTTACATCTAAGCATTTTGATGATAAGGTCCCTCCACTTGGGAAACTAGAACCAATAGACGAGGAGATGATTAATAATATTAAATCAGCTCCGGTTAAGATTAGTGAACTATTAGAGAAATATAAAATAAAAGATGCTGTATTTGAGATGATGTCTTTGGCTCGTTCTGCTAATAAGTATTTTAACGATTCCGAACCTTGGAAGACAGTCAAATCTGATAAAGAAAAATGTGGTACTACACTTAGTATCTGTTTGAATACAATTTATACTTTAGCCTCTGTATTTGCACCGGTTATTCCCTTCTCAACTAATAAAATATTTGGAATGCTAAATGCAGAATCAAAGAATTGGTCTGATGCAGGTAATTTAAATCTATTAGAAGGACATTCATTAAGTAAATCAGAAATTTTATTTACTAAAATTGAAGATGTGGTTATTGATAAATTAGTAAGTCAACTCGGTGTGGTAGAAAGTACTCCTATTCATATTCCTGATGAAGAAATTACTATAGATGATTTTAAGAAAATAAAATTACGTACTGCATTAGTAATTGATGCCGAGAGAGTAAAAAAGAGTGAGAAACTTCTCCGCATTCAGCTTGACTTGGGATTTGAAAAAAGACAGGTAGTTGCAGGAATTGCTAAAAGCTATTCGCCTGAAGAACTGATAGGCAAAAAAGTTTTGATTGTTGCTAATCTTAAACCTGCTAAGCTTATGGGGCTTGAATCCAAGGGTATGATTATTGCATTAGATACACCTGATGGTTTTGTGAAAATATTAGAAATTAATGAATCGATTCAAACAGGGACAGCGGCTAAATAATCCTATGGGTAAAAAATTAGGCAGTCGTAACCAGACTATTTTATTGAGTAGGCAGGATAAAATTGATTTTGCTGCGGATTTACTGAAGTTAAATTGTGATGTTTTAATTGATGATATTGCATTAAAGACAATTCATGGAGATATTTTTAAAGTAGCTAAATATTTACCTGAAAAAAGTGTTGATCTTTTATTCATTGATCCACCTTATAATCTTAGAAAATCATTTAACACTATAGTATTTGCGCAAAAAACAATTAATGAATATTCAAAGTGGATTGAGAAACTAATTATTTCGATTCGACATATCTTAAAAGATGATGCTACAATATATTTCTGTGGAGACTGGCGTTCTTCTATTTCGATTCAAAAAGTACTAGAGCAATTTTTTATTATCCGTAATCGTATTACATGGGAAAGAGAAAAAGGACGTGGTTCTTCGCGCAATTGGAAAAATAATACCGAAGATATTTGGTTCTGTACTGTTTCTGATAAATATAAATTTTACCCGGATAGAGTAAAATTGAAAAGAAAAGTTCTTGCTCCTTATAAGGATTCTGAAGGCGAACCGAAAGATTGGCAGAAATCTTCAAATGGTTCTTTTAGGTTGACACATTCATCGAATATATGGACAGATTTATCAATCCCGTTTTGGTCAATGACTGAAAACACAAATCATCCGACTCAGAAACCGGAAAAATTAATAGCAAAAATTATTCTTGCTAGCAGCGATGCGGGAGATTTCGTTTTTGATCCGTTTCTTGGTTCGGGGACCACTTCGGTTACAGCAAAAAAACTTAATAGAATTTACTCGGGAGTAGAACTTGATAAGGATTTCTGTTGTATAACCGAAAAGCGTTTAAAACTTGCCGATGATAACCAATCGATTCAGGGGTATCAATACGGTTTCTTTTGGGAAAGAAATACTAAACCGGTAATGGATTGATACCGTTTTTTGCTTTCCCTTGATTTTAATATATAATACAAATATTATAAACTTTCAAAATAAGTATTTTATGGAGGATCCGATTACGATGTCAAAATATTCAAAATTATTATTCATAGTTGCATTGATTTCATTAATTTCAGCATGCTCTTATGATAGTTCCAAAGTAATCGTTGCAGAATATGACGATTCCAAAATAAGCTTATCAGAATTTGAACAAGCTTACGTAAAAAATACCGGCAATCTTGAATCTGCAAAAAAAGATACTATTACAGCACTTAAAAACTTCTTAGACCTATATGTAAATTACAAGATGAAATTGAAGGAGGCAGAAGTAAGAGGATACAAAAGTGAATCGGCACTCCAAAATGAAATAACAGATTACAAAGTAGCAATTGGACAAACAATATATTTAGAAAAAGCCCTTTTCGATCCATGGCTCAAAAACCTTTATGAAAGAAGAAAAAAAGAATATAGAGTTTCGCATATCTTTTTAGTTCCGGATTCTACTCGAAATGAAGAGCAGACAGTAGCTTTAGCAAAGGAAATTATTCAACGGGTTAAAAATGGAGAAGATTTCGGAAAATTAGCCGTTGAATACTCTAAAGATAATTATACGAAAGGAAGAGGCGGAGATGTATATTATGTAGTATCGGGAAATATCGTAAGCCCCGATTTGGATGATGCCGTATATGCTATTAAAAATGTCGGTGATGTGTATTCTGAACCTGTTAAATCAAGTTTTGGATATCATGTAATAAAAGTAACAGATATTGTAGATAGGAAACCGTATGTGAAAGCACTTCACATTCTAGCCGCATTTAAGGATAGTACGGGGACAACAGATTCTACAAAAGCACTAGCCAAAATTAAAGATGTAGAAGCTCGCCTCAAAGCAGGTGAAGATTTTGGTGAATTGGCAAAAAAATATTCAGATGATCCCGGCAGTGGTAAAAGAGGCGGAGACTTAGGTAAGTTTGAGCGTGGCAAAATGGTCATGGAATTTGACGATGCCGCATTTAAATTAAAAAAAGATGAAATTTCTTCAATTATAAAAACTCAATTCGGGTATCATATTATTAAAGTTTATGAAATTGGTGAATTACCAACTTTTGAAGCTGATAAAGAGAACATAAAGGACCTTTTTCAGCGGACCAGGTATAAAAATGAATATGATAAATTAATTGATACGCTTAAAGTGAAATATGGTTTCAAAATTAATGAAGAGATTCTAAAAAATATTATTGAGCTTAATGATACCACAAAACTTATCGTAGATTTTAAAGAGATGGATATCTCTAAGAAATTTGGTAATAATGAATTGTTTATGCTCAATACGGATATTTATTCTGTGGATAGTTTATTGGCATACATGACAAGACAAAAGAATATGTTGCTAAAACCCGTTAGTAAAGGGCTGATTACAGATGCATTATATTTCTATAGCTCATCTCTAGTACTCCGTTATAAGTCATTAGAATTTGATAAAGAGAATAAAGATTTTGCAGCATTAATGGATGATTATGAGAGCGGTGTCTATCTTTTCAAACTTCTCGAAGATGAAGTATGGAATAAAATTGAAATTGATTCCACTTCGCTGTATAATTACTGGAAAGACACAAAAGAAAAATATACATTCGGAGATAGAGTTAAATTCAATCTCCTTTATTCAAAGAGTGACTCCACAGCTTATAATTATTTTAGTCTCCTAAAATCAGGAAATGATTTTGATACTCTTATGACTAAAAATACAGAGAAAAGAGAATTAGGGAATAGAATAAACGAGAAAGATTTTGTAGATGCAGAATTAGACGAATTTTCTAAAGCAGCAAATAAACTTTCAAATAAAGCCGATTATTCTGCTCCTTTTAAGTATAAAGAAGGATGGGCTTTAGTAAAATTAATTGCTAAGGATGGTGCTAGAGAGAAAACTTTTGAAGAAGCAAAAGCTGAAGCTTCTTCATTATATCAAGAAAGTGAAAGTAAAAGATTAGAGAACGAATTTATTAATAGTCTTAAAGAAAAATATAAACCGGTTTTAAATTATGAAGAACTCGAGAGAGCTTTTAAATAAAGCTCTCATTATTGTTTTTGCCTTTGCTCTTTTTTATTGTTCAGACAAAAAAGAAGACAATTCTTTAGTCGCTAAAGCGGGTAATAGTGTATTAACAAAAAGTGCGCTCGATAGTGCACTTAGCGATTACAAGAATAAAAGAAAATTTAGAGATGAGTATATTAAAGAATGGATTGAAAAAGAAATCCTTTTTCAGGTAGCAGTTGATGAGGGAATTACTGAGGAAGTAGAATATAAATCTCTAATTGAACAAAGCAAAAAGGAATTAGCTGCTGCATTATTAAAGGCAAAAGCATTGAAAGATTTTTCATATTCACCTTCGCAAACTGAATTGGAGGAGTATTTTGAAAAATTTAGAAGCGATTTTGTACTAAATGACGACGCATATAGATTTAATTTGATCGTGTTTAATTCGGAAGAGAAGGCGATAAAATTTAGAAATCTATTACTGGATAGTGAATGGGATCGAATAGCAAATGCTTATAAATCTGATCCCGGTGTAATAAACCTTATGAATTCAGTTTTTAGATATGCGCATGAAATTCATTCCGAGCAACTGGTTTTTAGTTTAAAAGTAATGGAACAAAATGAAGTTAGTGTAGTAATAAAATCGGAACCGGGTTATTTTACCGTTGTTCAACTAATTGAAAAATTCAATAGAAACGATCTGCCGAAGCTCGAAAACATTCGTGATCAGGTAGAAAATAGATTTTTAATAACTAAACGCATGGAATTTTTAAGAAATTACATTAGCGAAATTTTAGAGGATAATAATTCGAAGATTATATGGCAAACAGAATAAAAATATTATTGTTATTAATTGTTGCTCTTACGGTTCAGATTAATGCACAGCAGGTATTGGATAAAATTGCTGCGGTCGTGGATAAAGAGATTATTTTAAAATCAGAAGTGGAGTTCCGTGCTGTTTATGAAGCAGCTCAAAGAAATCTCGATCCAAAAGATTCTACTTTATTAAAACAAGTACTCAATTCATTAATTGAAGAAAAACTCTTATATGCGCAAGCAGAGCTTGATTCAGTTGTTGTACCTGAGGAACAAATACAGCAGCAACTTGATTATCAGATTAATTATATTACACAGCAGTATGGCTCTAAAGAAAAGCTCGAAGAGGCATATAAAATGTCTATCGATAAACTAAAAAGAAATTGGTCTGAAGATACTAGAAAAAATTTAATGGCGCAGACTGTTCAGAATAAAAAATTTGGTGACTTAAAGTCCTCTCGTAAGGAAGTCGAAGATTTCTTTGATGCAAATAGAGATTCTTTAGGAGTAATACCTGAACGTTATGAGATTTCGCATATTTTTCAGAATCCGAAAACAGGTGAAAGAGTAAAAAACAAAGCTAAAGACTTTGCACTTGCATTATTGGATTCTATAAAGGAAGGAAAAGACTTCGCTGCATTGGCAAGAAAATATTCGGATGATCCCGGCAGCGCAGCGCAGGGTGGCGATCTTGGCTTCGTTAAAAGAGGAGTTTTCTATCCGGAGTTTGAAGCTGCTGCTTTTGCTTTAGGACCGGGACAATTATCGAGTATTATACTTTCGCCGGTAGGATATCATATTATTCAACTCCTCGAAAGAAGAGGTGATGCCATTCATTCACGACATATTCTTATCAAAATTAAAAGTGATGGCGAATCTGATCTAGCTACTATTGAGCTTTTGAATGATTTGAGGGATAGTATTTTAAGCGGTAAAAATTCTTTCGCTTATTATGCAATTAAATTTAGCGACGATCATGAAACAGGTAAATTTGGTGGTTCACTCGGCATTTTTGAACAACAGCAATTAGATAAAACTCTTTCCGAAACTGTTCTCAAATTAAAGGAAGATGAAATTAGTTTCCCTAAACGGTTGGAAATCGATAAAAATACTTATGGCTATCATATAGTAAAATTAGTAAAAAAAATACCTCAGCACAAAGCTAGCATTGAAATGGATTATGATGAAATTAAAAAATTAGCAGAATTTTATAAAAAGCAAAAATTGTATGCTAATTGGATTCAAGAACTTAAGGATAAGATATTCTGGGAAGTCCGTATATAAGAAATGTAAATAAGGAATTAATGTGAAAGAAAATACTTCCGATGTTCAATTAGTTACTGAATTAAGTGATTCAATTCAAAAACTTAAAAAAGAGATTGCCAAAGTAATAGTCGGACAGAATAAAATTATCGATGATCTAATCGTTAGTTTATTATGTAAAGGTCATTGCCTATTAGTGGGGGTTCCCGGACTTGCGAAAACGTTATTAATAAAAACATTAGCTGAGGTTTTAGATCTGAACTTCAGTAGAATCCAATTTACACCTGATCTTATGCCCGGGGATATTACCGGAACTGAAATTATTGATGAAGATATAGTTACAAAGAAAAGGTCTTTCCGATTTATAAAAGGACCTCTTTTTTCTAATTTAATTTTAGCAGATGAGATTAATAGAACCCCTCCAAAAACGCAAGCGGCACTTCTTGAATCGATGCAAGAATATAGAATTACCGCAGCGGGTACTTCATACATACTCGAACAACCATTTTTTGTATTGGCTACTCAAAATCCAATAGAGCAGGAAGGAACGTATCCTCTTCCTGAAGCTCAGCTTGATCGTTTTATGTTTAGTCTCTGGCTTGATTATCCTTCGTTCACCGAAGAAGTAGAAATTATTAAATCGACCACAGGAGATTATTTGCCAAACTTAGAAAAGGTGGTCTCAAAATTAGATTTAATTAAATTTCAAGAATTAATAAAACGTGTTCCCGTATCAGATAACGTTATTGAGCATGCAGTTAAATTGGTTTCTAAGACACGTCCCGACTTGACGAATACACTTGATAGTAATAATTTAATTAGTTGGGGAGCTGGACCGAGAGCTTCACAATTTTTAATATTAGCTTCAAAAGCTAAAGCTGTAATTGAAGGTCGATTTACTCCCTCAATCGAAGATGTTAATTCATTTTTAGTACCTGTGCTTCGTCATAGAATAATACCAAGTTTTAATGCTCAAGCTGATGGTATTGATTCTGTCTCAATTATAAATAAACTCACAAATACCAATTAAATTATGCTTAGAACAAATTTGCCGGGTATCTCCTCCCAAATATTATTTTTATTCTCTATGATTTTTACTTTTATCTTTTCTTCATGTTCTGATAATGAAAAGGTAGTACCTGAGACACCTACTCCAAATTCATTTGGATTGATTGTCGATTCATTAATCGAAGTGGATGGAATAATTGAACCAAACCAAACTTTATCTGATATACTTACAACGCATGGAATAGCAAAAAATAAAGTTCACGAGATAGCTCTAGCGGCTGAACCGGTTTTTTCAACCAGAAATTTTAAAGCAGGAAATGACTTTGTTGTTTATGCTACTTGGGATACTGTCGAGACAGTTAAGTATTTCGTTTATATCGCTGATCCTGTAAATTATGTTGTATTCGATCTTCGCGATAGCATAAAAGTTTATAAAGCACAAAAGGAAGTTGTAATTAAACAGGATAGTGCAAAAGCTACAATTAATGGATCTTTATACGGCACTTTTGAGAAATTAAATCTCGATCCAAATCTCGCCGTAAAAATGGCAGAAGTTTATGCGTGGCAGATCGATTTTTATCGTATTCAAGTTGGTGATCATTTCAATGTTTATTATGAGCAAGCATTCGTCGAAGGTAAACCTTATGGAGTAGGAAAAATCTTAGCGGCAAAGTTTAATCATAATAAACATGATTTTTATGCAATACGATTTGAGCAGGATAAAAATCATGGCTACTACGATGAAAAAGGAAATAGTGCTAGAAAAGCATTTCTTAAATCACCTTTGAAATTTAGCAGAATAACCTCGAGATTTACCAATAAAAGATTTCACCCGGTACTTAAAAGAATGAAAGCGCATCTCGGAACAGACTATGCCGCCCCTACCGGTACACCTATTCTCTCTGTCGGCGATGGAACGGTAGTAGAAGCTCATTATAAAGTTTTCAATGGCAATTATGTAAAAATAAAACATAATGCCACATACACGACACAATATCTACACATGTCAAAAATTGCTCCAGGTATGAAACCGGGCAAGCATGTTACTCAAGGACAAGTTATTGGATTCGTTGGGAGTACGGGACTAGCCACAGGTCCACATGTATGTTTCCGCTTTTGGAAAAATGGAACTCAGGTTGATCCATTAAAAGAAAAAATACCTGCTTCCGATCCCGTTAAACCGGAACTCAAAAACGAGTATTTTTCTCTGCTAAATTCATGGCTACCGAGACTTAATAGCTAGAAGATTTTTAATACGAAAATGCTTTTTCTATTACTTCCTTTTGGGACTTTAAGTATTTCTTAGAAGAGCCGGAAGCCGGACTTGGACTTTCGGGTCTTCCTGCAAATTTTAATGTGTATTTGTTTTCAACTGTTTCATAAAGCTTATTAAAAACAAAATTCCATGCACCCATGTTTTTGGGCTCTTCCTGAACCCAAATTAAATTTTCTAAATTTTTGTATTCTTTTAATATTTTGAATAATTTTTCTAATGGAAATGGATAGTACTGTTCAATTCGTAGAATTAAATAATCTTTAATATTATTTGAATCGTAATGTTTTTTTAGTTCATAATAGATTTTCCCGCTTGTCATTATTACGTTTTTAATTGAATCTGCATCTTCGATTTTATCAATAATTATCTCATTAAACTTTCCTTCTGTAAAATCCTCAACCTCTGAAATTGCAGTAGGAAGACGCAATAAACTTTTTGGAGTAAAAATCACCAATGGTTTTTCATTTGCTTGATGGACTTGACTTCTTAAAAGATGAAAGTATTGTGCGGGAGTCGTAGGATAGCATATTCTCATATTATCTTCGGCGGCTAAAATTAAGAAGCGTTCAATGCGTGCACTGCTATGTTCCGGTCCCTGACCTTCATAACCGTGAGGTAAAAGAAGAACAACATTATTTCTTAACTGCCATTTAGTGTATGAACTAACGATAAAATTGTCTATGATTACCTGCGCTCCATTTGCAAAATCTCCAAATTGAGCTTCCCACATAACTAATGCTAGAGGGTCTGTAATACTATAACCATATTCAAAACCAAGCACTGCTGATTCCGAAAGCAAACTATCAAGAGCTTCTATTTTAGCCTGTCCTTCTTGAATATTATTTAATGGATTTATTTCCTCTTCACTATTTATATCAGTAAAAACAAGATGCCTCTGACTAAATGTACCTCTTACGCTATCTTGTCCGCTTAATCTAATGGGTTTCCCTTCTAAAAGAATAGAACCAAATGCTAATGCTTCACCGAATGCCCAATCTGTTTTCACTTCACCGGATAAGAATTTCCTTCTCTTTTCAATATGTTTTTTTAGTTTTGGATTCAAAGAAAAACTCGCATCAAATGTTGTGATCTTTTCTACTATTTTAGAAAGCTCTTCAAAACTAACTTTTGTTTCGTTATTTCGAAGAGCAGACGATTTCTCCTCAATTGAATAAGCAAGTGATTGCTCTGAACTAAATGGAATTCCTTCTTTTTTTTCTGCATCTAAAGATTTCTCTAATCTGGTATAAATCATTTTATCAAGATTTTCAATTTCATCAGGGGAAAATAATTTTTCTTTAATTGTCTTTTCAGAGTATATCTCTTTAACAGATGGATGTTCTTTAATTTTTTTGTACATAAGCGGTTGAGTATAAACCGGATCATCTCCCTCGTTATGCCCATGTCTTCTATAACCGATAAGATCAATTACGATATCCTTATTAAATTTCATACGATACATAAATGCCAATCTCATTGCCCAGAGTACAGCTTCGGGGTCATCGCCATTAACGTGAATTATGGGAGATTGGATCATCTTTGCAACATCAGTGGCATAAGGAGATGAGCGCGCTTCTTCGGGAGTAGTCGTAAATCCAATTTGATTATTAATTATAATATGAATAGTTCCACCGGTACCATAGCCTTTTAGTTGGGATAAGTTAAGCGTTTCAGCAACAATTCCTTGACCAGCAAATGCACCATCTCCATGAATCAGAACAGGAAGATATTTATTCCTTTCTTTATCATCATTTCGTGTTTGCTTTGCTCTTATTATCCCCTCGACAACGGGATTTACAAATTCTAAATGGCTTGGATTAGATGATATAGAAACCTTAATCTCTTTACCGGAAAAAGTTTTATATATGCCGGTAGCTCCAAGATGATATTTTACGTCTCCGGTGCCTTGCGGAGAATCGGGATCAATATCGTCTTCAAATTCTGAAAAGATTTTTTCGTATGATTTCCCAATAACATTCGAGAGTACATTTAATCTTCCCCTATGTGCCATTCCCAAAACAATCTCTTCAACATTCTCTTCGGCTGAATCATTAAGTAATATATCTAGACAGGGAATTAATGTCTCCGATCCTTCTAAAGAAAAGCGCTTATGCCCGATAAATTTTGTATGAAGAAAATGTTCAAATCCTTCGGCAATTACCAATTTTTCCATTATACGCTTTTTCCATTCAGGAGAAAAAATATAATTGTTTTCTATCGGTTCCATCTGGGTTTGAAGCCATAATTTTTCTTCCGGATTCTGTATGTGCATATATTCTACACCAATATTTCCACAGTACGTATTTTTTACTCGCTTTAAGATTTCTCTTAATGTACCCGAATTTAATCCTTGAAGATTACCAGAAATAAAATATCGATCATAATCCCAGATAGTAAATCCAAAATGAGTAGGGTCAAGTTCAGGGTGATAAACAGTCTTCTGATTAAGTGGATTAAGTTCAGCTATTAAGTGACCTCTTACACGGTACATATTAATTAATAACACAATCTGGGACTGTTTATTAATTGCTTCTGCCTCTTTATTGAATGGATTATTTGAATCTAAATCCTGTCCCCATAAAATTGGTTTTTGAAGAATGTGTAACGAGGAAAAAATTGATTCATAAAATTCATTTTCACCTAATAATAATTTATCAATCTTTGAAAGGAACTCACCTGATTCTGCACCCTGAATAATTCTATGATCATATGTGCTAGAAATATTCATTATTTTACCAATCCCCAATGAAGCAATCGAATTTTGTGTTAAAGCTTTGTATTCAGGAGGGAAATCGATTGCACCGATAGCAATAATACACCCTTGACCATTCATAAGTCTAGGAGTGGAAGAAACAGTTCCGATACCACCCGGATTAGTAATTGTAAGTGTTGTCCCTTGGAAGTCCAATGGATCAAGTTTACCGCTTCGCGCTTTTTCTATTAATTTATTATACTCATCGTTAAATTCACTAAAATTCATCTCGCCGACATTCTTAATATTCGGGACGATTAAAGAGCGTGTACCATCTCGTCTTGTGATATCAACAGCTATTCCCAAATTGATGTAGCTTTTATTCACCATATTTGGCTTACCATCAATCAAAGCAAATGAGTTATTTACATTCGGAAACTCTTTTACTGCCTGAATAACTGCATAAGCAATTAAATGTGTAAAGGAAATTTTCTTTTGACCTTTTCTTAATAACTTTTCATTTATTAATAGTCTATTCTCTTCCAAAATTTTTACTGAAAAAGAGCGTAACGAAGTTGCAATCGGGATTTCCAAACTCCAGGTCATATTCTCAATTACTTTAGCTCCGACACCTGTAATTAATTTTAATGAATCGCCAGGCGACATTGAATAATTAGGGGCTAACTTGATTCCTGATTTTTTCTCAGATTTATCTTCTAATTCTTTCTCTTCGGATTCATTATTAAATGAAGTTAATTGATCGAAATATTCTCGCCAATAGTCTGTAACGGAGTTCCTATTTGATTGATATAATTCAAATAGATCGGCTACAAAACCGAAATTAAAACCAAAGTGATCGAATAAACTTTTGTGATATTTTGAGAGGTCATTATTCATATTTTATTTCTTTCATTTTTATGATAAACAAGAATCTAAAACTATTAGTTCAGTAAGATAATAATTTGGAATAATAAATGAATTATTATGAAAAAATAATTGATAAAAAGAGAATAATAACATAATTTTGCAAATCAATAATTTATAAGGTTCAGAAATGAAAGCAGAGTGCCCTGTTTGTGCAGCAACTATTGAATTATTAAAAGATGCAGTTGAGGGGGAATTACTTGAATGTCCTGATTGTGGAACTGAATTGGAAGTAATCAGTTTGAACCCTCCTACATTAGAAGAAGCACCGAAAGAAGAAGAAGATTGGGGGCAATAAATTGGTCTTAGTCCTTGATTCTACTCTACGGGAAGGAGAGCAAACGCCCGGTGTTTATTTTGATAAACATATTAAATTAGCTATTGCAACTCTTTTAGATGAAATTGGAGTTGATATTATTGAAGCAGGGCATCCTACCGTTACTCCCGAAATTCATGCTTCCGTAGAATCAATTGCTCAAAAAGGTTTTAAGTCTATCGTTGGAGCTCATTCACGTTCACTTAAATCGGATGTTGATCTAGCCCTTCAATGCGGAGTTAATTTTCTAGGTATTTTTTATTGTGTATCAGATGAAAGATTAACAACAGTTTTCAAAAAAGATTTATCAACCGCTATTTCGCAGATCCAAGAAGTAATCTCTTATGCAAAATCAGTTAGACCAGATCTATTAATTCGTTACACACCTGAAGATACAGTCCGCTCGCAATTTGAAAACGTAATCAATGCGGCTTCGGCTGCGGTTGAAGCCGGTGCTGATATTATTAGCGTTGCCGACACCACAGGTTATATGGTGCCCGGTACAAGCAGAAGTATGTACGATTATATATCACGCCTTAAAGATGAACTTTCAAAAAAAGGTCATAATCCTAAGATCGCAGTTCATTGCCATAATGATAGAGGTTTCGCTCTTGCTAATGCTTTAGAAGCATATAGAGCTGGTGCTGAGATTATAGATGCCGCAGTTCTCGGTCTTGGTGAAAGAGCAGGAATAGTTGATCTTGCTCAGTTACTTGTTGTCCTAACGGCAGATTTTAATCACACAAAATGGGACTTAACAAAGCTTAAAGATTTATATGATTTAGTTAGTAAGCATTCACATGTACCAATTCCATCAAACTACCCTATAATGGGTCAGAATGCTTTCACACATTGCGCAGGAGTTCATACACATGCCGCATCCGTTAATCCAATGCACTATGAAAGCTTAAGTCCTGAATTAGTCGGCAGAGAAAGAAAATTTGCATTAGATCATATGTCGGGCATTGCCTCCCTTAGATATGCACTTCAACTTATTCAAGAAGAAGACCATGGAAGCGAACTCGAAAACGATATCTTAAGAGAAGTAAAGTCTGTCGGTCAAAGAGGCAGAACTATCGATTTACCAGAATTGAAACACATTGTTGATTCCTGCAAACATCATAAGTCCTATAAGAACTGATCTAATCAGTTCTCCACCATAAATTTAAAATAATTTTTAATTGGAGAAGAAATGAAAGTTGGATTGCTGCATTCACTTATACGTAAAGAAGAAAAATACTTAATTGAAGAATTTCAATCACGAAAGAATATTGAATTGGTATTACTTGATGATCGAAAAGCGGCTTTCAACATTGGCAAGGATAAATTCGATCTTGATATAGTTGTAGAAAGATGTATAAATCACTCAAGAGCATTGCATGCATTAACGTTATATGAATCAGCCGGTATAACCTGTGTAAACTCTTCTCATGTTGCTACTGTATGTGGTGATAAACTTTTAACATCAGTAGCCCTTGCTAAGGAAGGAGTTCCACAGCCTGAAGTAAGAGTTGCATTTACTGAAGAATCAGCTCTTCAAACTATTGAGGAGATGGGCTATCCGGTTGTACTTAAACCTGCTGTTGGCTCTTGGGGAAGACTTCTTGCTAAAATAAATGATCGTGATTCTGCCGAAGCTATTCTTGAACATAAAACTGTTCTCGGAAGTTATCATCATTCGATTTTTTATATCCAAAAATTTGTGGAGAAAAAGGGAAGAGATATTAGAAGCTTTGTTATTGGGGATAAATGTGTAGCTGCAATTTATAGAACTTCACCGCATTGGGTTACAAATACGGCAAGGGGCGGAGTAGCAACTAACTGCGAAATAACAGATGAGCTAAACGATATATCAGTGCGTGCTGCTAAAGCAGTCGGTGGCGGTATTGTGGCTATTGATGTTTTTGAAACTGGAAATGGTCTCGAAGTGAATGAAGTAAATTACACGATGGAATTTAAAAATTCGATCTCTACAACTGGTGTAAATATTCCAAAATTAATGGTCGATTATGTATTGCAAAAAGTTGAGGAATCGAAATGAATAAAATAAAAGTCAGCATTGCCGGCGGTTCCGGATATACTGGCGGAGAATTGCTCCGTTTACTTTTATTCCATCCTAATATTGAAGTTGCACAAGTAACGTCCGAAGCAAATGTTGGGAAATTTATTTATAAGATTCATCCGAACCTTAGAAAATCTACTCAACTAAAATTTTCATCTATAAATGAATTAGAAAAATGCGATCTTCTTTTTTTATGCCTTCCTCATGGAAGTTCTATGAATCGAATTGAAGAATTTAAAAATATTGCTGAACGGATTATTGATCTTAGCGGTGATTTTAGATTAAAAGATAAAGAAGAATTTAAGAAATGGTATCATCACGAACACACGAATCCTGCAATGCTAAATGAATTTGTATATGGCATTCCAGAGCTTCACCGTGAAAAGATGAAAAATGCCAAGTTAATTTCGAGTGCAGGATGCAATGCCACAACATCAATACTAGCACTCTATCCTTTATATAAGGAAGGTCTGATAGAAGAAGATAGAACTGTTATTGAAGTAAAAGTTGGTTCAAGCGAAGGCGGAAATAAATCTTCTGATTCATCTCACCATCCTGAAAGATCTGGTTCTGTACGCTCTTATATGCCTGTTCAGCATCGTCATACAGCAGAGATAATACAGGAACTAAGTTTTGGTAAAAAGATCGAAGTCCATTTTTCTGCAACGTCCATCGATATGGTTCGTGGTATCTTGGCTACCTGCCATGTATTTACAAAACAACCGCTCGAAGAAAAAGACTTATGGAAACTTTATAGAAAATATTATAACGATGAACCATTCATTAGAATTGTAAAAGAAAATGAAGGTATCTACCGTTATCCTGAGCCAAAATTATTAATCGGTACTAACTATTGCGATATCGGATTTAAGAAAGATGAATTTTCTAATCGTTTTGTAATTATAGCATCGATTGATAACTTGATGAAGGGTGCAGCGGGACAGGCACTTCAAGCATTTAATTTGATGTATGGCTTCAATGAAACCACCGGATTAGAATTTCCCGGTTTTCACCCGATTTAATATGTGCCGTTTATTACTAGTTAAATCGAAAGAAAAATTTAATCCGGCGGATTATCTAAAGCCATTTGCCCAGAGCTGTAAAGAGAGTAGGGAGTTCCAAGGGCACGGCTGGGGTGCTTCTTTCCTTGTTGAAAATAATTGGCAACACTATAAAAACATTAATCCTATTTGGGAAGACGACTTTTCAAAAGTTCCTCCGGCCAAATATCTCATGATTCATGCTCGTTCTGCATTTAAAGATCAAGGAATCGTAATAGAAAATAATATGCCATTTTATGATGATAGATATATCTTTATTTTTAATGGAGAACTTCAGGGAGTAAAAATTAAGGAAGAAGGACGCATCGGTGCAGAAAAAATCTTTAATTTTATAAAGCGTTTTTCTGGCAGTTCGATGTCAAAAGGATTAGAGAAAGGAGTTGAAATTATAAAAAAGAGAACTTCTTATTTACGAGCTATGAATATAATTATTGCCGAAAAAAATGCCGCTTATATTTCATCTAATTTTAGCGAAGACTCGGATTACTTCACATTAAATAAATATCAGTCCGATGACTTGACAATAGTTTCGTCAGAAAAATTTGACTCCGGACTTAATTGGCTTCCGATAAAAAATAATACATTAGAGGTATTAAAATGGTAATTGTAAAAATTGGCGGTGGCAAAGAGATTAATCTTAATGGGATTGCCGCCGACTTAAAAAATATTGATGATCAAGTAATAGTGGTTCTTGGTGCAAATTCTCTTCGTGATGATATTGCAAAAAAAATGGAATATGAAAAGAAAGTAATCACATCTATTTCCGGTTATGATAGCGTATTTTCGGATAGTAATACTATTGATCTTATGATGATGGTATATGCAGGATTAAGGAGCAAACGTTTCGTAGAGCTTTGTCAGCAAAATGGTGCTAATGCTTTTGGATTCTCCGGCGTTGATGGAAAAATGATAGTCGGTAAAAGAAATACAGGAATAAGAATTAGAGAAAATGGAAAGACAAAAATCGTAAGAGATTTTTCAGGTAAACCGGCTTCTATAAATGGGGAAATGTTTAAGTATTTTCTCTCTAATAAAATTATTCCGGTTGTTACAGTTCCATTAATTGATGAAAATAATTTCGCAATAAATTCGGAAAATGATGATGTAGTTTCGCTACTTCATTCTGCACTTAAAGCCGACAAAATTATTCAATTAATTGAAGCTCCGGGACTTCTTACAGATAAAAACGATCCATCAACTTTAATAAAGGAGATATCTTCAAAAGAGATGATCGATTTTGAAAATAAAGTGGATGGAAGAATGAAAAGAAAAATCCATGCAATTAATAAATTATTTGAAGCAGGCGAAACTGAATTGATAATTACTGACGGTAGAGCTGAAACTCCGCTTACTAACGCATTAAATAAAATTGGGACTTGTATAAAATGAGTGCTATTAAAGAATTACAACAGAAATATGAATTAGAGGTATTCCCTAAAAGAGATGTAGTTTTAGTTAAGGGCAAAGGAGCGCATCTTTGGGATGAAGAGGGTAATGAGTATATCGATTGTGCTGCCGGAATTGGTGTAGCAAGTATCGGTCATGCAAACCCGAAATTAGCCGAAGCATTGAAAAAACAGGCAGATACTTTAATTACATGCCCCGGAACATTTTATAATGATATGAAAGCAAAAGCATTAGAAAAACTAATCTCCGTAGCTCCTGAAGGAATGACGAAAGCTTATTTATGTAATTCAGGCACAGAAGCAGTGGAGACTGCAATTAAATTTGCAAGATACGTAACAAAGAAAAAAGGTTTTATTTCTGCTATGAAAGGATTCCATGGCAGAACTCTCGGTGCATTAAGTGCTACCTATAAGATGGAATATCGTGAAGATTTTATGCCTCTAATAGAAGGATTCTCATTCGTTCCTTATAATAATTTTGAGAAATTAGAATCGGCAATTACAGAAGATACAGCAGGCATAATCCTTGAGCCAATTCAAGGCGAAGGAGGAATCAATATTGGTGATAAGGAATATTTCCAAAAAGTTCGTAAGCTTTGCGATGATAATAATATTATGTTGATTATTGATGAAATCCAAACCGGATTTTGCAGGACTGGCAAGTTCTTTGCCACCGAATATCTTGGTATTAAGCCTGATATGATGACAGTTGCAAAAGCTATGGGTGGTGGTTTCCCTGTGGGTGCTACTCTATGCTCCGATAAAATTCAGATACCTCCGGGTAAACATGGTACTACTTTTGGCGGAAACGCATTAGCTTGTTCGGCTGTGATAGCATCAATCGATTTTATGTTAGAAAATAAACTTGATAAAAAAGCTAATGAGCTTGGTGCTTATTTCCTCGAGAAGATTTCGAAATACGAATTAAGCAAAGTAAGAGAAATTAGAATAAAAGGATTGATGATAGGAATAGAACTAAAAGAGAAAGTGCAACCAATATTGCAAGAATTAATGAATAGAAAAATAGTTGCTCTTCCGGCAGGGAATACTGTATTAAGAATGCTCCCGCCATTGGTCATATCAAAAGAGGATATCGATATTGTAGTAGAAAATTTGGCTGATGTATTAAAATAAGAATTAACTAAAAAGTGGCTGTTTTATTTTATGATTATCTTATGTAAATTATGAGATATATTTATCTAATTAAAAGAGGATAGAATGAATTTTACGCCTATTAAGCCTGCAAATAGAACTGAGAATATTACTTATGCTGTTAGAGACATTATTGTATTAGCGAATGAAGTGGCGAAGACCGGAAAGAAATTACTTTATCTAAATATTGGCGATCCGAATTTATATGATTTCGCTCCACCTAAACATTTAGTTGAAGCAACTTATGAAGCGATGAAAAAAAATCTCAATGGTTATTCTCCTTCATCGGGGATTAAGTCAGCCGTTGAAGCAATCGAAAAAGAAGCTGAGAAGAAAAAGATTAAAAATGTATTGGATGTATTTGTTACTACCGGTGCAAGTGAAGCAATCGATATCTGCTTAACAGCACTGGTAAATGAAGGGGAGAACGTACTTACTCCATCTCCGGGTTACCCTCTTTATACTGCAATATCGAGTAAACTTCAGATGATGGAAAATCCATATTATCTTGATGAATCTAATGGTTGGCAGCCCGATATTGAGGATATTAAAAAGAAAATAAATCCAAAGACTAAAGCAATCGTTTTAATTAATCCTAATAATCCTACCGGAAGTAATTTTAGTCGGGAAACACTTCAGCAAATATTGGATATAGCGTTAGAAAATAATCTTGTTGTCTTTGCAGATGAAATTTACGATAAACTTCTCTATGATGATAAAGAGCATGTATCGATTGCATCTCTAAATTCAGAGGCTCCTGTAATTACATTTGGAGGACTATCTAAAAATTATATGGTACCTGGTTTTAGAATTGGGTGGGGAATTGTAAGCGGTAATAGAGCGATGCTTTCCAATTATATTGAAGCAATCAATAAATTATTAAGATCACGTCTATCTGCAAATCATCCTGAGCAATATGGCATTGCTCCATCATTGGAAGGTGAGCATAGTCATTTAACTTTAGCTATGGAAAAACTTACCAAGAGACGCGACTTAACTTATGAGATGTTAAATTCAGTCGAAGGAATTAGCTGCGTTAAACCCGAAGGTGCATTCTATGCATTCCCTAAGATTGAAATTGAAGGATCGGATAATCATTTCGTAGCTGAATTAATTAAAGAAACGGGTGTGGTAGTAGTACCCGGAACGGGATTTGGTCAAGTCCCAGGTACGAATCACTTTAGAGTAGTCTTCTTACCACAAGAGGAAATCCTCGAAAAAGCGTATAAGAGTATAACAGAGTTTTATGTTAAGTATAGAAATAGATAAAATTACAATAGTACTTTAGAATTAAAGTTATGAAAAGGAAGCTGCCTCAAAAGGGCAGCTTTTTCTTAAATCCGAGTACGATAATAAAGTTTGGGCTACCAGAGTGTGGTAAGGTAACCTTATCTATTTTTAATATACTTGGAGAGAAAGTAACAGTGCTGATTAATAAAGAGATGGAAGCGGGCTATCACGAAGTAAAGTGGGATGCATCACACTTATCAAGTGAAATGTATATATATCAAATAACGGCAGGTAAGTTCAGAGATGTAAAAAAGATGTTATTAATGAAATAAGAATTACTCTAAAAGGGGAATTTTAAAATGAGAAAGGATATGGAACGGGTATTTGTTTGTGCAATTGTAATCATTTTTGGATTTAGCAATATTAATTTTGGACAAAATGAATTTCTTGAAGTAAATGGGAAGAAAATTGAATTCTTTACTGCCGGTTTAGAAAATAATCATGAGAATAAACCGGTATTGGTATTTGAAAATGGTATGGCTTCTAAGCTTGAAAATTGGAAGAATATAATTAAAGAAGTTTCAAAAACATCGGCTGTATTTTCTTATAATAGACCCAGAATTGGAGAATCTGAAAATGATAGTCTTCCACCAACTACTGGGCATATAATAAATAATTTAAGAACTATGCTTTTGGAGAAAGGGTTTAAACCTCCTTATCTGTTTATATCTCATTCCTTTGGTGGGGCATATATAAGAAGTTATGCTGCTAAATATCCAAATGAAATTGCGGGACTAATATTTGTCGATCCGATTGATTTTACAAAAAAGAAAGGCGATGGTGATCTTCCATATTTAGAAATTGGATTAACCCAGCATCAAATTGATTCAATGTTCGCTAAGCCATATAAGGATTTCAAAGAAAAACTTTATGCTGAAATGCCTAACTTTTACGTTGAGGAAGTGAAAATATCTTCACAGTTGACAAATTCAGAATTTAGGGAATGCGATAGCATCCCCTTGCCGGATGTTCCGGTTCATTTTATTAAAGCTGGTGGTTATCCAAAAACGCCAGATGATAGGGGGGAAACGATTTTTGATAAAGAAAAATTGTTTAGAATAGATGAATTTTTGAAAATGAAAAGATGGATTGCACTTCTTTATCCTCTTCGATATGGGAAATTGTTTTATAGTTCCAGTTCAGGGCATTTTGTTCAAATGGATGATCCTGAATTAATTATTTCGAGTATAAAGTTAGCTTTAAGCGATTATGAGAAAATTCAGGCAGCAAAAATTAAGAATTGAAGATAAAGCATTGATACTAATTTATGTCAAAAAACGCTATCGGATAAATTTTCTCTAAGGGACGATTATGCCCTTTTGCACGAGAAAATCCTGAGGCTAAGCGATGTTCGGCTGTACCTCACATCGCTTAGCCTCTATGCCTTCTTTTCTCAATTACACAAAATTACATCCACCTTTTTTACTCCTTTTCTCAACGGGATTACTTAAATAAATAAAAAAAATATTTTTTTAAAAAAAATATTTTGAATTAATAATATATCTTTTATATTACCAGGTGCAATTGTAAAAAAATAGCGTTATATCATTTTGTATAGGTGTTCTTTTTCTCTTCTTTGATATATTACTAAAAAATATCTGAAAAGTATCTTGTTTGTGAGGGCAAAACATGGAAAGTTTTCGATTATTCTCGTTTTTTAGTTTTAAATCCTTTCTACTATTAATATTACTTACTACCGTTATAGATTCCCAGTCTATTTTAAAAAATTGCTTTAAAATAAATTATGGGAGAAATCTATTTGGTATTATCCATTCTATGTTAACCCAACTCAAATGTGTTTATCGAAAAGTTGAATATAATAAATATAATTTTGTCTCTTGTAAAGAGAGGTAAGTGAGGACGCGAGATGAATGCCCCGATTGCTATCGGGGTGTTCATATTATCAGAAAAATAAAAAGATTTTAGAAATAGAGAAATAATTTGTAAACAAAATATATTCATGGAGGGCGCATCATGAAGTCTTATTCTACTATTAATATTTTCAGAATATTTTATTCCATTATTCTTTTCGTTTTTTTATCGAATGTAACAATTTTATCTCAGGCTCCGTTACATCCTAGTTTATTAAAAAAATACCAATCAGAAAAGTCATTCCAAAACAAGACCCCAATTTTCAAAGATAAAAAAGCATTATTAGAAAAAGGGATTGATGCACCATGGGCTGCTCCTGAATTAGAAATTAATAAAAGTCCGAAAGTTAATAATTTCCAAAGAAGCTTTGGACCTGCAAGAACACCATCAGGTTCTTGGAAAGCATTAGTAATATTGGTTCAGTTTTCAGATCAACCTACACAAACAAATGCACAAACTTTTGATGATCTTTTATTCGGAACTAATTTCGGCTCGATGAGGGACTATTATAAAAAAGTGAGTTATAATAATCTAGATATAATCACTCTTAATTTACCAAGCAGTGTGGGATGGCTTCAGGTATCACAACCATACAGTTATTATGTAGATAATCAAAATGGATTTGGAAACTATCCAACGAATGCACAAGGTTTAGTGGAAGAGGTTGTTAGATTAGCCGATCCACTGATCGATTATTCAAAATATGATAACGATGGCGATGGCTTTGTTGATGCATTATTTGTCGTCCATACCGGAACAGGTGCCGAATATGGAGGATTAGATAGTCAAATATGGAGCCATGCATGGGCAGTACCAAACCCAATTTTATTAGATGGAATTAAGATATATCGTTATTCAATGGAACCCGAATTTTGGCTAACGCCGGGTGATATGACTATGGGTGTTTATGCTCATGAATTAGGGCATGCAGCATTTGGTTTGCCTGATGTTTATGATACAGATTATTCATCAAACGGACTTGGGGACTGGAGTCTAATGGCAGGCGGCAGTTGGAATGGTACGGGAATCGGAGGAAATTATCCTGCACTACCTGATGCTTGGTCTCATGCTCAAATGGGATATTTGAATCCTACTCTCATTAATTCTAACTCTTCTAATTTATCTTTACCGGCAATCGAAACTAGTTCTACTGCCTACATATTATGGGAAAATGGTAATTTTATAAATGAATATTTTCTAATCGAAAATCGACAAAAGACCGGATACGATCAATATCTGCCCGGTGATGGTATATTAGTTTATCATGTTGATGAAAATGTAATGACGCAAAATGATTATGAGTGGTTCCCCGAATCTTTATCATCGAACCATTATCTTGTAGCGATAGAACAAGCTGATGGACTTTGGAATTTGGAAGGGAGAGGGAATAGTAATCGAGGGGATAGCGGGGATCCATTCCCGGGGGGAACTAATAAAAGAAATTTTAATTCTTTTACAGTCCCGGATACTAAGGATTATCAATCGAATTTTACCGGCATTTCAATAGCAAATATTAGCAATTCTTCATCTTCAATGACGGCAGATTTTAATACTCTAAATACAGAACCAATTTTAGCTTTAAATGCTCCGCAAGATGGAATTTCTCTTGAATCGGGAAGAAAATTTCAAATTAAATGGGCAAGTCTGAATATCCAGAATGTAAAAATAGAATATACTACTAATAATGGAACTTCTTGGAATTTAATTTCGGATAATGAAACTGCATCAAACGGCCAATATGAATGGATAGTCCCATTTGTTAATTCTACTGAATGTAAAATTAAAATCACTGATCGATCCAACCCGAACATTTATGCAACTAATAGCAATCCATTTATAATAGTAGAATGGAAAAAAGACTATTTAGTTTGGGAGCCGGACCCAACCCCATTATCAGGAATAGCAATAAAAAACATCTTAGAAAGTAAAGGTTATTCGGTGGCATATTCCACCGGTTTATTCCCTGAGTTATTATACCCTTATAAAGGAATCTTTATATGTTTGGGTGTATATCCTAATAACTATCGATTAAAGGAAGCAGAAGCAGCCTTTTTCATTTCATACTTAAAACAGGGCGGTAATATTTATATGGAAGGTGCTGAAACATGGGCTTCAGAACTCTTAACTTCATTGCATCCCTATTTTAATATCAATGGAATAGATGATGGAACTTCTGATCTGGCATCTGTCTCCGGAGGTTCAGGTACAATTATGGAAGGATTGATTTTCAATTATTCAGGTGAAAATAATTATATCGATCGACTTGAACCGATAAATAATGCAACAACAATTTTTACTAATACAAGTTTAGGTTATGGTTGCGCCATAATGAATGAAGGCAATGGATATAGAACTATTGGTTCTTCTTTCGAATTTGGTGGTTTAGTGGATCAAGGAAATTTGAACACTAAAACCGAAGTCATAAAAAGAATTTTAGGGTTTTTCAACGAGGTGCCTAATAAACCTACCAACTTATCTGCTAATTTAAATAAATCAAATGGGTTAGTTTCTTTGAATTGGAATTTCACTAGAAATAATTATTCGGTATATGAGGATTTTAGTGATGGCCTTGCTGATAATTTTAATTTAGAAGATAATCGTTTCACCGTTGATGAAGGTTATCTTAAAATGAATGGTTTATCGAATGATTCATGGGCTACTACATATTATAATAACGACTTTAGCAATTTTGCCTTAGAATATGGATTTAAAAGAGTTCAAGGTAGTCCTGATTATTCGGTTGCTGCATTTATACGAGCTGATAAAGCTATGGATGCAGGAAATGAAAAAGGATACTTATTTTGTGTTACAACTTCAGGTTCGTTTTATGCATGCAAAATTTTAAACGGTTCTATTATGTGGTACAGGCCATGGTCATATACCTCTGCAATAAATACCGATGTAGGTGCAAATAATATCGTTACTATTGGAGCTATGGCTAATAATCTAAAATTAATTATTAATGGAAATGAAGTATTTAGCATAATAGATGATTTGCCTGAACCAATTTTAAACGGTAGAATATTTATTGGTGCTTATGATCCGTCAGTATCTACTAATGAAGTATGGTGGGATTTTATCACTGTTGATGAGAACTTAGCTTCCTCTGTAATGGCATTGAATCTTCCAAAATCAGAAATTCAAGAAATTGGAGGTACCTCATTAGTAAAATCTCCTGAAGTTAACTTTCCACCAAATTCTGTCCCCGCAATCAGCGTTTTGGATCAAATAAAATCTAAAGAACAAAGCTCTGAACTGCAAAATTTCTTTGTATATCGCGATGATGCTGTGATTGGAAATACTAAAAATACTCATTATGACGACCAATTAACGGAATTTGGTACTTATGATTATAAGGTTACTGCATTAATAGATAATATCGAAACTGAAGCGTCTAATATTCGTTCAGTAGAATATAAATATGAGCTGGCTTTACTTCATCCTACTGCAAATGATTTGGTTCTTTCTAATAGTACTTATGATATTAAATGGGAAGGATTTATTGATGATAAGGTTAAAATAGAGTATTCTACCAATAATGGAGCGGACTGGAATACAATAGTTTCAGAAGTCCCTCTCCTCGATAAACAATATCGATGGGATGTCCCTAATTTGAATTCTTCCGAATGTAAAATAAAAATCTCATCAGTATCAAATCCAAATTATTTTTCAGTAAATGAAGGGGTTTTTGTAATACGAACATTGCAAATTATAAATGAAACTGAGGATAATGGAACATTAGCACTCGCAAATATTGTATCAATCGGTGATACAATTTCGGCAATTATTGCTAATAGTAACGATGTGGACTATTATAAATTTTATGGAGTAGCGGGGGATACAATCGATATATATGGAGATGGAACAGAATCCGGATTAGGAGGAAGATTAAGTCTTTTATTTAATGGCAATTGGTTAGAGCAATCACAAGAT
>JALNXG010000017.1 GCA_023230485.1 Melioribacteraceae bacterium
AACAAAATCATATTAACAAAACATTATAGGAGCGGCACTGTTATGGCAGAGCGCAAACAAGGATCAGTAAAATGGTTCAACAACACAAAAGGTTTCGGATTTATTTCACAAGCTAACGGCGAAGATGTATTTGTACATTTTCAATCAATCGTAGGTGATGGTTATAAATCATTACAGGAAAACGACAAAGTAGAATTTACTTTAGCTCAGGGACCAAAAGGTCTTCAGGCTTCAGAAGTAAAAATTCTTAAATAAGAATATAAATTTCTGCAGTTAAACCCCGCCATTAAGCGGGGTTTTTTATTTTAAAAAGCTGCTCGATTAATACAATACCAATTTTTCTACCTCTTTTAATTCAAAATTGATCTCGCTATAACCGAGAATATTTCTAAGAAATCCGGTAAATCCACCGCCTTCGATTGTAATGTGAGTTTTTATAATGCCTATATCAGGTACAATCCATTCAGTGATTTTATTTTTTGATCCCGCACCCGTTACTAATTCAGTAACTACTTTCATAGCGGTAAATTCACCTGCCGGTACTTTAATTTTCTCCTCGCCTACAACTACCCCTGTAATTGCAACAGTAGAAGAATCATCATCACCGAAATATTCATAGCCATTCCAAGTCCATGTTTTCCCTTTTACTAAAGGCAGAGGGAATCGAATTACTGGTTCTTTATAAAAAATTGTCGATTCTTTAGTGAAAAACAAGAGGTATTTAAACTTACTATACGTATCTAATATGGAAATACTTGAGTCACTAATAACTAATTCTTGATAATACTTAAAATCATCACCATCAACCTTAATATATTGCTTTCCATTCTCATTTTTTAATTGATAGGTAACCTCACCGAAATCAGAATCAAGAATTAATTTATTTGCTTTTATATAAGGATAATAGACGTTCTTTTCCGGTTTATCTTTCCCGCCCGCTAAGAGTGATGAAGCAATCAATAACATCATTAATATTATTTTATTCTTCATAAACTCTCCTTATATAATTAATAAAAAATTGTGTTCATTAATAATGCCGGGTGAACAATTAACCGTGCCTGATTTCTAAAGCATTATTAATCCTTATTAGAATGTAAAGAAATAAGATATTCAATCATAGCTTTAATTTCGGTTTCAGTTGGCTTTAATCGTGCCGGACCGAACATCATATCCTCAGTTAGTTGCCTTAGTTCTTTTTTATCCATCTTAGCGAAGTTATTACCGAATGCTCGTCCCTCGCTTCCATGACATCTTGTACATTTCTGTTTAAAGATAAGTTCTGCTTTTTTAAATTCTTCGGGAGTATTTTTTCTCGCTTGCTGAGCTGATATAACTCCGGAGAAGAATATGACTATGATAATAAAATATTTCATTTCCCTTTTTCCGTTAATCGATAAATATAATTGCTATCATGAAGCATTCCATCTTCTGTGATAAAAATTCCGCCAGATTTAATATCATTAGTTACATCAACGGGTCTTCCGGCAATTTTATAATTTGCATCAATAAATTTTACGTAAGCTTTTTCGCCATACGGTTTTCCATTTTCAAAAAGCACGCGCGTTACTTGATAGCCCCCCGGTTTACTTCTATTCCATGAGCCGTGATAAGCTACGAATGCATCGCCTTTATGCTCGGAGGAAAAATTATCTCCCGTATAAAACATCATTGCGTTTGCAGCCCAATGCGCTCCACCCATCCATTCAGGGACAATTGTCTTTTCGGCTAATTCGATAATATCTTTCTTATCCATATATTCATAACGTGGAAGACGATTGCCTACTATATAAGGATGCCCGTAAAATCCGCCTTCAACATATTTATTCATTTCTTCGGGAGGATTATTATCTGTTATCGGCTGTTTATCTCTCGAATCGCCGACTTTTCTTCCGAACCAATCACTGCCATGATCCATACCCCATATTTCATTAGTACCGGGACGTAAGACCAATTTTTCAGTATTACGAATTCCTGAAATAAATAATTTTTTATCATTACCGTTCATATCAAAAGACCAAATTTTTTGACGTTCAGAATTTGGTTCTTCGCTAATATTTCCCGAATCACCGATACCGGTATAAATTCTTCCGTTGTTTATTAGAAGAGGTCTCCAAGCATGTCCGCCTCCATCGGGCAGTTTTCCATTCGGAAGAACTGCATTTACTTCATCCGCTTTTCCATCATCATTTATGTCTTTAGTTTTATAAACCGCACCGCTTTCGGTAAACCAGATTTCACCTTCATTCCAGAGAACATAATAGACAACATTTTTTGCTTTATGATATTCGGTTAAGGTTTCATAGTAACCATCAGAATCTTTGTCTTTAGCACAAGTGATGATATCGCTATTGAGACTGCTAAAATAAAGTGTGCCATCAGGAGCTTGTGTCATATGGCGTGGCGGGTACTTTGGATTAACTGCCACTGAAAGTTCATATCCATCTCTGACCCAAATACCTTCAGGAATATTTTTATTGCTCTTCTGTGCATCGGTATCGCACGTTGTGAATAATGATAATAAAATAATTGAAAATATTTTTATTATGTATTTGTTATTCATTTGGTACTCCTATCATAATTCTCTATTTTCTCTTCTTAATATAATAGATGAAAAATTCTTTTACACATATTGATTTGCCACATTTCTTATATTTATACATCAGATTAGAGGAAATAGATGAGATTAAGAATCTTTTTTTTATTATTGCTTTTTATTAGCTGTAAAGCGCAGAATGGGATAGAGCCAATGACACAATCAGATCTAATGGAACAATCAGACCCGATAGGACAACCAGGCACAGTAAAAATCCCAGACGCAATACAACCGGCAGACACTATGAAAAACACAATACCATTTACTTATCTAGCTTTAGGTGATTCTTATACAATCGGAGAGAGTGTTTCCGAAAATGAAAGATATCCTGTTCAATTTGCCGATTCAGTCAGACTTCTAAAATATAAAATAGAAAATCCATTAATAATTGCAAAAACAGGATGGACAACCGACGAACTTAATAAAGGAATTGAGGCAGTTTCTCCTCAAGGGAAATATGATTTAGTAACACTCTTAATCGGTGTTAATAACCAGTACCGAGGAAGAGATACGGCTGAATACCGAACTCAATTTGCACAATTATTAAAGCGTTCAATAAATTTTGCAGTACTTGGTAATAAAGGTGTTATAGTTATTTCAATACCCGATTGGGGTGTAACTCCCTTTGCTAAAGATAGAGAGCCGGAATTAATTGCTAAAGAGATTGATACATTTAATAAAATAAACAAGGAAGAATCGGAAAAGGAATCAGTCTATTATTTTGATATAACAGGAATTTCGAGACAAGCCGTTACTTCGCCTGATTTAATTGCCAGAGATGGATTACATCCCTCCGGGAAAATGTATGAACTCTGGATGAAACTATTTTTTGATAGAGCATTTTCTATATTGAAAGAGGGATTAAAATGAAAAACAGTTTTGAATCAATTGATATTTTCGCAGCGAAAAGATTAGACAGCAAAGACAACTTAAAAAGTTTTCGTAATGAATTTGTTAATTCCGATCCCACAACTATCTATTTAGATGGAAATTCTCTCGGACGATTACCTAAAAGAACTATTCCTTTGTTGGATAACGTTATTAATAAGGAATGGGGAAATGATTTAATCGGCAGTTGGAATAAATCATGGTACGATAAGCCATATAGGGTTGGTAATAAATTAGCAAAACTAATCGGTGCTAAAAATGAAGAAGTTATTATAACCGATTCTACTTCTATAAACTTATATAAACTTGTCTATGCTGCTCTCAGACACCAATCGGGAAGAACAAAAATCATTAGCGATGTTTTCAATTTCCCCTCTGATTTATATGTTATTCAAGGAATAATTAAGGAACTTGGCGGCAATCATAAATTAGAGCTAGCTCAAAGTGAAGATGGGATTACGATTTGTGATGATGCACTAAATAATTTGATTGATGAGAATACTGCTTTAGTCGTTTTGTCTCATACCGCATTCAAAAGCGGATTTGTTTATGATATGAAAAAGATAACTGAACTAGCTCATTCAAAAGGTGCTTTAGTGTTATGGGATCTAAGTCATTCAGCCGGTGCAGTCGAAATAAATCTTAATGATGCCAATGCTGATTTAGCAGTGGGTTGTACTTACAAATATCTAAATGGCGGACCTGGTTCGCCCGCATATTTATATGTAAGAGAGGATATAATTGATAAATTAGAATCCCCTATATGGGGTTGGTTTGGCGATCAAGACCCATTCGCATTTAATCCGGAATATAAACCTGCTGCGAGTATAAAAAAATTTTTAGTAGGCACTCCCCCTGTTATTTCTCTTTCTGCAATCGAACCCGGACTTGATATTACATTAAAGGCAGGTATCACTAATATCAGAGAAAAAAATATACGCCTTTCAGAATATATGATATTTCTAATTAATAATATTTTAGTCCCGCTTGGATTTTCTATTGGTTCACCACTTGATTCGAGTATAAGAGGAAGCCACGTTTCGTTGGTTCATCCCGAAGCTTATAGAATTAGTAAGGCAATGATACGAGGAATTAAAGACGATTTAAAAGTAATACCAGATTATAGAAAACCGAACAATATAAGACTTTCGGTTTCTGGTATATATAGTTCATTTGAAGAAATTAATAAGGCAATTACTCTCATAAAAGATATTTCTGATACTCGCTATTATGAAACTATTGCAATGCCAAAAGAGCTTGTAACATAAAAAGAGAGGGAAATAGAATGCCCAAGAAAGATCTATTAAATAGCGAAAACGCCGCATACTTAAAGATATTTGAACGGCTTAAATTTTTTGAATCGGTCTCCTTAAAAATCACAGAGCGGAAACCTCTCTCCGAATTACTCGATGAAATAATAATCACCAGTCAAGAACTATTAAAAAGTGAAGCTGCCTCCCTTCTATTGTATCATAAAAGTGACAGCAAATTACATTTTCATACGGTTCACGGGGATCATACAAATGAGCTACTTTCTAATACACTTGAAATTGGCGAAGGTCTTGCCGGTTCTTGTGCGAAACTCTTAGAGCCTTTTATTATAAATGAGTGCTATTCTGATGAACGATTTAATCAGAATTATGATAAAAGAACCGGATTTAAAACACGTAATATGATCTGTTGTCCTATGATTAAAAATGGCTCTCTTGTGGGCGTAATTCAGGTTATGAATAAAAAAGATAACCTCCCATACGATAATGAAGACAGAGATTTATTTTATGCCCTTGCTTCACAATGCGCCGTGTCAATTGAAAATGAAAGATTAATAGATATCGAAATAAAAAATATGCAGATGCAATATGAATTAGATACAGCACGTCATATTCAAGAAAAATATCTGCAACAAAAACTTCCTTCCTTTAATGATATTGATATGTCAATAAAATTAATTCCTGCAAAGGAAGTTGGTGGAGATTATTTCAGTATATTAAAAATCACCCCTCATAAAACGCTTATTTTTATTGGAGATGTCGCCGGTAAAAGCATTCCTGCGGCTTTAATTGTTCCTGTTCTTTATTCATTTATTAATTCTTATACACTTCTAAGAACGACTGATTTTAATCTAATCGATTTTACTTCTGCATTTAATAAATTTTTAATTACATGCACAACAGCAGATAAATATGCCACTGCTTGGTTGGGATTAATTGATCATAAATTAAAAACATTGGAAAGCATTAATGCCGGGCATAATCCCACAATGATTATTAATAAAAGCGGGATTAAAAAGTTAGAAAGTGGCGGATTTATGCTTGGAGTTTTGGATGCTCCTTATATTTCGGAAACTGAAAAACTTAATCCCGATGATTTGATTGTTTTCTATACTGATGGAGTTACCGAAGCTATGGATATTGATGAGAATGAATTTGGCGAGGAACGATTTGAGAATTTTTTATTAGAAAAATACAATCAGATTCCGGAAGAAATTTCGATACAACTATTTGAGACGCTGAGTAATTACAGAGCCGTGGCAGAACAAAGCGACGATATAACACTCGGGATTATGAAAATACTTTAGATGAATATAACCCACAAAAAATATATTTTGGAATGTTTTCGTCTTGCTAAGCAAGGCGAAGGATTTGTTAGTCCCAATCCATTAGTCGGTGCTGTAATTGTAAAAGGTGATAAAATAATTTCTACAGGTTATCATGAAAAATATGGCTCTTTACATGCAGAAGCCAATGCAATAAATAATGCAAAAGAAAATTTAGTTGGAGCAACTCTCTATTGCAATCTTGAACCTTGTTCTCATACCGATAAACAGACCCCTCCCTGTGCTCCCTTAATAGCTAAGTCGGGTATCAAAAAAGTTGTAATAAGTAATCTTGATCCTAATCCGAAAGTCAGCGGAAAGGGTATCAAAATTTTGCAAGATGCGGGTGTTGAAGTAATCGCCAATATTTGTGAAATCGAAGGGGCAGAACTCAATAAGTTTTTCCTTAAGTATATTACACAACATATTCCTTATGTAACCATTAAAATTGCTCAATCGCTAGATGGAATAATAGCGATTAAAAATTCTGAAACTGCTATTACCGGAGAGAAATCGAGAGAATTTGTTCATTCGCTTCGCAGTAAATATGACGCTGTTCTGGTGGGTGCGAATACTATTAAAATAGACAATCCACAGCTTAATGTAAGAAGTGTAAAAGGTAGAAATCCGATACGAACAATACTCGATAGAAATTGTTCTATCCCTCTCGATTCTTATGTAATTGCATCTGCTGCAGAACAGCCGACTTGGGTATATACAAATTCCTCCCCCTTCCCGCCAGAAATCAAGATTATTCATGGAAATACAGATATAAACTCCATACTAAAGAATTTGGGAAGAGAAAAAATCACTTCCTTATTAATTGAAGGGGGTTCAAATGTTTTCTCGCAATTTATTGATTCAGAATTGTATGACGAATTAATTTTATTAATCGCCCCCAAAATCTTAGGCGAAGGTATTCCCTCTTTTATTTCGCAAAAAACTCAAAAACTTAAACTAATTGCATCCGAGCGGCTGGGTGAGGATATTAAGTTAGTTTACCGAAAATTTTAGTCCATTTTTCATATCTTAGATGTTGATAAAATATTTTTTAATTAGGAAAGTATGTTTACCGGATTAATAGAGCAGATAGGAGAAATTCATTCTTATCAAAACATTTCAGGCGGAAAAAGAATCAAAATATTTATGCCCGAAATTTTTGATGACTTAAAGATTATGGATTCAGTATGCGTTAATGGTGTTTGCTTGACTGTTACCGAAATCTCTGGTAAAGAATTTACAATAGAGGCAGTCGGTACAACTTTAGAAAAAAGCACATTCTCAAATACCCTTTCAAAATCAAAAGTTAATCTCGAAAGAGCAATGAAATTATCTGATCGACTCGGTGGGCATATAGTTCAAGGACACGTAAACGGAATCGGTACTATCCATAAAATTGTTAATAACGGCGAGAATTGGTTTATCGAAATAAAACTTCCGGCTGATATATCACATTATTTTATTTCCGAAGGTTCAATCGCAATCGATGGAATTAGTCTAACAATTGCAGAGAAGAAGAATGATATTGTAACAATTTCTGTAATTCCATTTACATGGCAGCATACCAATTTGCACTATAAAAAGATTGGCGAAAATGTTAATATCGAAATTGATATTATATCGAAATATGTAGAAAATTTTTTAATGAACGGCGCGAAAAAACCTCTCGTATTAACCGAAGAGAGATTAAGGGAATTAGGTTATTAGATGGAAATAGTTTTTAATACAATTGAAGAAGCTATTGAAGATATAAAAAATGGCAAGATGGTAGTAGTAGTGGACGATCCTGATAGAGAGAATGAAGGAGATATAATAGTTGCCGCAGAAAAAGTAACTCCCGAAATAGTTAATTTTATTACACGCGAAGCGAGAGGAATTCTTTGCCTTGCCATTACAGAAGAAAGGGCAAAAAAATTAAATCTCGAAAATATGGTTGAGGATAATACATCTCTTCATACAACTCCATTCACAGAATCGATCGATTATAAATTTGGTACAACTACCGGCGTATCTGCCTTCGATAGAGCAATAACGATATTAAAAGCAATTGATGAAAATGTAAAGCCGGATGATTTCGCAAAGCCGGGACATATATTTCCATTAGTGGCAAAAACCGGAGGTGTATTAAAACGTGCAGGGCATACAGAAGCTACCATCGATTTAGCGCACCTTGCGGGTCTTAAACCAGCCGGAATCCTTTGCGAAATTCTTGACCATGATGGAACAATGGCGCGAGTGCCGGCATTGTATGAGTTCGCTCTTAAACACAATCTTAAGCTCATTACTATAGCCGATCTAATTAATTACCGTAGTACGAAAGAAAAATTAGTAAAGAAAAGAGTAGTGATCGATCTCCCAACAAAGCATGGCGATTTCAGACTTCATCTTTATGATAATCTTCTAAATCCATTAGAAAATAATATGGCATTAGTAAAGGGTGAGATCACTCCAGATAAGTCGATTCTTGTAAGAGTTCATTCGGAATGTTTAACCGGTGATGTATTCGGATCACGAAGATGCGATTGCGGCGAACAACTAGATAATTCTCTTATGATGATCGAAAAAGAAGGTACAGGTATTTTGCTTTATATGAGACAGGAAGGAAGAGGCATCGGAATCGTAAATAAGCTTCTCGCCTATTCTCTACAAGAAAAAGGACACGATACAGTAGAAGCAAATGAAGCTCTTGGATTCAAAGCCGATTTACGTGATTATGGAATTGGGGCACAAATTCTTAAAGATTTAGGTGTAAAAAAAATGCGGCTTATAACTAATAACCCGAGAAAAATAAAAGGATTAAGCGGACATGGTCTTGAAATTGTAGAGCGTGTATCAATCGAAATTCCCCCATCGGATTCAAACAAAAAATATCTCTCCACAAAGAGGGACAAACTAGGACATTTTCTAAATCTAATAGAGGTAAATAATGGCTAAAGTATATGAAGGTGTTTTATCAGCCAAAGGATTAAAATTTGCGATTGTAGTAAGTCGGTTTAATGAAATGATTTCGAGCCGCCTATTAAGCGGTTCGCTCGATTGTCTAGAAAGACATGAATGCGATCCCGAGGATATTGAAGTTGCATGGGTACCAGGTTCTTATGAAATTCCGTTAGTGGCAAAAAGATTAGCACAATCGGAAAAATATGATGCTATTATATGCGTTGGTGCAGTAATTCGTGGCGGTACTCCCCATTTTGATTATGTAGCAAGCGAAGTTTCAAAAGGTGTAGCACATGTGGCTTTAGAAACCGATATGCCTATAATTTTTGGAGTTTTAACTACAGATTCTATCGAGCAGGCAATTGAAAGAGCCGGCACTAAAGGTGGCAATAAAGGTTGGGATGCGGCACTTTCAGCTATCGAAATGGCAAATTTATTTAAACAGATTTAATTGATAAAAATCATATAGATTATTCTCCGAAATATCGAGGGAGAGTTTCGATAGGCACTTTGTTTTAGAGAGAATGTTATTATTTAATAATTAATAATGGATTAAAAAAATGTTTGATAGAAGGAATTTTATTAGGACATCAGCAATGGCTGCCGCTGGTATTGCAGCTTCAGATAGTTTACTTGCAAGACCAATTGCCGAACTTCAAAACATAGCAAAGAACAACAAGCAAATTGCCTCCCCTAATCAGCAAACACAAAACGGCAACGGATTAAAAACAATTCTTATCAACGGGAAAGTAACTTCCGCCGGACATCCTCTTCAGAATGTTGTTATTTCTGATGGATTCAATTGCACCACCACAGAAAAGGACGGCACTTATTCCCTGCTTACTGATACAAAGAGAGAATACTTATTTATCTCTCTTCCGGCGGGACAAAAGATTCCCGTACTTGCTAATTATATGCCCGATTTCTTTTCTCCCATAAGTAAGATTGATGAGAAAAATCCTTTTGTAGAATTTAAGTTAGTCCCCGAAGATGGAGATGATAAAAAGCATAATTTCCTTCTCTTGGCAGATCCGCAAGTTTTAGATGAAGCGGATATGCAGCGCTTTTCTGCCGAGACTGTTTATGATATAAGGAATTTTACAATTGAACAAAAATTAACTAATGTATTTTCAGTCGGCTGTGGTGATATAGTTTATGATCATTTAGAGCTATATGATCAATTCAAAAAATCGTATGCAGATGCGAAAGTGCCATTCTTTGCAGTTCCGGGTAATCACGATACAGACAAAAAATCTCAATCGGACGAAGGCTCTTCCGAAACTTTCCAAAATCAAATGGCACCGCGTTATTACTCTTTCAATAAAGGCGAAGTGCATTATGTAGTATTGGATGATGTATTCTATCATGGTTCGGGTTATATCGGCTATTTAGAAAAAGATCAAATGGATTGGCTTAAAAATGATTTAAGTTATATTCCAAAGGGAAAAACTGTTATCCTCTTTACACATATCCCACCTTATAATACCGAGCATACGAGATTAGGGGAATCCAAACCGAGAGTAAGTACGGCACTAATGAACCGTGAAGGATTATATAAATTATTGGATGGATATAAATCATATATAATTACCGGACACATGCACGAGATGGAATTTATTAAAGATGGCGGAACGGAGATTCATGTTTGCGGTGCGGTATGCGGTGCTTGGTGGACTGCCGATATTTGCGGCGATGGAACTCCGAATGGTTATATGGTTTATTCAGTCGATGGTGATAAACTTACTTGGCAATATAAAGCAACCAAGAAACCATTCGATCATCAGATACGAATTTTTAATGAACTTAATACAGATAAGAAGCGCGTTTTGGCAAATGTTTGGGGAGCGAATAAAGATTGGAAAATTTATCTTTATGCTGATGGTAAGAAGAAAGGTGAGATGACACAAATATTAGATAAAGATCCGCTTAGTCAATCACTTTTTGATGGAGCTGAACTTCCGAAAAAGCATAAGTGGGTAGATTCATATGTTAATTATCACATGTATGAATATAAGCTCGATGGCGCAGCGCAGAATATAGTTGTCGAAGCCGTTTCAGACCAAGGGAAGACATTTACCCAGACGTTGTAATTGCAAATCTATGTTTTCTAAAAATATGTAATGGGCGGATTTAAAGATATTAAAGTGAGCAGTGAGGATATCCTTACTGCTTTTTTTATGAATAAAAGCAGGATTTATTTGCCTTAAAATTTCATGCGATTTTTGTACTAAAAAATCTTTAACTATTAATTTACCTCTTTTAGTTATTATAATCTATCAAAATCCTTTCAAACGACTGTGCAAAAATTTTTGCATTAATTGTTATTAAATATATTTGCATATTACTTCAAGAGGTTGAAATGAAATTAAAAATAATAATACTATTTACGTTTTTATTCGGGAGTGTGGTTTATTCACAAAGGCCTAACCAAGGATACCACTCGCAATTTATGATATTTACCGTAAGTTACTGAACTACTTCTTCTTCTCTTTCCTCTCTTTTCTGATTTTTTCTATTCTATCGAAATTGAGAATGGGAGTGGGTCCGTCCTTTGTAACCACATACGCACCGAGTAAATTGGCATCTTCGAGTAATTCCTCATTTGATTTATCCTGCAAGAACCCTTTTATTAATGCAGCAAGAAATGAATCCCCGGCTCCTACTGTATCTTTTACAACAACTTTGAACCCGGGGTCTTCAACCCACTCATTATTACGCAATAGCGAAGCACCGTGAGAACCGCGTGTAACGCAGACAATTTCGCAGCCGAATTTCTCTCTAATTCCTATAGCTGCTTCATGTAGATCACTTTCAAATCCATACCATTCCGCTAATTTTAGTATCTCAAGATCATTGAGCTTGCATATTTTTGTTTTGTAAAGTGTATCGCTTATTACATCTTGATTATCATAAGGGGGACGAAGATTAACATCGAAAATATTAATCTTATTGAGATCAAGAATTTTTTGAATCGTTTCTTTTGATTTTTTATTCCTCTGAGCTAAACTGCCGAATACTATTATATCTGCCTTCTCGGCACTTTGCATTAGCATTTCATCTGCTTCAATATAATCCCAAGCCGCGGGCGCCACAATTTCGTAAAATGCATTCCCCCCTTTATCGAGAGTTACATTAACTAATCCGGTACTAAATAAATTATCTACTTGAAAAAGATCTGTCGATATCCCCTTTTCATTTACACGGTTATTTATAATTCTTCCGAGTACATCATTTCCCACACGAGTAACAACCGAGACATCGCACTTAAGACGATGAAGATGGCAAGCTACATTAAATGGCGCGCCTCCTAAAAACAATCCATTCGGGAGCGAATCCCATAATATTTCACCAATACATAATATTCTTTGTGCCATTTTTTTTCTTATTTTATTCAATTCACAAATAAACCCATTTTATTAAGTAACTTCAATATCAGAACTAATTTATCGTTTGATTTGTTCTATTTAAAAACAATCTTCTATCTTTGTAAGTGGGATTCAAATTCACATTAAACTATTTAATAACAGAGGGAACAGATATGAAAAAAAGTCTCATCTATTCTATTCTTATGTTTTTGTTTTTATTTACAGGAGTAGTAATGTCACAAGCACAAAAATTACCGCCAATAATTGATATCGAATTATTCTTTGGCGATCCACAATTATCAGGCGGGCAGTTATCCCCTGATGGCGAGTTTATTGCATTCCGCAAACCATATAATGATGTAATGAATATATGGGTAAAAGGAACGAATGAACCATTTGAGAATGCTCGTCCAATGACAGCAGATACAAAACGTCCGATAAGCGGATATTTCTGGAGCCGGGACAGCCGTTACATTCTTTATTCTCAGGATCAGGGAGGAGATGAAAATTTCCGCGTATATGCAGTTGATCCTAAATCAGCACCCGAAAGCACAACAGGAGTTCCGAAAGCCAAAGACCTCACACCTCTCGAAAAAGTAAGAGTCTATATAATGTCCGTCCCTAAAGAAACTCCAAATGAAATTTTAATTGGATTAAATGATCGCGATCCTCAGTATCATGACGTTTATAAACTAAATCTTACAACAGGTGAAAGGACTTTAATTCTAAAAAATGAAGATAAGTTAGCAGGATTTATTCCTGATTGGCAGGGAAATATTAATCTTGCAATAAGACAAACTGCCGATGGCGGAACCGAACTACTGAAAATTAAGGGGAGAGAATTAACTCCTTTATTAACCGTAAATAATGAAGAGACTCTCGGAGTTGAAGGTTTTACACCGGATAATAAAAAACTTTATCTAAACGTCAATAAAGGTGCGGATGTTGATTTAGCACGCCTTGAGTTGATTGACTTAGCTACCGGAAAAATTGAAGTATTAGAATCAGACCCCGAAAAACAAGTGGATTTAGGCGGAGTTGTTTTTTCTGATATCACTCATAAATTAGTAGGTACAACTTATACAGGCGATAGAACACGTTACTATTGGAAAGATAAAGCTTATGAAAAGCTTTTTGACGATCTAAAAAAATTATTGCCTGATGGGGAAATATCTCTTACTTCTATGACAGATGATGAACAATTATTTACAGTAGCTGTAACAAGCGATGTTGATCCGGGTTCTTTATATCTCTATGATAGAAAAGCAAATAAAGTAGAGTTATTATATAAATCACGTCCCGATCTTCCGACCGAATATCTTGCTCCAATGGAACCGGTACGTTATAAAGCTCGCGACGGCGTGGAGATTCCCGCTTATCTTGTAACACCAAAAGGTCTTGAAGCAAAAAATCTTCCTACAATAATTCTTCCTCATGGCGGTCCTTGGGCAAGAGATTATTTTGGTTATAATTCACTTGCACAATTTCTTGCTAATAGAGGCTATGCCGTTCTTTCGCCTAATTTTAGAGGCTCAACCGGATACGGAAAAAAATTCCTTAATCTTGGAAACAAGCAATGGGGAACAGGATCGATGCAGCATGATTTGACTGATGGTGTTAAATATCTTGTTGATAAGGGAATCGCTAATCCTAAAGAAGTTGTAATTATGGGTGGTTCTTATGGAGGTTATGCTACATTAGCAGGAGTTGCTTTTACACCTGATTTATATGTTGCCGGTGTTTCTATCGTTGGTCCATCAAATATTATAACATTATTAAATTCGATTCCTGCTTATTGGGAACCGGTTGTAAAACAGTTCTACGTAAGAGTGGGTAATCCAAATATTCCTGAAGAAAAAGCTATGCTCGAAAAACAATCACCTCTTAATTCTGCAAAAAGTATAAAAGTGCCATTGCTTGTAATCCAGGGAGCAAATGATCCAAGAGTAAAACAAGCTGAATCAGATCAGATAGTAGCTACATTGCGCGATTTGAATCGCAATGTGGAATATCTACTTGCTAAAGATGAAGGACACGGTTATGTAGGTAAATTGAATCGACTTGCAATGTTCGCACGCATCGAAAGATTCCTTGCAAAAAATATCGAAGGCGGTAGATTCCAAGAAGATATTAAACCGGAGATTAAAACTCGTCTTGCTGAATTGACGGTTGATATTAAAGATGTGAAGTTACCCGAAGTTGATAAAGGCGCTGAAGAGAAAGCAAAATCAGGCAACCTTCCTGAATTTAATTCATCGAAAATAAAAACAGGTAAAATGAATTATAAATCTGCTCTTTCAATGATGGGGCAAAATATCGATTTCGATTTTGTTCGTGAAGTGAAAATCGATGGTGTAAAATTAATGGTAACTGATGTTGCCAATACCCCAATGGGAAGTATGACAGATAATTATGTTATTGATGCAGCTACACTATTACCTATAAGCCGTTCGACTCAACAGATGGGTATGGAAGCTGTAAAACTTGATTATACAACAAAAGGTGTAAAAGGATTTATGATGGGTATGGCAGGTAAATCGGATGTAGCAAAAGATTTCGAAGCACCGACCTTAGCAGATGGAACTAATTTTGAATTAGCTCTTGCTTCATTACCATTGGCAGAAGGGTATAAAACTCATTTGCGTTATTATGATGCTAATGGGCAAAGCGTAAAATTAGTTAATGCTGAAGTAAAAGCAATTGAAGAAGTAACAATAGCAGGAACAAAATATAAAGCATTCAAAGTATCAGTAATGGAACTCGGCGGTACTAGTGAAGATTTGTATTGGATTTCTGACGCTGATCAGAGACAGACACTTAAATCGGAAATAAGCATGCCTGCATCTATGGGCGGCGGTAAGATAGTGAGTGAGTTGAAATAAAGAATATCTTATAAAAGACATCAGTTCAATTATCATCTAGTTAAGGAACTAAATTACTCGATAATTGGATTCAAATTAGATTGTATAATTAAGTTATTTGATAACTTGATTCGACAGTGATTGTATCACGAATTTGGTTCAATGAGATTGTGTCATGAACAAGTTAGTTTAATTATCTAATAGCCGGGTATAATAGCCCGGCTTTTTTTTGATCTTTTTTCTGGAAAAATCCCCTCTTCCTTACTCTATAATAATAAAATAATTTTTATTTAAGGAATATTATTATGGCAACTCCAATAAAATCAAATAAAATTGCAAAGAGAAGTTCGGTTTCCCTTTCGGAAAAAACCAGAGTCGGAGGATTTAAAGCAGAAGTAAATTTTAATAGAAATATCCTTGGATTATCTAACATAAAAGTTGAAGCCTATTATGGAGATAATAAAAGAAAGGGATCAAAAAAGTAGAATTAATTTCTTATTTTTTCTTATTAACAAAAACGGAATTGTTTTATGCTTATTAATCTATCAAACCATCCCTCATCAATGTGGCATCCTGACCAATTAAATCTTGCAATTGAATTATATGGAGATGTAAAAGATATTTCCTTTCCTCAGATTGATCCGCACTCCGATTCAGATTCAGTTTATAATCTCGCCAAAGAATATTTGGATAGGATTATAACTAAGTTTAAACAAACTGAAAAAGAAAATAATGCAGTTCACTTAATGGGTGAATTGACATTTAGTTATTCGCTTACGAATCTGTTGAAAAAAGAAGATATTCAAATAATTGCCTCCACTACATCAAGGGACGTTAAGATTGATGAAAATGGAAATAAAGTTAGCATATTTAAATTTGTGCGTTTCAGAAATTACAAATAGTTGAATAAACTATTTTCAAGTTTATAAATTATTTACTATGTTGAATTAACAAATTCAATATAAAAATGAAAGACAAAAAGAAGTTCCAAGAGCCAAAGTATGGCGAGTTAAAAACTCCTCACAAACGTAAAAAAGAAAAAATTCTACCGAAAACATTTAATTCCCCACATAGAAGAATAATAGAGTTTAATTTTGGTTCCGTATGGGGAATTCCTGATGGAGCAGTCCCATTTGATAATGAAAGAAAGAAGGATGATTATAAAGATTGTGATAGACCGTGTGTAGTAATATCAAAACCCATTGATATGCCTTCTAATGAAGATGCTATTTTTGCTCCGGGCACAACCCACTATCATGATCCTGATCATAAAATAAATATAGTATTATATGCCTCTAATAAAAAAGAAAACCTTAAATATAGTACCTACTTTCTACTCTATTTTAAATTCTCAGTCCCTTCTAAATTTATAAATAGCAAGTTTTGCGATCTTTCTAAAGAATCTAAAAACCAACTGAAATTGCTCGTGGAGATGAATAATGGCTGATTATTTTCTCGCAAAACTCATTAGAAATTTATATCAATCAACAATCTCCAATTCTAAGAATTCAAAAGAATGGCAGCATTTTTCTATTCAAATCAACCGAATAATAAAGTTTAAATTCAGTTCAGACAATCATCTTGAATTTTTGGAAGATATTGCAAACCAAGTTTCTATGAATATCTTTACTTCTTTTACAACTCACTCTTTTTGGAATGAGGTAAGAATTGATAATGAATCGAATAATAAAAGAATTAATGGCTATCTTAATTCTATTATAAATACTTCATTTAATGAACTAAATTTGGGATTCTTTGTTCGTGAAGAAAAAAATTTAGTATCTCATCTTCAAACTAATATAGAGGAATTAATTGAAGCAGGCTTTATAAGAAAAAATAAGAATAATTATCTTGAACTTAATTTAGGTGAAGAAAAAGTATTTTTAAATACTGATATTCACATACCCTCATTTACTGCCACAAATAAGAATGGGACAATCAATTCGGTAAAAATTAAGCTATTTTTAAGAGATTTATTCGAAAATTATCTGGAAAACTACTCGATTGACTTCTCTATATTAAAGGAGATTTCTAAAAAGTGTCTTAATTTGGGTAACGATTTTAATACCTTAGAAATTTCAGATGATTTATGCGATAGTAATGAATTTGATAATAAAACTAATATTAGTACTGAGTATATTTATGATAATCCCGAATATTTAATTGAAGTAAGCAAAATTAGTGCTCAATTGATAAAAAATTCAAAATCGAATTTGACAGAAAAAAGTTATCCTAAAAAAGCGAAAGCTTTTTATTATTCAGCTCGTTACGATTTATCGTTACAAGAGATACTCGAAAATTTTGATGAGAAAATATCAATAAAATCTATCTCGGAATATATCAAGGATTTTAGAAATTCAATGAATATGATAGAAGCTGATATTGAAAAGGAAGAATTAAAAATTTTAGTGATAGAGAATGTTTGTAAATTATTAAACGACGAGTTCCATTATGAATCCATTTATTGAGAATATGTTAAATCCACCTCCGAAATTCCAAGTAGGTCAAATATGGTGGAATTACGAATTAAAAAGAGAATTAGTAATAAGTGATACAAAACTATTAAAAGAAGAAAAAGTTGTTAGAACGATGTTGATTGGTTCTTCTTCTCTATATAACGATTTAGCTGAAGAATATGATATAAAAATTCCGAAGGGGGATACCTCTTTCCCTTCTGAAAGAACCATTTTTATTTTAACCTCAGGCCCTACTTATTTTAACCAACTTAATGTATTTGTTGGTATTCTTCCTCAATATTTAATTAAGAAAATTATTAATGCAGAAAAAAATTATTTGCAATTTTTTAATTTGCAAAAGAATTCACAACAATCTTATTACTTACGTCATGAATACGAAAAACTTTTTAATGTTAGAATGAATGCTATAAATATATATGAAACTGCAAAAAGAACATTAATTTTCACTTTAGACCAATCTAAAGAAATTGTGAAAAATAGAAGTACTCCAATGGTTAATGATCATACAGAACCTTATAGAATTGCTGCCGATGATAATGATTCTAAAAAAGAAAAGATTGAAGTAGCTGATAATTTCTGGGATTTAGAATTAGAAAATTCATCGAAAGCTTTAGAATTTATAAATTCGGAAAAGTTAGTTGTGAGATTAAATCAAATAAACGATGTTTTATATTTAATTTTCTATACATCTTTAACAAAAGAAATTAAAAATATAGTTTTTACTTTTAATGATAACTCATCTCGATCAAGAAATTTGACAATAAATAATAAAGCTGCTGCAACTCCTTTAAATGAAATTATAAAAGGAACGGGCGAATACAAATTATCTTTCGAAATTGAATATGAAAAATATTCTTTTGATTTTGAGATCAAATGATTTCTCAAGATCTATTATTCCAAATAAAAAATAATCAAGATGCAGGGAATTTCAAATCTGCTCATACAATATGTGAAAGGAAATTACCAGAACTAACAGATATAAGTGATATTTCTTTTAAGGAAAGAAAAATTAAAAATTTAGATATTTTTTATAAAGATAAGTATTCGAATAAAATTGGAGAATCGTTTTCCCCTGCTGTAATAAACAGTAATTTAATGGGAATGATATTTAATATTTCTGCTTTAGATGTTCTTTCGCAAGATTCATACATCCCTTTTGACATATCAAAAGCAAATAAAAAAACAATTTATACCGTTGTTAAAAATGCATTAAATCATTACGTCGAAAAGTACGCTCCGCATATTTTTATTTACGATTGGGGAATGGAAAATTATAATTTTTATATCCGTAAACCATTAGGTACAGGAGAAGATTATAATAATTATATAAAAAATATTTCTGGTAATTCATTTCTCCTTTCCGCTTGCGTATCATTGTTTTCTGCGCTTATAAAAAAATCGATCGATAAACCGCATATCTTCTCTGCGGTTGTTGATAATTCTTCTTCTTTATTTGCTATTGATAGTTTTGATATCAAAAAACAGATAATAATAGATGAACTTAAAGATGCAAAGCTAATGGTTGTTTCCTCAAAACATGATGATAAAAAAGTTACCAAATTTAATGATTTTATTGAAGTATGCAATCATATTCTTCCCAATTTAGAATCTCATATTAAAGATCAAATTCTGGGATTGGGTAAACAAAAAATAAGTTACTCGGTTACAGAGGTTGAATTAGTTGATAATAATTTAAAGACTACACTTGTGGAATACAATCATGATGCTATTCCCCTTAGGGAAATTAAAGAAGTAAATAAATATTTTTTTCGGAACACTGATATTTTTGGTAAACAAATAAACGGTGTTATTATTAGTGGTATTAAACCAAATTATTACCTTCCAACTATATGTCTGCATGGTAATGTGAAAAATGGAATAGTGAATTTTATAGCTTCAAGAAATACCAATGATGATATTAAAGAAGAAAATAAAAAATGTGCTGTTGTAATAGGTGTAAAATCTTCAGGAGGGACTTATGAAGTTGGAGATATTATTTATTACCGTAGTATCAAAGAAAAGTGAGATACAAATATAATGAAACTCTCAAAGATTACTTACTCTCATTTTAATTTTACTCTTCAATTTATTGAGGATGCTATACTTCCCGCATTTAAGGGTTCGATGTTCAGGGGATCATTCGGATGGGCTTTCAGAAAAACTATATGCGTTACTAAAGCGGCTGAATGTGAAGGATGCACTTTACAGCAAGTCTGTGCCTACTTTTTAGTGTTCGAAACTGAAATTCCGCAAAATAATCTTTGGTTTCTAAAAGGAGCAAAAAAATTATCTCACCCATTTATAATTGCTCCGCCAATTGAGCAAATCCTTGAATACAAAAAAGGTGAAACACTGAATGTGGGTATAACTTTATTTGGGAATTATATTTTGCTACTGCCTCATTTTATTAAGACTTTCCGTCAAATGGGTATTATGGGAGTAGGTGCTGGCAGGAAAAAATTCAAGCTTCTAAAAGTTACTAATACTATTGATTACGAGCATGCTACCGTTATTTGTGAAGAAAATAACCCCGAAGTAAAAAGCGGATTTAATATTTATTCTCTTGGTAATGGAGCGGATCAAGAAAACGTTTCGGAAGTTACATTGAATTTTATTACTCCCGTGCGTTTCCAAAAAGCAGGAAATGTTTTTAGCAATCCGGCAAGTGTCGATTTTAATTTAATCTATAATTCACTTCTGCGCAGGTATTATACAATCTCTCATCTTTATTGCAACGCTGAGAAGGAGGAATATCCTTCACCCTTAGATGTTTCTGATATTAAAGTGAAAAATAATAATCTTCATTTTCATAAATTGGAGCGTTACACAACGCGGCAAAAGAAAAAAATGGAAATTAGCGGATTTACCGGCTCTATAATATTGTCCGGCAATTTAACTCCTTTCGTTTCGCTTCTTAAAGCCGGTGAAAAATTAAATATAGGTAAAAATACAGTTTTCGGTCTTGGTAAATATAAAATGGAGATTAACAAATGAGAATACTTTTTCAATTAGTAAGCGGACAAGTAATTCCAAATATTACTGCAAATGATTTTTTTAAACCGGATAAGGTTTATTATTTTTATACGGCTCAAACAAAAAAGGAGTTAGACTTAATAATTAGTATAGTGAATGTTCCTCACGAGAATATAGAAATATTAGGATTTGATTATGAAAATGTTTATTCCAAGATGTCTTCTGTTATTAATCAAATTAGTAATCCTGATAATGAAATATGTTTAAACTTTACTAACGGCACGAAAATTATGTCAATTGCTGCGTATAATCTATTTACCGAAAAACAATTTGATAGAATTTATATAAATACAGAAAAAAATGAAGTGTTAATATTTAAAAATAATTTACCGGTTCAATCAAGAAATATAGAATCGTTAATCGATATAGAAGATTATTTTGCTTTACACGGGCATAAAATTAAAAGTTATTCTAAATCGAATGAAATTTTAATAAATGAGAATTATGAAAAATTATATAAATTTCTTGTATTGCACTTCAACAAATTTGGAGATAAAGTTCTTGATTTTGCCAGACAGTTTAATGAAAAGAAATTCTTAAATTATTCCAAAAGTGGAATAAAGATCGAATCAATTAATAAAAAAATTAATATAACTTTAGAATACCAGGGTGATAAACTATCAATAACTAACGAAAATCCAGAAATATTAAAATTTATAAATGGAGATTGGTTTGAATATTATTGTTATAAAGAGTTAGATAAAATAAATATATTCGATAGATTATATCTTAATGTAAAAGTGGCATGGAAAGGTAAAAAGTCAGAAAATTTAGATAAAAATCAAATAGATATTTTGGGAATTAAAGGAACAACACCGTATATATTTGAATGTAAATCAGGTAGAATTAAACAAGAAGCTATTGGTCAGTTAGCTGCAATCAAAAATGAGTATTTTGATCGATATACTAAATCCATTTTAATTTCATATTTCAGGCAGGACGATTTAATACTCGAAAAAGCTAAAGGTTATAACGATATTTATCACATACTTTCACAAAATATTGCTAATTCTAAGAATCAAATTATTAAAGCAGATCCTAAACTTAGATAATTATGTTAATTTGCGAAACATGTGGGAATGAGATTGAGAAGGCGATGGCTTCATGTCCATTTTGTGGCGGAAGTCTATCACGTAAAAAATCAACCAATCAGATCAGTTACCTCGAAACAATTAATTTAAAAGCCGGAATGCCGACCGTGGAAGAAGCGCGTGAGAGATTGAAATTGAAACTCGATAATGCCCGCCATAGAAAATTGCAGGCAGTTAAATTAATTCATGGATATGGATCTACAGGTAAAGGTGGTGCAATTAAAATCGGTATTCATTCTTCGTTATCAAAAATGAAAAGAGATAAATTTATTAAAGGTTTTATCCCCGGAGAAAAGTTCGGTTCAATCTATTCTGAATCCGAACTTTTTACCAGGAAAAATCTATTCCTAAAAAATGATTCCGACTATAATAAAAAGAATGAGGGGATCACAATCGTAATTTTCTAACAAAGCATCCCTTTGCACTCATTATTATCATCTTCCTTTATTTCGAGGAGAACAGATAAGAGCTTTCTATTCTCTATTTCACTAGTATCATTTTCTTAGTTGCAATTTTATTGCCGGCTTTGAAAGTATAAAAATAAATTCCACTAGGAAGATTTTCAGCATTCCAAGTAACCTGATAATATCCCGCACTTTTCTCTCCCTCTACTAATGTAGCGATTTCTTTACCCAAAATATTATATACACTTACGGTTACATAAGATGCCTTAGGCAATTCATAATCAATAGTAGTAGTAGGATTAAATGGATTAGGATAATTCTGAGCAACAGCATATTCCTGCGGCAATTCATTTTTATCAACAACAGCTAATTGATTATAAACGGTAAACATTGCATCGCTCGAATCAGCGATATTACTTTTTGTTCTACTCTGAATAACGATTCTATATTTACTACTGCCGGATACAAATCCATTACTGCCCAATTCCCACAAATAAGCTCTGTCGCTTGCCGTAGAATCAATGACTAACATATGAACGTGATCATCTCTATATAATAGTATTTTCACTGCTTCGGTAATATTATCTTCCCATTTAATATAATGTTTCTGTCCATAAGTAAAAGTCTCTCCGCCATTCGGCTCTAATATTTGTATATAAGGAGCGACAGTAGAAAACATTGCATTTGTCCACTCGCTTTCGCCTGAATCATTAGTTGCTTTTACTCTCCAATAATATTTCTGTAAATTCTCAAGAGAAGGCATATAATATTTAGTTTCATTAATGTTTTCTTCATTAACTAAGAGTTCCGAAAAATCATCCTTAAACGAAACCTGTAAACTATAAGAGATAACTTCACCATCGCTATTCCATTTTAATGTAACGGGTAAAGTCTGATTAACTTTTCCATTATCTAAAGGAGAAATAATATTGGGGTGTGTAACTGCTCCAATATTACTAGGAGTAGCTAAAATAAATTCGCCGAATTTATTCATTGTCGTCTTTAGCTCTCCTGTAACGGAATTATATGTTGTAGCTAAAGGGAGAAAAAGTCCCTGCCCTAAATTTTCTCTGTGATATACTACTACTTTAGAAGGTTCGGTTATACGACTAAATTTTTTCAAATCGATTATTAATTCTGCAGTCATTGAATTTATTGCTGAATTAGTAATATAAAATCGATATTGATATACTAATGGAGATGTTCCTAAAAACTGTGGATTGAAAGGTGCTAAATTAAATTTTTGCACATTTATTTTATTATATCCTTCTCCCGAAATATTTTTAATATTTAGTGTTACAAAGGTGCTGTCAACATCTTCGTTAAATTCATATGTATTATCCAACGCGATTTCATATTGATCGATATTTGCCTGCGGCTTTAGAAATTCTTTAGGATATTTTAATGCTCGATAACTTACTAATCCGGCGGGCTGCCATGTCATTTCCGAAACCACTTTTTTATCGGGCGTAATTTCGGAAAACGCAGGACTACCGCTGCCCGAAGCACTTCCCCATCCAATAAACATATTTCCATTTGGAAGTCTTCTAAAACTTCCCTGAAACTGTGCATAAATATCAGGCACATGTCGATATTCAAAAACTAATTCAGCGGTTTTATTTATTTCATCAATTTTATATTCAACTGCTCTTGAGAATTTAGCTGATCTGCGATCCATTCCATTATCGAATACAGTTATGTTTCCATTCGGAAGCTGACGAACATCATGTGTTCTTGAGAAATATAGTGGTTTGTTTGTTTCATCCTCACCGATAAAAGTGAACTGATTGTTTTTTCCTCCGAGCCGCCAGATGATTTCACCGGTCTGCCTATTTATTTTTGTTATCTCATTTAAGTTTCTTGAAGATATAAGTAGATTTCCTTCGATAGTAAGTTCAATAGAATTAATATGAATTGGATCGAATGCCGCAAGTGTCGTATTAAAATAAGTATCGAGATAATTAAAATGGTCCCAACTTCTCCATTGGAATACAACATTCTTATCATTATCCAGCTCTTGCATTATCGAGCCTGCAACCATTGCATTAGGCTTTCCACCTTCAACGTCATTACTTAAATCAACAGGCTGTAAATCATAGCAGTTCATTATTACATGACCATTAGGGAGCATGAGAAATTCATGAGAATCTGCCATATAGCCATTTTTCATCTGATAGGTATCGATATGTGTAAAATTAGAATCCAGAATTAAATAATTCGATTCACTACCGCCTGCCCAGCCATGAAGCGTAAGCTCCTCATTAATTACGGTATTTCCATTCGGAAGTAGATGAAAATTTTCCGAACCTTCTTCTGTCTTATCATAAAATATTGGATTTCCATTATTATCGATTATCATATAATAGTAGCCAATATTTGGTGCGGCAGTAGATACCGTAAGGAATGTAGCTCCGTCAAAAGCACTGTTCTCATTAACGTTCATAGTTATTTGCGGAAAATCAAAAGGGACATCCATAATGCTTTTTGTGTTCTTAATATCTTTTGTTTTGTAGTTTATTTTTGGAGTAATTGCAGTATCATCTTCTCCATCATAATACCTGCCTGCAAGTTTGGGAACAATTACCGGTTTTTCTAGTGATGTTACATAGAAGCTATATTTAAACGGTTTTAATTCCTTTCCGAGTGTATTTTTAATCCCTCCAAGATACATTACAGTGATTTTTTCCGAAGGTGCAAAATTATCTTTTGGATCGAATATAACTGTCTTTCTATCTGTCGATAAAATAAAAGTACCTTCATACTTTCGATTGTCGGAATATATTTTTATACGGGCGTTACTTAGAGAAGCAGGATTAATATTATTTCCATCTCTAAAAATTATTGTTTCTTCTCTCGAATTAAATTTGGATTCGGGGAGGGGGGATACATACTTGTATCCAATTACCGATTGCGGTAATACATTTGCTCCTGTAATCAGTATAAAAAATAAAAAAGTAAAAAAATTTCTCATGTATGCTTCCTGTATTTATTTTATCAATATCATTTTTAGTTTTGATAAACCGGAATTTTCAAAATTACCCGAAAGCTTTTCAATAGTGGAAATATACACACCGGAAGATAAACTTGCACCTTTAAAATTATATTCAAAAATTCCACCCGATGAATGTTCTAATAATTTCTGCGAAATTAATTCCCCTAGTAAATTATAGATTGAAATACGAACACTTCCTTGAGCAGGAAGAGAATATTTTATAATTGTATTCGGATTAAAAGGATTTGGGTAATTGCCGATTAAGCCAAAATTATTAGGAAGAAGAGTATCTATTTCATCAGCACCGGCGAATACATCTTCTTTGAATATTACGTTATCTATAAGAATTGATGGGTTATATCCCCCGCACTGAAATATTAAACGTGCTTTTAAATCAGTTTCGTTATTCATAGTGAATATATGCGTAAAAGTTTTTTTTGTTTTGCCAAGTGCGACAGCACCAATGCGACTGTAATCCTCATGCTCTCCGCCATCTCTTGTAATGCGCGGATAAAAAACTCTCGTATCACCAGCGGCAGCATCATATTGAAAAAAATATTTCTTCCCTTTTACGACAGAAATATTTTTTTGTAGCAATTCAATATTCCAATCACTTACGCCACTATTTGTTACATTAATAAATGCTTCATTATTTGATGTAATTATTAAGTTTGCGTTTGCCTGCTCGAAAGTTTGAAATACCCAACCCGAACTTCCGGCTGAGAAATCGCTATTTAATAACATATTCTCTCCAGCTTGAATCAATCTTACAAATATTTTTTCTTTGTTTGAAAATTCACTTGCATTACCCGAAGAATAAACTGCTTTTACTGCAAAAAAGTAATCTGTATTGTTATCTAAGTCCATAGTTTCAAAATAAGTTTCTTTTGTATTTCCTATTTTTATTAAGCTATTTCCCGCTGTTCCGGCATATACATCATAAGATGCCACATCAGAATCTCCGAACTTATTAAAAATCAGCCGAACTTTATCTGTATATGATTCTGCAACGAGATATGGAATTGATGCTTTTCCCAAAGAATTAAATTTAAATGCACGATAACAATGATAGTTTTCTATAAAATCTAATTGATATACTTTTTCGCCCGAAGGAGTTACTTCGGAAACTTTTGGAAGCGATCCATCTGCCCAACAAATTAACGTATTTCCATTTGATAGCCGCTGAGCATTACCCATCCAACTAGTATAATATTTTTTAGGGTCTTTATATTCCCATACCAAAGTCGCTGTCTTGTTTACTTCATCGATTAAATATTCCACGGCTCTCGAAATTTTTGGCGAATGAAAATTTCCGTTATCGAATATTGTATAATGATTATTCCCAATTGATCTTATATCATGCTGCCAAGAAAATCCATCGAAAGAATCATTAATAAAAGTGAATTGATTATTTTTATTCCCGGGTCCGCCAAACCGCCAGATCATTTCGCCGGTAGTTTTATTAATTTTGGTTACTTCGTTTAGATGTCGGGAGGATACAACTAAGTTATCATCCATATCAATATCAATTGCGTTCATGTGTATATAATCAATATAATTTGCTGTTAGATCTACACCGATCGCATCAGTAATTTTATAGTTATCCCAGCATCTCCACTCGAAAACAATATTATTATTTTTATCAACTTCCACGACGTGATTACCAACGACAGTCGCATTAGGTTTACCATTTGCCACCATCTTACTCATATCGACCGTCCGCCATTCTAATCCAATCATTAATGCATTACCATTTTTTTGAAGCATTAGCTCATGTTCATCTGTTCCATACGGACCGCAAGTATATTCTCGAATAATATTAAATCCGGAATCCATTCCAAAAAATTTATCATATCCTTCAGCAAGTCGATATGTCATTTCACCAGTTGATTGTATCTTAAAATCACGCGCACGCGAAGACATTTTTTTATAAAATAATGGTGTACCATCGCCATTGAGAATCATTAAGTATGGAGTTCCCCCCCAGTTATTCATATAGATATAACCAGGAGCAGGATTTGTATTAATCTCTACTTTTACTTCAGGGTAATCGGAGGGTACTGCAACTCCATTTATAGATTGAACTTCGTGTGTATTTTCTTTAACCGAGTTGGTCAAGTCGAAAACCGGTCGATTTTCCGAAATTCCATTTATCGAATCGCGTCTATTATATTCATAACGTAAAAATCTCTCTTTCGGAATTTCATTTTCTGCTATTGTAAAATTAAACTTTATCGAAGGGAGAGAAGTTTCATTATCTGTCTTAACGCCACCCGCAAAGAAAACAATTACATTTTCACCTTCAACAAAATCAGTAATCGGATCAGCGATTAAAGTATATTCATCGGTAGAGATAATAATATCGACTTCATGAAGTCCACTTTTACTACCAATTATTTTAAAATTTTTAGCGGCAGTAATTTTATCGATATGATTTATCTTTTCTCCAAATCGTAATATTATAGTGCTCGCTTTGCGGTGGTAATCTGTCCCCGGCTTCGGAAAAATATATTGATAAGATTGAGCTCCGACCGAAGAAACCACAAAAAGAAATAAAATTATTTTACGAAGAATCATATCAAACCAATTATTTATTATAGATACAAATATACTTATTTAATCAGACTCGGACGTTGCATTCAGAAGGAACTAGAATTAACTATTTAAATACGCCGGGGATTTTTGTGCCACAATTTGGGCATTTATTTATTAGTAAATTATTCTTTCTTACGCTATGCCAATCGCGTTCTATTAAAGGAATTGCGCATTCGGGACAGTAGGTCGTGCTCCCTTTTATATCGTGCACATTTCCAAGATAACAAAACTTTATTCCTTCCGAAAGTGCAATTTCCCTTGATAAAATTAAGGATTTATGTTGTGTTGCGGTTTTATCTTTCATTTTGAAATCGGGATGAAATGCAGTAAAATGAAGCGGTACTTCATTTCCCAGATTTTCAACTATCCAACTGCACATCTTCTTTATCTCTTCAGGATTGTCGTTTTCGCCCGGAATTAATAATGTTGTTAATTCGAGCCATACATCAGTTTCTTTTTTCAACCATATTAGTGTATCTAATACATCTGATAAGTGCGAGAAGGTTAGATTATGATAAAATTCTTCAGTGAATGCCTTGAGATCAATATTAGCAGCATCAATATATTTATAAACATCTTTTCTCGCTTCTTTATCGATATATCCTGCCGATACCATTACAGAACGAATACCTTCTTCCCGTGCCAATCGTGAAATGTCAATTACATATTCACCAAATATCACCGGGTCATTATAAGTATATGCAATTGATGGCAAATGATTTTTTTTAGCTAGTGAAACTACATCTTCCGGTGAGGCATAAAGGGAATTAACCGAATCGTAACGTGCTTTACTAATTGACCAATTCTGACAAAACTTACATCCAAGATTACACCCAGCTGTTCCGAAGCTTAATATTTCTGTTCCGGGAAGGAAATGATTCAACGGCTTTTTTTCTATCGGATCAATGCCGAATCCCGTAGGTCTTCCGTAACCTATGGAATAAAGCATACCATCAATATTTTCTCTAATAAAGCAGAAGCCCGCTTGTCCATCCCCAATTGTGCAGTAACGCGGACAGAGTGTGCATACAATTTTTCCTAATTCATCTTTATGCCACCAATTCGCTTCTTTATATTTTCTTTTCTCATTCATATTATTTCAAAACGGAGCCAGCTTCTTCTCTTCTTTTCTCCGATTAATTTGCCGGAGGTGTATAATACTAAATTCCCTTCTTTTACTATACCTCTTTCCAATAAAATTTTTTTTGCATTTTCTACTGCTTTTTCTTCATCAGATATATCTACCATGTAGCTCGACTTAATCCCCCAAAGCAGATTTAATTGACTCAAAGCATCAAAGCTATCAGAAAAAACATAGATTCGGGAAGAAGGACGATATTTACAAACCACTCTTGCTTTTCCGCCAAAGTGAGTAAAAACTACAATTAAATCAGCATTTATTTGATTTGCCATTTTCGATATCGCTTTACCCGATGCATCGAAAATATTATCTAACGGGTCTTCGGGTATTTCATATTTTATTTTTTTTCTGTCGGCAGGATCAACTTCAGTAGCAATAAGTATATTATTCATTATTTTAACTGCATCCACGGGATATTTCCCAACAGAAGTTTCGGCACTTAACATAACTACATCAGTGCCATCCCATACAGCATTGGCTATATCAGATGCTTCGGCACGAGTAGGAATTGGATTATAAATCATACTCTCCAACATCTGTGTGGCTGTTATCACTAATTTACCTGCGGCATTACATCTGCGAATTATATCTTTTTGAATGATAGGCACTTCTTGTGGTTTTAATTCAACACCAAGATCTCCGCGAGCCACCATAATACCATCGGATGCTTTTAATATTTCATCGAAATTATCTACCGCTTCTCGTTTTTCTATCTTGGCAATTATTTGTGCTTTACTTCCATATTTATTTAAATAATTTCTTAGTGCGATAATATCATCTGCTTTCCTTACGAAAGAAAGGGCTACGAAATCCACACGATGTTTTAATGAATACTCTAGATTTTTTATATCAACTTCAGTAAGCGATGGAGTGCTAAGTTTCATTGAGGGAAGATTCATTCCCTTTCGTGGCTTTAATATTCCCCCCTCAATTATTTTACAAATGACAGAACCTTCCTTTACTTCTATTACTTCAAGATTTAGTAAACCATCATCAATAAGAATTGTATCTCCAATCGAGGCATCCTTGCTAAGCTCTTTATAAGAAGAGGATACTCTTTTATTATCTCCGAGAATATCTTCGGCGGTAATTTCTATTGTATCGCCGCTATTGATATAATAAAATTCTTCTTTCAATTTTCCGACTCTTATCTTCGGTCCTTGAAGATCAATGAGTGTAGAAATAAAAAGAGATTTACTTACGCATACCTCATGGATAATTCCAAATATTTTTTCAAAATTCTCTTGCGTGCCGTGAGACATATTGAGGCGAACTGCATCCAAACCGGCATCAACCAAAGCTTCAATTATTTCCTTCGTATCGGTAGCCGGTCCTAATGTAGCTAATATTTTTGTTTTGGCAATGGCAGCCATTTATTTTCTACTCTTTTTATTTTTCGATTGCGTAACAGATGATGGTTTCTGCACTCGTGCTTTCTCCGGAGTTTTTACAACTTTTTTGGAAACAGGTACAGATAATTTCTTTTCTTTAGAAACCGAAATCGATTTAGGAGAAGACCCACGATCAGATTTAATTGATGTTTTAGAAACAGGAATAGCTTTAGAATTCCGGTTACTTCCGGATTTTGATACTGACTTAGAAACTGGTCTCGGTACAGGTTTCTTCACAGGCTTCCTTTTAGGTACTGGTACGGGGGTCGGCACAGGACTCGGCACCGGTTTGGGAACAGGTTTCTTCTTCGGAGTCGGTTTTGGAATCTTCTTTTTCTTCGGTGCAGGCTTTCCTTTATCTTTCTCTCCGTGATGATGAGCATGCGGTTTCTTTTCGTGCTCACCTTTTGCCGTTTTTCTCATCTCTTTTAATTCTTTTTCCACTTCACCAAATACAGTGCCTACCGGATAATCGCCATGAGCATTTGCAACTCCAGCTTCAACTCCAAATAATATTTCAATTGCCTCTTCTACCTTTGCAACGGGATAAATATGGAATTTATTTTCATTAACAGCATTAATAATTTCTTGCTTGAGCATTAGCTCTTTTACGTTCTGGATAGGAATTATTGCTCCATGCGATCCATCCAATCCTCTTTTAGAACATACATCAAAATATCCTTCGATTTTTTCATTAACACCGCCAATAGGTTGTATTTCCCCTTTCTGATTAACTGAACCTGTAATTGCAATCGACTGCTTTATCGGTAAACGTGAAAGAGCGGAAGAGATTACACATATTTCGGTAATTGAAGCACTATCACCATCAATCATACCGTAACCTTGCTCAAATACAATATTAGCATTGAAGGCAAGATTAAGTTTACGTCCGAATTTTTCCTTAAAGTAACCTGAAATAATTAGCACACCTTTATTATGTGAGCTCCCGCTTAAACCCGATTCCCTTTCTACGTTTATAAATGAACCATTGCCAAGTGAGACAGATGCTGTTATACGTGTCGGCTTGCCAAATGAATATGATTCGCCGCCATAAACAGCCAGCCCATTAATCATTCCGATTTTTTCACCTGTGGTTTCAATCAAAATAATTTTATTATCTAACATCTCTTGAACTTTCGATTCATATAAACCATGTCTTTCCCTTTTAGCAAGAAAGGCTTGATCTACATGATAGCTTGATACAGTTTTATCACCATTGTCTTTAGCCCAGAAATTTGATTCCCTAACCAAATCTGCTATATAAGCAAATCGTGTCGTAAGTTTATTTTGTCTGCCCGAATACTTTGCACCATATTCAGTTATGCGGGCAACTGCAGTTTTATCAAACTCCAATAATTTTTCCTGCTCGATTAATTTTTTTATTAATCGCGCATATTCTAAAATTGATTGTTCGTTACGTGCAATCTCGTAATCAAAATCGGCTTTCACTTTGAAAATTTTATTGAAGTCATCTCCGTAATTAGATAATACAGAATAGATATAATTATTACCTACGAGGATAACTTTGCATTCAATATCGATAGGTTCGGGCTTTAAGACGCTTGGTGAAAATTGATAAACAGTTGCAAGGTCTTGAATCTCTAATTTACCATAAAGCAGAACGCGTTTTAAAGCTTTCCAAACACCGTTTTCGGAAAATGAATCGAGTGCATTTAGTATAAGGAACCCTCCGTTAGCTCTGAGCAGAGAACCAGCTTTCACCTTAGTAAAATCAGCATACCAACCGCCTCTTCCATCGGAAAATTTTTCAATCGTACCGAAAATATTATTATATGTGGGCGATGTCTCTAAAACTACCGGACATGATTTTACGTCTGTATTATCTAGAATAATATTTATCTCATATTCTTTAAGGTAATCTACTACCAATCCGTCTTGGGTCTCTTCGGTCGCTGGTTTTTGTCCTTTGAATATTTCAAGATTAGATAGTATATCTTCTTCCACTTCTTCTAAATAATTGAGTATCTTATCATTTTCATATTGCTTTTTAATTTCATCCATTGTTATATGAATTACATTACCTACGAAAGATTTTTCTAGTTCAAGAATTCTTTCTTGAAAAGTTTGGCTAAGCTTTAGACTTTGCTTAAATACCTTTGCAAGCTCTTCTTGGTAGGATGAATATTTTTTAATAAATTGATCTGCCTGCTCTTTGGTAATTTTTTCACCTTTGACGTATTCACCGAGCTGTTGCATAAATACAGGTTCATTTTCAATTACAGCAAGAATTTCGGGACGAGTAAGCTCGCCCACTTTAACCTGACCAAGAGTAAAATTATCTTTTTTAAGTTTTTCTTCAAATTCACTCATTATAGCTGATTGTGAAGAACCGAACTCTTCAAGTAATTTTTTCTTTTGACTGACAAAAGGTTCATTACTAAGGAATGAAGGAATTTTCTCCTGTAAAAATTTTATTGCCTTATATAGTTCCTCTTTGAACTCTAAAGCTTTCCCGGCAGGAAATTCTAGCAGGACCGGTTTATCCCTATCCTTAAAATTATTTACATAGGCATAATCTTTTAATTGAGAGCAATCAGGACGAATCGATTCCAATACTGATTTTATTGATGTAAACTTCCCTGTACCGGATAATCCTGTTACGAATATATTATATCCGGGACTTTTTAATTCCACTCCGAGCTTTAATGCTTTAAGTGCTCTTTCCTGCCCAACAATTCCTTCAATCGGCTTTAGATGTGATGTAGTTTCAAATTCAAAAATCTCTGGGTCGCAGACCCATCTTAATTCTTCCGGTTTTAGTTCTCGTGGTTTAGAAGCTTTTTTTAGAGGCATAATTTTCCCGTAAATGTTCTTTCAGTATTAAAATATACTGCTTTTATAGAATTTTTGTTTTAAATTTATATTTGGTAATGAATTTCCCTCCATTTTGGATTGGGAATGGTCTATTTATTTTAAAAAGCATAAAGAATGAAAAATATATTTCCCCTTTTAGAAAATCCTGCATATACAATTGAATTAAAAAAACAACTATCTTTACTCAAGAACAAGAAAGGTAAAATTGCGATTAGCCAATTCTATGGCTCATCAAAAGCACTTTTTGTTTCTGAAATTTTCTCTGAAAATAATCACTTATTAATTCTACTGCCATCAATTCAATCTATTCATGAATTAGCAGTCGAATTATCACTTCTTGGATTCACTGACTATGTAATTCAAATCGATGATTTCTCTAAAGAATCCATTCAAGAGAGATTAACCGTAATTAGTAATAAAGATAAATTCATTGCGCTTTCCACTTACGGAATATTAAAAACAAAGCTCCCATCAAAAAATGAATTAAGCAATAAGACAACTACAATAACCGCTGGGGGTGATCTAAGTTATGATGAGTTAGTGGAATACCTCAATTTGCTTAACTATAACAAAGAAAAGTTTTCAGCAGATCCGGGTGATTATGCAATTCGTGGTTCGATAATCGATTTTTGGTCATTCAGTGAAAAAATGCCCTGCCGTATAGAATTCGATGGCGACTTCTTAGAATCGATTCGTTATTTCGATTCCGATAGCCAGCGTTCGCTTAATAAAGTTGAAAGCGTTACACTCGCTGCAATAATAGATTCTTCCGCTAGTGACGAATCCGGAAATATTTTTCATTACCTCGATAGCCCGCTTGTATTTGCATCTCAATTTGAATTAAGTCATTTTTTTTCTCCCTCAACTCTGGAAAATGAAGAAGAGAGTGAAGAAATTATAGAAATAGATGCTTCTATTAGGAACGAGCTTTATTCGGATAAAAAATATTCTCAGCCCATAGAAGATGATGAACAGAAAGAAGAAGAACAATTCAGTTTAGATGATCTTTTTGAACATAACTGTCGTTGGATTATTGAAGAAGAATTAGAGCAAAGCGAAAATAGAATTAATCTTCAGATTAGCGAGATACAACCGATTAATTCTAATTTTGATCTGTTTTTTAATATCCTTACCGAACAAAAGAAGAAAAATAATCAAATAATACTCGCCGTAGAAAATGAACTTCAAGTGAGAAGATTGATCGACCTGCTTTCTGAATACAAAGAAGAACTTTCGGAGATGATATTATCGGGAACTATAAAAATCACTGTATTCCCAATTAAAAGTGGATTTTATTCTAAGCCCGATCGTTTATTCCTTGTTACTGATTATCAAATTTTTAATAAACCGTACCGCACCAAACTACCCGGAAAATCTAAAGTAAAAAAATCACGTATCAAAGACTTAGCTTCAATAAAGAAAGGCGATTTTGTAGTTCATCAAAATTTCGGAATTGGTATGTATGCCGGTTTAGAAAATATTAAAATCGGCGATATTGAACAGGAATCAATAAAAATTCTTTATGCTGAAGGCGGTGTTGTTTATGTAAATCTCAACTACTTCTCTTTAGTTAAAAAATTCTCGCAGAAAGATAATGTACCGCCAAAGCTTTCCTCACTTGGAAGCGGCGAATGGAAAAAGACTAAGAAGAAAGTTAAAGCGCAGATAAAAGAAGCTGCACGCGAATTAATTACTCTTTATGCAAAACGGAAATCAGCAGAAGGATATGCATTCAGCAGCGATTCTATTTGGCAGAAGGAATTAGAAGCATCTTTCTTCTATGAAGATACGCCCGACCAATCTAAAGTAACTGAAGAAGTAAAGAGCGATATGGAAGGAAGAAATCCGATGGATCGGCTTGTTTGCGGAGATGTAGGATTTGGTAAAACAGAAATTGCAGTACGTGCGGCATTCAAATCAATTAATGATGGAAAACAGGTTGCTCTTCTAGTACCAACCACAATTCTTGCAGAACAACATTATAATACATTTAAGGATCGTCTCGCTCAATTCCCTGTTAGAGTTGCCGCTATGAGCCGTTTCCAAACAAAAACTCAACAAAATGAAACCGTTGAAAAACTTGAAAAAGGTGAAGTGGATATTTTAATCGGCACTCACCGCATCCTTTCAAAAGATATAAAATTTAAAGACCTCGGATTGCTAATTATAGATGAAGAGCACCGCTTCGGTGTGATGCACAAAGAAAAATTAAAATCGCTCAAGGCAAATGTTGATTCACTTACCCTCTCGGCAACACCAATTCCTCGAACTCTTAATTTATCATTACTGGGTGCACGTGATCTTTCTATTATTGCTACACCCCCTCCGAACCGACAGCCAATTTATACACGCGTAGATGTATTCGATATTAAAAAAGTCCGTGAATGGATAACGACTGAAATAAAGCGTAACGGTCAGGTTTATTTCGTTCATGATCGCGTTCAATCGATAGAAAAGATTACGAGCTTTTTGCAGAAGTATATGCCTCAAGTTTCATTCGGCGTGGCACATGGTCAGATGAAACCCGCTCAATTAGAAGAAGTCATTTATGATTTCTTGAATAAAAAATATCATGTACTTGTGGCTACTAAAATTATTGAATCCGGACTTGATATACCGAACGTAAATACAATTATTATAAATCGTGCTGATCGTTTCGGACTTGCAGAGCTTCATCAATTAAGAGGTCGTGTAGGTAGAAGCGATAGACAGGCTTATGCTTATCTACTTGTTCCATCGCTCGATTCAATCACAAAAAAAGCCGTAAAAAGATTGCAGGCAATTGAAGAATATACTGATTTAGGTGAGGGATTTAACATTGCAATGCGCGATCTTGAAATTCGCGGTGCTGGTAATCTACTTGGAACTGAACAAAGTGGAAATATTGATTCAGTAGGTTTCGACACTTATATGAAGTTACTCGATGAAGCAGTTGAAGAACTAAGACAAGATGAATTTAAAGAAGTATTCAAAGACCTACCCAAGCAAATTGAAAGGAGCGAACCGACAATCGATTGCTATTTTGAAATCGGAATACCGAAAGGTTTTATGCCAGATCAAGCAGACCGCCTCTCTTTCTATACTGCCCTCTTTTCAATTATGCGACTCGAGGAAGTGGATGAAATTAAGGAAGAGATGGAAGATCGATTCGGCAAAACTCCACCGGTTGTCGAACGTGTAATAATGACTGCCATACTTCGCTATCATGCTTCTTACGCGATGCTCGAAAGGATTATTATCCAACGTAATCGTATTGCATTAATCCTTCCTAAGGGAGAAAAAGAATCCTTCTATAAAGAAAAGTTTGTTAAATTACTTGAGTACGTTAATGTAAAATATTCTAAAGAAGTAAAACTCGTTCAGACCAATGAATCACTAAAACTTGAGATGACAAATAAAATAAATTCACCTGAAGGGATACTTAAATATTTGATTGAGTTTGTAAGCGAATTAAGTAAGATTATTTCTAATTAGCATGTTCACTAATATCGGGACTAATAATGAGCGACTACAAAGGTTACCGCGGCAAAGCTTTAGAAACATTAAAAAAATTTAAGGCATTAGTTTGGAGTGATGTAGAATTAATTACCGACAAAGGAAATTTCAAAGGAATTATATTACCACGTTCCGAAACTGCCGATCCACTTCACATCGTAATAAAATTAAATGTCGGCTATAATATCGGCATCGCTGCCAAATCAATCAAAGATATTAAGTTTTTCGGGAGGAAGGAAGCTCATTATAAAATTCCAGAAAAGGAATTCCCGGTTGATCCAAAGAAACCGCGAGTAAAACTTCTTGGAACAGGTGGCACAATTGCAAGTAGATTGGATTACCGTACAGGTGCTGTAATACCCGCCTTTTCACCCGGTGAACTTTATGGTTCTGTACCTGAACTCGCCGATTACTGTAATCTCGAAACCGAAAAACTTTATGGCGTATTTTCGGAGAATATGGGTCCCGATCAGTGGAAAGGAACTGCAGAGGCAATCGGAAGAGAAATTGATAAAGGTGTAGAAGGGATTGTAATCGGGCACGGTACTGATACAATGCATCATACTGCTGCGATTCTTTCTTTTATGGTGCAAAACTCTCCTGTACCAATTGTGATGGTTGGATCGCAGAGATCATCGGATCGACCTTCGTCTGATGCTGCACTGAACTTAATGCACAGCGTAAAGACTGCAGCCGAAAGCGATATAGCTGAGGTAATGGTCTGTATGTTCGGACCTACATCGGATTACTATGGACTTCTTCACCGCGGAACACGTGTAAGAAAGATGCACTCATCATATAGATCAACATTTAGAACAATCGGCGATATACCGATAGCAAAAGTAAGCCGCGAGGAGATAACTCCATTACGTCAAGATTATGCCCGCCGCAGACGCGATAGAAACGTTACAATTAATACTGCCTTTGAAGAGAAAGTCAGCATTGTTTATTACTACCCGAATATGAAGCCTGATATTATTGAGTCACTTATTGATAACGATTACAAAGGGATTATTATTGCAGGGACAGGATTAGGACACGTTAATAAACCGCTTTATCCGGCATTAAAAAAAGCACACGATAAGGGGATTTCTATTTATATGACCGTACAAACTCTATGGGGATTTGTTCAGATGTATGTTTATGATACGGGAAGGGATATGATGGAGCTTGGTGTAGTACCCGCAGCGAATATGCTACCTGAAGTTGCTTATATGAAACTTTGCTGGGCACTCGGTCAGACCAAAGACCAAAAGAAAGTACAGGAGATAATGCTTACACCAATTGCCGGCGAGATAACAGAACGTGAACCAAGTAACGGATACTTAATCTACCAAGGTGGACTACCGGAAGTAGAAGAATTTATTTCAAAATATGTGAAGTAATAAAAAGTTCGATCACATAATAAAAAGCAAGTTATTACTAATTACGCTACTTAGATAAAAGAATTGTAAAACTAAAATAAATTTGGTTGCTACTCTTACTCAAAAAACAAGAAGCAGATAAATTAGTGATCATCACACTACATTCTTTAATTCTTGGATGCAGGTAAAATCGATATATTTAACAACTAATTCGATACAAGCTTTTGATATTTAATAAATTTAGTATAATCAACTACAATGGGAGCAACCGTTAAGTTTATTTAATGGGACTCTTAATCCCTAATCTAAAACACTATTAGCAATATACCCCATAATATTTTCGGCGTGTGAGCGGCTGTTTTCAATAAACCATCTCCCTGTATCCATTCCACCACATACTACTCCCGCTAAAAATAATCCCGCAATATTCGTCTCGAAATTTTCATTGTTATAAACCGGCACTAAATTAAATTCGCTCTCTAATTTAATACCAATATTTTTCAAGAAGCGATAATCAGGATGATATCCCGTCATTGCAAATACGAAATCATTTTCAATTGTCAAATTTCCTTCAGGCGTAAGTATATCCACCGAATCATCCCGAATCTCTTTTACGTAAGAATTAAAATGTGCTTTGATTGATCCCTCTGCAATTCGATTCTCAATATCAGGTTTAACCCAATATTTTACATTTTCATCTAATTTATTTTTGCGGACTACCATTGTAACATCCGCAGCACGTCTGAATGTTTCGAGTGCCACATCCACAGCCGAATTGCCTCCGCCGATTACAACTATTTTTGTTTCTGCGAAAGGGTGGGCATCTTCATAATAATGTTTTACTTTTTTAAGACTTTCGCCAGGGACGCTGATAAGATTAGGATAATCATAAAATCCTGTAGCGATGATTACGTTTCTTGCTGAATAAGAACCTTTCTCTGATTCGACAATAAAATCACCCTTCTCACCCGATACATTAGTTACTTTTTCATAGGGAGAAAGATTTAGTTTCCAAGCATCTTTCACTCGACGGTAATATTCTAATGCTTCGCTTCGAGTCGGCTTCACTCCATGAGATATGAATGGCACTTGCCCGATCTCCAATCGATCCGAAGTAGAAAAGAATACCATATTAGTAGGATAATTATAAATGGAATTAAGCAAGCATCCTTTTTCTAAAATCTTATAATTAAGATTATGAACTGAAGCAGCAATTCCGCAAGCTAATCCGATAGGACCGCCACCAACAATAATTACATCAAATTTTTCCATATCTCTTTTTATTTTTGTGAATAATTCTTATTTAGTTTTACGATATTGTATAACTCAAAACTAATCAATTATGCAGAAATTATGTCAAACAAAAATAAAAATAATCAGTCTAATAAAGAGAGCAAGATTAAGACTTATAAATACACATTCTTCCAAATATTTCTTTATCGATACGGAAACATTATAGCCACTTTATTTCTTGTGTTCCATTTTTTTACTTCTGCTATTATGATGTTTCAAAAATGGTATTTCGGTGTTCTTTTTATTCTTAATATGTTTTTAATCTTTATCCTAAATAAACACTTTCTAAAAACATATAAGTATTTTCCTTTCTTAATAAAGGCAGATGATACAAAATTGATCTGTTCAAATTTTTTTCTTAGTACAAAAATGATTGAAATTCGTTACGATGAGATTCTGGAATTAAAGGGTGGAATTTTCAGCGGACATATCACAAAACCAATTTATGTGGTTGCAAAAGGTAATAAAGAGATTGGTTTTTATTCTCATGCAGGTAATTTCAATAAGTTATTAACACAAATCCTGCAGTATATTCCACAGGATTTATATAATAACTCACTTAATAAAATAGAAGAAATGAAGAAGGGGACTAAAAGTCGACTAAAATAGAATTATTCTAGTAATATCATTACATTCTAAAATTGTTTTCTTTTCGGATGCACAAATTCCATCTTCAAAGAAAACATTTCTATTATTGACTTAATTATTTACCGCCTGCTTCTGTATCACCAAAATTTTCACAACGCCATATCACTTCAATCCCTGAAGTCTTTAGAATATTTTGTCCTTTATCAGTTGCCTTCCAAATTTCGCCACTTACTGATCCAAAAAACCATATGCTATGCGTTGCATCAGCAACATCGATTACAAATCCTCTTGTTCTACCACTAACGCTTCCTGATTCTCACTCAATTATACGATTTGTAAGCTTCAAAGTACCCCCGGCGGGAATCGAACCTGCGCGCATGGCTTCGGAGACCAATGCTCTATCCACTGAGCTACGGGGGCATTTTATTCTAATTTATAAATTTACTCATTTAATCAATATTTTTCACCCATATTATTAATGGATATTGCTTCATTGACTGATCCCATTGTAATGTCAAATATTGATAATAAGATTTCACTTAATTGTTTAGAATGTGTAATTTTCTTGAATACTATTCTCACAAATAATTATTAGGACATTTAATGCCATCGAGAAGAGATTTTATTAAAACAAGTGGACTTGCAGCGGCAGGGCTTGCAATATCAGGCAATGCACTTGCAACAGGTTTGAGAGATAACACTTTGGAACATTTAACTTCACAATCACAATTTTCTGCATCATCTAATTTCGTAAGTAAACGTCCCCCTCTTTCAGAGAGAAAATTCACAAGCGAAGCAGTAGAGGCTAAAATTGCTCAAATAAAAAAAGATATCTCTGATGAGGAACTCGCTTGGATGTTTGAAAATTGCTTTCCAAATACTCTCGATACTACTGTTACGTTTAAGTATAGCCATGGCAAGCCTGATACATTTGTAATTACAGGTGATATAAATGCTATGTGGCTTCGCGATTCCACAGCCCAAGTTTTTCCCTATCTTCCCTTAACGAAAGAAGACGAAAAACTAAAAGAACTTATTGCAGGAGTAATTAATAGGCAAACTAAATGTATTCTCATTGATCCTTATGCGAATGCTTTTAACGATGGACCCGGTCATTCAGAATGGATGAGTGACCTTACAGATATGAAGCCGGAACTCCACGAACGAAAATGGGAAATCGATTCCCTATGCTATCCGATTCGCTTATCTTATAATTATTGGAAAACCACCAGAGACGAGTCTGTCTTTTCTGATGAATGGTATAACGCAATGAAATTGGTATTGATAACTTTCAAAGAGCAACAGAGAAAAGATGGTAACCAAAAATCGCCATATAAATTCCAAAGAGTAACGGGTTGGCAATCCGATACGGTTGCCGGCGGCGGCTACGGCAATCCAATTGTACCTGTCGGTTTAATTGTTTCTATTTTCCGTCCCTCAGATGATGCCACAATTTTCTCTTTCCTCATTCCATCAAATTATTTTGCGGTCATTTCATTGCGTCAACTTTCAGATATTTTAATGAATGTAAAGCATGATAAAACATTTGCTGATGAATGCAATGCACTCGCTGATGAAGTAGAAAAAGCATTAAATAAATTCGCTAAATCAGAACATCTCGATTTCGGTACAATGATTCCATATGAAGTAGATGGCTATGGCAATAAGCATTTTATGGATGATGCCAACATTCCAAGTTTGCTTTCGCTTCCATATCTTGATGCAATAGAAATAGAAAATCCGCTTTATAAAAACACTCGTAAATTTTTATTGAGTCAATCGAATCCTTATTTTTTCAAAGGTAGTGCCGGTGAAGGAATCGGCGGACCGCATGCAGGTGTTAATCAGATTTGGCACCTCTCTATTATTATGCAGGCACTTACTTCCGATGATAAAAATGAAATTAAAAAATGTCTTCATACAATCAAGAATACACATGCCAATACAGGATTTATGCACGAATCCTTCAATAAAGATAATCCTGAAAAGTTCTCTCGTTCTTGGTTCGCTTGGGCTAATACCCTTTTCGGTGAACTAATAATTAAAATTCATCAAAATCATCCCGAACTTTTAAAGAGCTAATAATTATGAAAAAATATTTTGTTATAGTATTACTTCTCTGGGGCGTAATTTTGATGAATACCGGCTCGGTACAGGGAATGTCAACAAAAATAATATCCAATAGTGAAAGACCAAAAAACGATAGCGATATTAGTACTGATATATCTAAAAATATTGAAAAAGTTAATAAAAACATACAAAAGAAATTTATTAACCTCTCAGACATAAATAAAACAGCATATTTTATTGATAAAAGAAACCTCACGGAAGAGAAAAAACTCGTTTCCTCGAAGAACGATCACCATTTAACAAAATATATCGACCCTTTTATTGGCACGGCAGCGCATGGACATACATTCCCTGGCGCAGTTACCCCATTCGGAATGATTCAACTAAGTCCTGATAATGGCAGAAGCGGTTGGGATTGGTGCTCCGGTTATAATTATTCCGATTCACTTGTAACAGGATTTTCACATACTCATTTAAGTGGGACAGGAATCGGCGATCTTTGCGATATCTCATTTATCCCCTTTATTTCTGCGACCGAGCTATCATCTATAAATCTCCCCGAAATAGTTCAATCTAAATTTAGTCACGAAAACGAGAGTGCCTCCGCAGGATATTATTCGGTTGAGTTAGATGATTCAAAAATAAAAGTGGAACTAACCGCCACTGAAAGAACCGGGATTCAGAAATATACTTTCCCTCAATCAGAAAACGCATATATATTGCTTGATCTGGGATTCGCAATTAATTGGGATAGCACCACTGATACATATATCAAAATAGAAAATGATACCACAATTTCTGGCTATCGATTTTCTAAAGGCTGGGCAACCGATCAAAAAATTTATTTCACTACTCGCCTTTCAAAACCATTCTCTTCTTTTATTTTATCATCTGATGAGGAAATATCAGTTCATCTGAATAGAAAGAAAGGAGATATTGGGAATTCGACAAATGATAACGATGGCTCCTTGAATTTAAATGAAATAGGTGAAAAGGCAAATCCCTCATTAGAAGAAATCACTGGAAATTTTCACATTAAAGAAGCATACGGTAGAAAACTCCGACTCTTCTTAAAATACAAAATGGACGCCAACGAAACTATACTTGTAAAAACCGCAATCTCTTCGGCAAGTATCGAAGGTGCTAAAAAGAATCTTCTTACTGATAAATTCAGTTGGAATTTTGATGAAGTTCGAAATCACGCCAATAATCTATGGGAAAATGAACTTCAGAAAATTAAAATTACGACTGAAGATGAGTCTGCGAAAAGAACTTTTTATACCGCATTATATCATTCGCTCATTGCACCTTCTCTTTATAGCGATATTGACGGCAATTATAAAGCTCCTGATGGCACAATTCACAACACGAATGGATATAATCGATATACGATTTTTTCTCTTTGGGATACATTCCGTGCCGCGCATCCTCTCTTTACTTTAATAGCGCAAGATAAAATTAATGACTTCATTAACTCTATGATCGGACATTATAAAGAGACCGGGCTACTTCCTGTTTGGGAGTTAATGGGCAATGAAACAGGTACTATGATTGGCTATCATGCAATCCCGGTATTCGCAGATGCAATTCTAAAAGGGTTCAACGGATTTGATATTAATCTCGCTTATGATGCAATGAAAAATAGCGCAATGCAGGATAAGCTTGGACTTAAATATTGGAAAGAACTTGGATATATACCCTCTGACAAAGAAAACGAATCAGTTTCTAAAGGTTTAGAATATGCCTATGATGATTGGTGCATCGCACAAATCGCAAAAAAGCTCGATAAAAATGAAGACTACGAATACTTTATGAATCGTTCTATTAATTATAAAAACTATTTCGATCCTTCACTCGGTTTTATGCGCGGAAAAAATTCTGAAGGAAAATGGAAGGATCCTTTTAATCCACGCTATTCTAATCACCGCGATGATATTTTTACTGAAGGCAATGCTTGGCAGTATAGCTGGTTCGCTCCGCATGATGTTCAGGGACTTATTAATTTAATGGGTGGCAGTACAAAATTTCTTACAAAATTAGATTCCCTTTTTACTATCGACTCAAAAATAGATGGAGAAAATGCCTCTTCTGATATTTCGGGTTTAATCGGGCAGTATGCCCACGGTAATGAACCGAGTCATCATATTGCCTATCTTTATAATTATGCGGGTGCACCTGCAAAAACGCAGGCAATCATAAATAAAATAATTACTGAGCTTTACAGTGATAAACCGGATGGACTTTCGGGTAATGAAGATTGCGGCCAGATGTCTGCTTGGTTTGTTTTCTCTGCTCTCGGTTTCTATCCCGTTAACCCTGCTAATCAAGTTTACAGCTTAGGAACTCCTTTATTCGATAAAGCCGAAATCGTACTTCCAAATGGGAAAATTTTTACTATAATTGCAGAAAGAAAATCAAAAGAAAATATTTATATCCAAACTGTTGAATTAAACGGAAAAACAATCGATAATTATATTGTAAATCACTCTGATATAATTGAGGGAGGTATCTTAAAATTTGTCATGAGAAGCACTCCCAAAGAGTAATTCCGCAGTATAGTAAAAATATTTAACTTTTGTTTTATAAAAATTTTTTTAATTTAGTTGATACAAAAGAAAAGAATGGAGATTTAGTAGTTATGTTGTTAAAAAAGACTGTCACTGATATTGTTGCAATACTGAAAAAACAACCCGCACCCGGACAGAAGAAAATTACAATTTGGGCTTCTTTACAAGCTCAGATGGAAGACGCAGGTACTTGGGATCAAGAAGTAATGAAGGAAATTGAAAAAATCATTACTGCACAACTTAATAAACTTGATAAAAAAGTTTTCGTAAAACTTTTTGAAGATAGCGGTGCTTTTTTGAATAGTGATGAAGAAGCAAATAAAATGACACCCAAAGCGATGAAAACCGCATTAGTCGATGAATTAGTCGGTCTCGTTTTAGATAAACTCGATAGCAATTACACGCGCAGTAGCTATTTTGAAGAAGAAACTTTGGTAAACGATAGCGATGTATCACCAAAATCGAAAAGCGATGAAGATGATGTTCCGGCAGTGGAAGAACCCGATGAATTTGATGAAGACGATATCGATTTTACTGATGATAGTCTATACGATGACGAAGATTCATTCGATGATGACCATATTTAATTATTCATATTAGTTATTCACTCGAAGTATCGTAAATTTATTTCCCCTTTTAAGATAATTAAATTCTTGGTAATTGCTTAGCCCCAATTGCGATTGGGGTTCTAATGCCAATGTGAGCATTTTATTATGCAGCTGTTTTACCGATATATAATAGTAATTCTTTAACGTAATATTTGTAATCGGTTTTTCTTCTAATTCGGGGAAAGTAATCTCTGCCTCTTCTAAAATTTTCTTTATAGGTCCCTTAATTTCGTAATAGGTAATTTTACCCGGATGAATCTTTGCGCTATCGGCAGATGTATATTCAATATTATGTCTTCGTATCCATTCGTATAGTTTCGTATCAGATTTCGGTATTAAATAGCCCGCAGGTGAATTTACATCTAAAACCGGTTTCACGCTATCGTGAAATTCTGGGACACTTATTAATGTATCTCTATCTGTTTTTACTGAATAAAAAGTTACATCTTTAGAATCATTTGTGGAAAAATGCTCCATCTGTATTACACATTTATTTTCTTCACCATTAATAAGTTTTTCTCTTTGTTCAGACACTAATGATTTTATGGAAGAGGCATTTTCATAAACATATTGAAGCAGACCGAGTACTGCCGTTTTCTGTCCGGTAGCTCTTCGCTTCATATTCGATAGCGAATCAATTCCATTAAGTCCCTCGAAAATAATAGAAAAGGAATTAAGAATTCCGAAACTCTGCCTTCCATCGTCAATGTCCACAGTACTATAACGCATTCTATCTATTCCGGGAGGTCCGCCTAGAAGATACTCATTCGCCGTGAATTCGGCAGTTCTTATATAAGTAAGAATATATGGAAGAAAACTATTTCTTTGTTCATCTCTAATTTTTTGCGATACATTTATATTGGTAATAATGCCTATCTGTTCATCATAATTTTTTCTGTAACCTAATTTTTCCCATTCTTCTGAATATGGATAATATTCATGAATATCTAAAGTTACTTCAGGTAAGTATTTATTAAAAACTCTATGAAGACCAATGGTTTCAGACATTGTAAGAATTAAGTGATTGCGATTTAAGTCAGCACCTACATTGTTTCTTCTCTTGTTAGCTTGGCTCCCTTCAGGATTAACCTGAGGAATAAGTATTAAATCAATTTTATCAAAAAATCTATTGTGTTTCCCGTTTGCAATCTCTTTTAGTAAAAGTAGCATCCCTTCTTTACCTGATTGCTCATTGCCATGCTGTTGAGCAAAAACCATTACTCTAACTTTATTTTTATCTTCACCGAATTTATCACTCGAAATAAATAATGCCGGAATTATGTATCCCCCATTTGTAACTGCTATCGGACTTAGTTCTATATTGGAATTGACTAAAGTAGTCTGATAAGCATAATCAAAAAGTTCATCATAAGAAGTTAATTTTGTGTAATTATTTTTTTCAATCGGAGTGATTAATTGGGCATTAATAACAGTGGTTAGAAGTAGCAACAGAGTAATAATTTTTTTCATTTCAGATCCATTTTTTACAATTGCACAACGTAAAATATAACGAATTACTTTAGTAATAGCATCTTCCTTACTTGAGAGAAGTTGTCTGTCTTGAGGCGGTACAAATATACTCCTGTTGAAAGTGCGTTGCCATTTATATCTTTGCCGCTCCATATAACTTTATATCCACCTTTATTCTGATTGACTTCCATTAGCACATTCACTAACTGTCCGAGCGTATTATATATCTCAAGTTTTACATTACCTTCTTGCGGAAGATAATATCCGATAGTAGTAGTAGGGTTAAATGGATTGGGATAATTTTGATGTAACTGATATCCACTAGGAATCTTTTCAGGAGTTAAAGTTTTTACCGAACTCTCAATATCCATTCTGCGTGTTTCTAAATTGAAACTGTATGATGACCGAGAATATGAATAACGAAGATTATCAAATGCTACTGATTGGCGTGGAGTAGAACTCCCCATTTTCCATTTTGATGAATCGGTAAATGAAGAATTGCGCGAATCGATAATCCCCCAGATAGTTTTCTCTGAATTTTTTATCGAGTGAGAATCGATACTTATCTCTGCACGGTCATTAAAAAATAAACCCATACTCTCCCGAGCTTTCATCAATCCAAATGGAATAGATGATGACCAGTTCTCTGCATAATCGCTATCACTAAAAATATCGGGTTGTATGATTACATCATCATATAGACCAAACCCGGCATAAATATTCATTCTCCCCCTATAAGCCGTAAGTTTATCGCTATCGGTATTTCCTACAAAATTACTTCCTGCCAATTTTCCACTTTTACCAATAAAATAAAAATCACTATTCGCATTAATTCTATCCTTTAAGTATCGAGAAGCAGTATAATTTGAATCAGCAAGCAAGCGAAGATTTTCGGCATTCTCTGCAATAAAGATTAGTTTTTCTTTCCCTATAAATATTGCCGATTCGGTTGGATCGTTTAATGCGGCAGAAGTTACTTCAAAGCTTTCGCTATTAATTCCTGCAGCAGCTAATTTATTTTTGATAATATTAGCATTTTGAGTTGACTTGCTATCATATACAATAAGCATAGAAATTGCGTTTGTGATTTCAGAAAGTAAATTATCGGTGGCAGTATTTATAGGCTGATTGAATATTGTAAATTCAGCAAAAGGTATAGAAACATTACTCATAAATGGCTTGGCGCTCTCAGGCATTGAAAATATCTTCTTCTCGACAATATTATATTTCCAACCTTCTACCAATAAATCTGCTTTTAGATTATCAATTACATATCCGTCAGAGGGACGAAGATAATTAGTCAATTCATCTTTCTGAAAAAAAGTAACCGTACCGCTTCCCATTACTTCGGCAATTAGATCAGGAGAAACCGCCACTGCTGTGCGATCATCAATTCCAATACCAATTATATCTCGTCCTGAATTGTAATGGAAATTGTAAATAAATGCCATTAGTCTGCCGAAGCGTCCTCGCTCAATAAAATGTGTATCGTAAATTACATTCGGAGTGAGGTCCAAAAAATTATCTACAAGTTTTACTCCGGAACTGAATGGATTATTAAGTGCATCTTCTGAATCGATACTGCTATATTGCAACGCTGTGAAAACTACATCGCTAAGCACCATAGCCCCTGCGCTCGTACCTCCGACTACACCACCGCCAAGAAAAACAGATCGAATAGCTTCTGCGGCGAGGGTTCCATTCCATAAATCATTATATATCCATTGATCACCGCCTCGAATAAAAATCGCTCCGGCAGATTTAATCTCATTAGCTGTACTTTCAAAATTAGCGAATGCCTTTGTGGGTATGTATAGATTATACGCTTCGGATGCACCAAGCGATTTAAAATAATTTGGAAGCCAAGATGAATCAGATGGTGAATCATCAGAAATGATTATGATTTTTTTATTGATTGAGTGATCAATTATGTATTTATATGGTTTATCGCTCCAGCCACCTTTATCTTCCGAGCCACCTCCGACTGCAACGACATAACCTTGTGCTGATATAGTACCGGCACATAAAATAAATATTAATATGTAAAAAACTTTTTTCAGAATACGAATCCTACCGAAATTCTATGGATACTTGGGAGTATATCATAAACCGAATACGCATAATCGAAACTTACTAAAGTATTTCCAAGTGGTAGATTAGCTCCAGCGCCAAATGCTAATCCTTCATCATCATAATTATGTCTATAACCACCTCTTAAATAAAGGCGATCAAAGAACGATAGTTCCGTTCCGAAATTGATTCTTTCTTCATTATCGTTGGGATGTACTGCATCAATATCGACGCGCATTTTGAAAAATTCCGAAGTATAGATATCCATTGCAATTCCTACTTGAAACGATAATGGCATTGGATATGAGTCGGTATTTAGACGTGCAGGCGCAAGCCGATTAAGAGGTACTGAATTATCTTTATCATATATTACGTTTAAGTCTTCACCATCATACTTCATATCAGCACCGAAATTACTCATCTTCATTGCAATAGTAAGATTTTGGAAATCTAATCGATATTGAGTTCCGACATCGAAAGCCACTCCGGTAGCCGTTTCATTCCAGATTCTTTGTGTAACTAATTTAGCAGTTACACCCACTGCGAATCGATCTGTCAAAAAGCGAGCATAAGAGATTCCGATTGCGGCATCAGCGGCATCAAAAAATCTGCCTGTACCATTCGGCTGTTTCTCCGTTGTTATCTCCATCTCATCCATTGAGAATAAAACAACACTCGCTGCGATAGTTCCGATTCCATCAATATTAAAGACAGCTGAAGCCGCATTATAATCGAACATATCAAACCAGCGCATATAAGAAAAATGCACCGCATTATTTTCGATTTTCGCTATACCAGCGGGATTCCAAAAAACAGAAGACGCATCGTCATTAAGCCCTATTACCGCACCTCCCATCGCTGCCGCTCTTGCACCTGTAGGTATTTCGAGGAACTGTGCTCCCGAAGTTCCCAAGTTGGGATTCTGTGCCGATACCACTGAACACATTATTAATAAAAGTAAAAATGTCGTTATTTTTTTCATTTTTCTTCCAAAACTTTTTACTATTTAATTATTGCAAATCTGCTTTTAAATTCCACGCCATCTGCTTTAACTATATACATATAAATTCCGGGCGAAATCTCTCTTCCGCCTTCACTTCTTAAATCCCATGCTTCAGTACCGCTTACCGCACTATGATATATCGTTTTCACTAAATCTGCATCAATCGTGAATATGTAAATTGTGCATTCATTAGGCAGATTAATAAACTGTATCTGTCGTAACGGCTCTCTTCTTAGCTCACCGTATTCAGGCTCGTATAATGAAGAAACTATATATGGATTTGGCACTACCTTAATATTCACTACTTCGGAAGTTAGCTTTTCTCTATCGACTGATGAACCTTTTATTTCAAACTGATATTTGTCTTTAAGAGTAGGCGGAATCGGCTTAACTGCGGTAAATGAAAATATATTCCCCGGTGTAGGGGCATTACCTGCATCGAAAGTTACTTTACCTGTAATTCCATTGAATGTAAATGAATCGCCCGTAAATACTGAATCAAATTCAGCAACAGTATTTTGTGCTCCGTCTCTTACTAATACTTTTACAAATCCTCGATTACCAACCGAACCTTTCCCATTTGTAGAAATTAAATATCCTCCGTCTGTAAAAGCTGTTTCATCTCCAACTGTGAATGTCATATTCACGTTATCCAATCCACCAACTTTAGAAAGATCTTTTATCAGTTCGGGTTTCTGGAATTTAAATACAACACCATCAGATGTTGACTGAAGTTTATCTATCTCTAATTGTCGAGGATAAACGACTGTGTCAGTCCCGTTACGTAATACATAATTACCGAAATGGACTGACATATAATCACCATTATTCGGAAGAAAATCGGGATCGCCTTGAGGATCAGGATCGGTTAATTTTATCGCTAAACCTGCATTTAGATTATATCGCGCTCCCGAAACATAAGTCTTGGGATTTGGTTCAATAAAATCTCCTGTAAGTAGATCGATTAATTGAACTCTATTTCTTGCTATCCACTCAATTCCATATTCGTTCATTGTTGTTTTAGCTGAATCACGAACTATTAATTCTAATTTTGTTTTATTATTTCCTTTATCGTGCCGTTTGATGTAAGTAAATCCTGTAGTGTATTTATTTCCAGCAAGATTATTATCATCGACTGGCATTACGTCAAATTCAAAATTGGAAAGACCAGTTCCAATATTCTTAACAGGTAGAGAAGTTACAGGTGTATAACCCGCAGCTTTTGAAAGTGGTGTAATAGATACTAGATTTACTGCATCTGTATTATTTCCTTTAGGGCTTTCTAAACTTGCAATAGATGAATCACCTCTATCATATGCAGTAACTGAATACCAATACTCAAATCCGTTTGTTACTTTCTTATCGGTGAATGAATATTGTAAACCCACATCGAATCCAATTTTATTCTTTAAGTCATAATTAGCAAGCTGTTCCCAATTTACTCCCCTATCTTGACTCTTATAAACTCTATACCCTTCAAAATCATATTCGCCGGAAAAATTATCTTTAGATGTTTCGGCTAAGTCATCCCAAAAAATTGTTACGCTGCCATCTCCTGCAGTACCCGATAATTTTGGTGTAATTGGAGGCTTACTTATTTCAAAATCAAATTCCATTATCTTAAAGGCAGAGTTCATAGAAACCATTGCTTCATTATAATTTTCGCCCGCTACAATTGCCGTAACAAATTCAATCTTCTCTCCCGGCTCCAAGGTATATGGACCCGAACTGATTAAACCTGCTAAATCCAATCCTTCTGCCGGTATTGTTGATGGATCATCATAATGCAGATTACTACTATTGCCGAGATGAAAATATTTCGGACCGAGTGAGGATTCGTACAATGATCTTGAAGATGCCATTAGTCCAAATTGAATTGTATCTAGATCCCTATCTTCATCATCGTTATAGAGAAAGTAATGGAAGTCTGTTACACCCTTCTCAACTCCATTTATTTTTGGAGTTCTCATTATCGAAACACCGAAGTAACCTGTTTTTCCGCCTGGCCATTCATTCGAGATTCCATCATCATAGAAATACATATATCCGGTATTTTTATCGAAACCAACCTTATCATCTGAATATTCAGGAAGTCCGCCGCTTATATTTCCTACGTCTATATCTGCATACATTGCGAAATATACATTTTCAAGCTTCTTATTGCTTTTATTGATCATTTCGTAATTATAGAAAATTATATTCTGAGCGAACTTAACACCATAAGTATAGCCTGTTTGACGCATTTCGATACCGAGTATCTGGCGTGAATTAAGACTATCATTAAATACGCAGTAACTATCTTGATCACTTTTAATTATTGGATTATTGAGTTCATCTTTTAGATGCCAGCCTGTGGCTGCCCAAGTTTTTTTATTATCGCTCATTGCCACTTGCGAAAACTCGGGATTGTGATATCCACCTACTGCTTCCCATTCTTCATTACCTGTATGTCTGCCTTGAATTACATTGCCCGGAATACCGACAAATGGTGCGATACGATAGATATAATTCTTACCACTATTTATTGGAAATTCGCCTGATGGACCTTGCGTAATTCTGCGTGGATATAACTTGCCTCGATTCTCAAAGAATAGACCGATATTACCGGCATTGTGACTTCCCGCTGCTCTATCTTTGATAGCGTCCGCTTTTTCTAATTTCTCCGGTTTATCCTTATCCAAATATCTCTTATCCTGAGCATTCAATATTACGCCGGTTATCAAGATTAATATTAGAATTATTTTTTTCATCTCTTAAAAAATTTCCTTTATTAGTTAATTTAAAATCGTGCTGATAACCCTAATCGTATTGTGCGTGGCGGACCAAAATTAGAAGGGTCTCTTATATATTCAGGTGAATTATCCCCAACAAATGTTAAGTCCGGCTCTCCTGTATCGCCATATACATACAATATATTACGGTGATCCGTTAGATTTAAAACCTCTACAAATGCTCTCATCGTAAGAGTATTAAACAGATCAAATTCTTTTCCGATTTCCAAATCGATAGTATAGATTGCGGGCATTCTGAATGAATTACGAATTACAAAACCGATATCTCTCCCCGAAGGTGTATAAGGATAACCTGATGAAGCCCTGAAAATTACGTTCAAATCGGTATTCCCAAAAATCTTAGAACCAAATATTTCCGGTCCGTCATTCTCCGGAATTACTACCGAAGCACTTGCATTAAATACGTGAGTCTGATCGAAATCAAGATAATAAAGAAGAGTAGATTCCGAAGTCCCCGGATATTGCTCGGTCTCAGAAGATGCACTTCCCTTAGCAACGGAAAATGTATAAGCTAATCCACCTGAGAAATATTTATCCGCTCTAGCATCCAATGTAATTTCAAATCCCTTTATATTTGAATAATCTTCATTGATATATTCCGTGTATCCTGTATATCTTCCATCAACGAATGGAAAATAATAACGTGTACCGATTTTGCCTGTAACGTCTTTATAATATGCGGTTAAGTGTCCGGCAATCTTTTCCGTGAATTGATGTGAGATACCTATTTCGTAAGTAATAGTACGCTCGGCATCTAGATTCGGCTGACCGAATAACGGTTCGCGAACATTTAAATCGTACTGATTATTTTCAAAAAAATATTGATAATTCGGATATTGGAAAAAATGTCCATAAGCAAAATGAAGTTTCGTTTTATCTGAAATTGGGTGTGCTATACCAATACGAGGGCTGAATTGATGTCTCGGTTCTACTTTTATTAATGACTTTGGATCAAGTGGATTATTTCTGAATGTTATATTAGCATTCATATAATCGAAACGAAGACCCAAATTAATAATCAAAAATGGAAGCTCTATTTTATCTTGAATATATCCAGCTGCTTCAAATGGGTTTGTATTATAATGATCTATATAAGGGAAAGTTCTTTTAGGATCATAAATACTATATAATCTCAACCAATGTTTTTTGTATTGAAGTCCTGTTTTAATTTCATTTGTTTTATTAATCTGCCAAACGAGATCGAACTTGCCATCAATAGTAGCCGTTCTGCTATCACTAAATTCCGCAGGATCTGCCTTTGAGTAAAATTCAAATCCATTCCCCATATTTTCTAAATATTCTCTCTGCTGAATCGGGATATACATTGATGTATCTTTATCGATTCCGGAATAGCTTCCTTGATTGAAGTAAGACACTCTGAAATCATAAAATAGATTATTCTGAACAGTGTGTGTCAAGGAGAATGATGATTGATAACTATCATTACGTATTACTAAAAACTGCTCGGGTATATATTTCCATGAATGACTATAGGGTCTTCTATCCCCAACACTTCCACGATTAGAAAAAGTAGCCTTAATTCCTGATAAGCCGGAATAAGTTAATTTAGAAAAGAATGTTCTTTCATTACGATATCCAAATGGTAAATAACTTCCCTTTTTAGCTTGCTCAGCTGATAGGAAAAATTTTAATTTCTCTGTAAATAATGGTCCGCCTAAATTACCATTAAATCGCGTCTCTCTTAAAGCAGCGTATCGGTCGATTCCAAATTCACTTGTTCTCATTTCGAGTTTACCACTAAGCTTATCCGCTCCATCGCGCGTAACGATATTTACAACACCTGAAAGTGCATTGCCATATTCAGCATTAAATGTTCCGCTTAATAAACTCATCTCTTGAATTGCATCATTATTAATCTGAGTAGCTAATCCCCCCATTAATGGATCTTGTACGTACATACCATCAACTAGATAAGCAACTTCATTAGACCTTCCGCCTCTTATATGAAGATTAGATCCGCTTCCCACTACACCTGCTTGCATCGAAAGGAGATCGGTAAAACTTGCTACCGGCAGCGATTCAATTTCGTCCCTTGTCATTACCGATACCGAACTGGTAATATCTTTTTGAATCATCGGTGTCTGAGAGGATACTATGATTTCACCTACTTCAATCGTTGTCGGGTCCATTGAATAGTTTAATGATGTCGTTCTATCTACAATGATACTCAGATCGTTAATAACTACGGTCTTATATCCGATAGAACTTATTTTAACTGTGTATTTCCCGGGAGGGATATTGAGGATTACAAAATTGCCGTCAATGTCTGTTGCCGCTCCATAATTGGTACCCATTATTACTATGTTTGCCCCAATTAATGGTTCTTTTGTTTGTGAATCAATTATTCTACCGGCAATTTTTCCTGTCGTACCGGCATTAATAATTCCCGAAATTAACAATAAGAATAAAAAAACTTTTTTCACTTTTACTCCTGTTTACTGATTTTCAGAGTGTGAATCGACTATTACCATACCCTGCATTTCTGCTATCTTATTTAATTCGGATAGCATCTTTTTTGCTTTTGTTTTATTACGAAGTGCGCATTCGGTAGTGATTGCATTTATCAATACCGATATCGCTGCGAATGAATTTGTAAATAACATGTTTTCGCTTTTTACTACTAAATTAGCATTTGATGAAAATGTAATCGGCGATGCATTGCTATTTGTAATTGATATTACATTTATTTTTTTCTTCTTTGCATATTTTGCCGCATCGATAGTCTCTATCGAATAGGGCATAAATGATAATGCTATAATTAGATCATTGCTATTCAAAAAAATCATTTGCTCTAAAAAAGTGCTATGACTATGACTAAGTGCATGAGCATCAATAGATACTTGATTCAACTGATAAGCAAGCATCTGTGCCAATAAATTAGAAACACCGAGACCAACCGTATAAACTCTTTTTGCTTTTAGAATCATTTTAATTGTTGAATCAAAATAATCTCTATCGATTTGCGTTAGAGTTTCATTAATGTTTTTTATATCCTGATTGGCAATAATTGTGAGTGTATCAGCTTCAGTTGCCGCAGAATCTAAGAGTGAGAAAATCTCTTTGTTTGAAATATGATTTTGCAACTCTTTAGAGATCTCTTCTCTCATTTCTAAAAATCCAAGAAATCCGATCCTTTGTGCAAAACGAACAACGGAGGCAACGCTTGTACGCGTTGCCTCTGAAATATCATGCACAGAATAAAATGGAATCTTATCGAAATTATTAATAAAGAAATCAGCCAATTTTTTATGGTTCTTTGGCAGATCCGGATAATATTTCTGAATTCTTGTTTTTATTTCTTTAAATCGTGCCATTATTTTATCAACGTCATTTTCTTTGTGATTAAATTATTTCCAGCAGATAATGTATAAATATACATTCCGCTTGATAATTGACTTGCATTGAAATCAACAGTATAATTTCCTGCTTCAAAATCACTATTTACTAATTCAGAAACCATTTGTCCTAATACATTATATACTTTCAATGATACATTGCTTCTTTCCGGTAAAGTAAAACTAATCTTTGTAGTCGGATTAAATGGGTTAGGATAATTCTGTGATAACGCATAATCAGTTGGAATTAATTCATTGGTTTTTTCAACTTTTGAAAGAGTTGCTTGATATTTAGCTTCTGCTTCTGTTAATCCAGTTTTCATTTCTAATTCGGTTGTTCCATAAGCTACTGCCAAATAGAATGCCTTCGATGCACCCTGTTCTAAAGTAAATTTATTTCCTAAAAAGAAAAGAACCGAACCATCAGCACCTGATGCAAAATCTGTTGGCACTACTCCACCTTGTAAATGAGGATATATTTCAGCATCCGTAGAATCATATCCATCATACCAATCAATCGATTTCAATAAGGTTAAATCATCATTGAGAAGCTTGAATCCAACTGATGATGAAGCAGGATTAAGATTAGTATAAAAAATCTTATTGTTCACATCGAATTTATTTATTTCAAATCCATAAGAACCGTCAAGTATAAATATTAATTCTCCGCCGAAATAGAAATCAGAAGTAGTTGTTTCTTTATTAATTACCGTATATTTTACTAACCCAAAATTTCCGGTACTCCAGAGAAAGGTATTTACGTCAACTTCCACATTTGGAGGTAATTCAGAATAGCTGTTATTAGTTCTTGCAAATGCCTCAAAATCACTAAAAAATGGTGAACCAACTTCCTGTGCTCCACCGGATTCAGGCACTGCATCAGCATCTTCATTATATGAAAATACTTTTGTTCCTTCTATAACTAATGGAGACAAACGGTCAATATGTCTATTTTCAGAAACAACATCATAAATCCTTACTCTACCTGCACTTGTTAATGATAACTGAACTTTATCGTTTGTTAAAGTGGTGGTTCCTTCTGCCAATAAATTAAATACAGCATTATATTTAGACATTGCTTCTATCATTGATTCTTTCATTTCCTTTTCGGAAATACCATAAGATACAGCAACATAAAAATCTTTTGAAGCACCGGCTTCTAAAACAAATTCACTACCTGCAAATAACATTACAGAACCATCTGAAGTAGATGTAACAAATTCAGTTGATTGTATACCGCTACCAAGATGACCATAAAGCACTGCATCATCTGCATCATATCCATCATACCAATCAATAGTTTTGAACATTGATAAAGGATCATTTAGCAATCTGAATCCAACATTAGCATCTTTATCAGGACTTTGGAAATAAAATGCTTTTGTCTTAGGATCGTAATCGGTTAATTCAAAACCGTAATTACCTGCCGGCTGTGGGATTATCTCACCGCCAAATCGGAATGTCTCGGTAGTTGTTTCTTTATTTATAACTGTAAATTTTATAATTCCATAACTTCCATTATTCCATAGATAGTTATAAACATCGACTTCTACATTAGGTGGGGCTGAAGAGTAACTATTATCAGTCCTTGTCATAGCTTCAAAATCACTATGAGTTGGGCTTTCTACTGTTACAGCGCCATCAGTACCCGAAACTTTTTCTGCATCTGCATTATATGCAAAAACCTGATTTTGCTTTCCGAATACCATTGGAGAAAAGCGATCTATCTGCCTTGTGTTCGTTGCCTTATCAGTTAATCTTACTCTTCCCGCACTTGATAAGCCAAGTATTACTTTATCATTTGTTAGGGTCTGCGCAAATAATGCCTCACCAACAAATAAAGATGCTAAAACAATAAATGAAAAAAAGTGAATGAATTTTTTCATCCTGCCTCCTTGTTATTTTAGTTATTGCCAATTAATAAGATTCGGCGGCACCAATAAAGCGAAG
>JALNXG010000018.1 GCA_023230485.1 Melioribacteraceae bacterium
CTTATTTCTATTAAGTAGTTCGTTTTTATATTTGAGTAGATGCTTATATATTGCTGGATATTCTTTACTAAATGCTTTTTCAGCCAACGAAGAAGCTCCTTTAATTGTTATATCATTATGCAGCGGGAAATGCCAAGGAATATAAATTAACCATAAATCAGCGAAATCGTAACTATATCGTTTTATATCTCTGCCACGTAAAATCGGTCGTTTTTATTATACTATTCCTTAATTTCATTTATCATTTATCATTTATATGGAGTTAAATATGTATTTTGGTTATATAAGAGTTAGTACCGATAAGCAAACAGTAGAAAATCAAAGATTTGAAATTAATCGTTTTTGCACCGTCAAAGGAATTGTTATAGACCGTTGGATTGAAGAAACCATTTCAGGTGTTAAAGATATTAATAACCGGAAACTGGGTAAACTAGTAAAGAAAATGAATAGGGAAGATGTTTTAATTTGCACCGAATTATCACGTTTGGGGAGGAATCTATTAATGATTATGAGTCTGCTAAATGATTGTATGAAAAAAGAGCTAAGTGTTTGGACTATCAAAGATAATTATAGACTTGGCAACGATATAAGCTCCAAAGTATTAGCTTTTGCTTTTGGCCTTGCAGCAGAAATAGAAAGAAATTTAATTTCACAAAGGACAAAAGAAGCCTTGGCAAGAAAAAGAGCAGAAGGTGTAATATTAGGCAGACCGAAAGGACGTAAATCATCTTCAACAAAATTATCCGGTCAAGAGAATAGGATCAAAGAATTACTTGATAATAATTTTTCATATTGTGCCATAGGGAGAAAACTTAACGTCCATCGTTTGACGGTATCATCTTTTATCAAAAACAATAATATTAAGAAAGATTTTCTGCTTAACTGACTATGAAAACAGTAGAATTAAATAAGGAGTGTTACTTATCTAATTATTTAAATCAATTATTATAGTAAATTTTTACTTTAAAATGGCCACTTTCTAAAGGGTATTAATACTAGCGGAATTACTATAATCGAAATTTTAGCACAATAAGAATTAAATCATATTAAATACAAACATCCGTCAAGTCGGTTAAGGGGGGTAGTTTCTCCATCGATCTTAATATCTTCCCAAAATGCGATATCTCGATCTCAACGCATTTTCGTATAATCTTATTCTGCTGCTCCACAAATAATTCATACGACTGCTCTGTATCCCATTCAAGCTGCAATTCCAATATCGTGTATCGAGAGACTTAAGTTAATTGATCAATCAATGTAATCAATACTATCTCTCTATGCTCATCCGCCAAGTCTTCCAATACATCAAGAATATCCATTACTATCATAGGGATTCTTTATTTTATTACGATATATTACTTTTGTATTAGAATTATGAGACGAAATGAAATACAATTTATTATTTTTACTCGCTTTTCTTATAGTCGCTTGCTCTAACGAATCCAAAAATCAAAACGACTCCACTTCGCTCAAATTTGCTTCCTTAGAAAAAGTCCCCCAAAAGCATCGAGAGTTATTCAAACATTCAATCAACTTAATAAATTCAGAAATTAAGAATTTCTCAACTTCCCCGGATCATTCAAATAATTATGCGAAATTTAAGGCGTTTCTCGATAACTTCAACTTAGAATTAAACAAAGTAAACGATAAGATTTATGAAAATGAAGAGTTCCAAAAATTGGCTATGAATACTCCCAGTGAAAAGATTAATAAAGCACTATCTCAAACGGGTATAATGGTTACACTTGCCGAAGGTGCCGCTTATCTTGAGCCGAATATAAGTTTTTTCTTGGAATCGTTTAAGCCATATCTCTCTGCGAAGATGCAAAAAAATCTTGGCTCTCCTAAGCAATGATTCCGAAAAGCCCGCTGCTAATGGGGCTGCTATTGTTATTCCGTTTAATGAACTCGTCGAGCGAATTGTTTCGCGGGAAAAATTGGAGTGATCAAATTTCAAAAAGGGAAGTACCAATGAATTGTTAATTTTTTTAGAAATGTTTAATTTATATAATTATTTACAAAACCAGATACATTAAAACTGAAAGAAAATAATAATGAATATAAATTGGTTACTTGACTACAACCCTGTCCTCTTAGCGCTGCTGGCGACTTTATTCACTTGGTTTCTTACGGCATTGGGGTCTTCCATAGAAATGACTGAAGAGAGTGGTGGAATTCCCTGGCTCCCGGCTGTAATAGGATTTTTATTAGGCGGAGCTTTTTTATACTTGATTGATAGAATATTACCCCACTTGCATCTTGGACTCTCGATTGATAAAGCAGAGGGTATTAAAACGCCTTGGCTTCCTTATGCACTATCATTTGCAGCCGGTGCAATGATATTTGTTGTCGTTGAAGAATTAATTCCTGAATCTCAATCAGGAAATGAAACAGATTTATCAACAATTGGTGCAATGATAGGCTTTGCAACAATGATGTTTCTTGATGTTGCTTTAGGTTAATTTGAGCTTATGACAATTGCTACCTCCTTTAATCCAAAATCTAAATAGCAGAAAATTAAATCTGTTCTTTAGCAGGATAATCCATTTTTAATATTTTTTTAGAGAGATTTTTGCTTCATATAGCTTTTCTATTTATTACTCATTGTATGCTAAAAGTCTTAAAGCATTAAAGACAACTACCAGAGTAGAACCTTCGTGAATTAAAACAGCGGGGCCAATTGTTGCAATTCCGGAAATAGTTAATGTGATAAGCAGCGCAACAATACCAAGACTTATCAACAAATTTTGTTTAATTATTCTTTTTGCCTTTCGACTTAAACCTATTGCAAAGGGGAGTAACTCCAATTTGTCCGCCATCAATGCAATATCTGCTGTTTCTAATGCTACATCGGAACCTGCGGCTCCCATAGCAATGCCAACGGTACTGTTTGCCATAGCCGGTGCATCGTTCACTCCGTCGCCAACCATTGCTATTTTAGATTCATTTTCTTTTAATTCTATTATGGCTTTAACTTTCTCCTCTGGTAGTAAACTTCCGCGGGCATCGCTAATACCAATTTCATTTGCAATTGTATCGGCAACCTTCTGGTTATCGCCAGTAAGCATAATCATTTTTTTAATTCCTAAATTCTTCAATTTTAGCAAGATATTTTTTTCTTCTTTGCGCGGTGTATCTAATAGTGAAATTATTCCTATGTATTCGTCGTTTTTCCTTATCAGCATTGTAGTATTTCCTTTTGCTTCAAGAGAGGATACCTTATTTCTTATATTATCATCAGGCTTATCATTATCAAGTGCTTCATAAAGATCAAGATTCCCGATATAAATTTTATCATCACCAAGCGAAGCTTTAATCCCTTTCCCCAGCACCGCTTCAAGTTCGGTGGCTTCCGGTATTTCATTGGCGTTAAGCCGTTTCTTTCCATCTCTTACAAAAGCATTGGCTAGCGGGTGATCACTTAAACTTTCTACGGCAATCGCTGTTTTTAAGAGTTCTGTTTCTGAATAATTATTAAATGTAATGATATCTGTCAGCTTAGGTTTCCCTTCGGTTAGCGTACCGGTTTTATCGAAAGCTATTGCAGTAAGCACACCTAAATCTTCAAGGGGTCTTCCTCCTTTAATTAACACACCACTTTTAGCTACCCGCGCTACACCGCTAAGTACTGCGCTGGGGGTTGATATTGCAAGTGCACATGGACTTGCAGCTACAAGTACTGCCATTGCTCTGTAAAAACTTTCCGAAAATGATTCATCTAAAACAAGAAATGCAAAATTTAATACTACAACGAGAGCAAGTACTGAGGGCATAAAATATTTTACAAATTTATCGGTTAATTGTTGTGTGGGCGATTTTTGAGTCTGAGCTTCATTTACTAATTTAATTAGACGGGATAAGGTCGAATCATTTGTTTGTTTTGTTACTTAATTAAGACCAAAAACGAAAGGTTTCGGGCTATTTCTCTTTTAAACAGTTCCTCATTCATAGAGGCACAAAAGAAATCGGCGGCTCATGCGTAGAGTTTTCCGCCGAGAAAAAATTCTTGTAGATTTTGGTACACCTCTTAATAATAATACCGGAGAAGATTTTAAGATTGATAAAAAAAATTCGCCAACAATAGATGAACTATTAGAATCAAAAATTCTTCCCGAGCTATGTGAGATGGATATATGGATAAAGGAAATACGAAAACGTTTCTTGATTATTTGGAGCAGAAAAGAAATATTAAGATTATAAAACTTCATGCAAGCGGTCATGCTGATTTAGCAACACTAAAAGAGATGGTTTCGATTCTAAAACCTAAAACAGTAATCCCAATCCATACATTCAACGGAAAAGACTATTCCGCTCATTTCCCGGTTCGGAAATAAGATATTAATGATGGAGTGGAATTCTTTTTATATTGTATTAGTAATTAAGTTATTAATATAAATAACTAATTGGAGTATATGAAGTGAAAAGTAAATTAACGGTGATATGCCTCTATGTGCTTGTATCCACAGATATTAGTTTATGTCAAGAACAGGGTTTCTTATATTTTGGAGCTACAAAACAAGAAATTATATCTTATTTGGGAATACCAACTGAAATTAGTTCTGAAAAAGAATCTGTATTATTAACATACATTTATTCTTATAGTAGCATTTTAGAAGAAACGAATATGTTTACATATAAATTAAAAAACGATAAATGTTATTCAATAATTAATGCTTATACATATTCAGATACTCTATTTGCGCTTATTAAATTTAATGCTATTGTTAAAGCATCTCGATTAGATAACGAAGTCTTACAAGATGATACGTATAAAAAAAGATTTCTCTACAAAACCTATATAGTTACAATTTCTTTTACAAAATTTGATTCATATATAGTAGTGTGGTCAATTACTAATTTACAACAATGATTGAATTAACGGTTATGAGTTTCTATAAAAAGGGAAATATATTTACATTAATTACTGAATATTTATTGAATAAGAATAATAATTGATTTCTCTTTATGAGTAATAAATATTTAAAATTACTAATTGGAATTTATTAAATGAAAAATAAACTAATTTTAATAGGCTTCTTATTAATTACGTTCATTAATACTAGTATTTGCCAAGAACACGGAACCAGATATATAGGCAAATCTAAAAAAGAAATTATTTCTACTCTTGGTCAAGCTAACTTGGATACCTATGAAAAAAATTATGAGTTATTATCATATGTTACAACGTTTAATAAAGATAGACAAGAAACGATAATGTATTGGTATAGAATACAAAACGGTGTATGCATAGCCGTAACAAAGGATTATACTTACTCAGCTTGGGAACCTGCAAAAATGACTTTTGATATATTGAAAAAAACATTTCAGCTGAATTCAATTGTTCTAATAAACAACAAACATGAAAAACTATATAAATATGATACTTATATTATTAAATTAGAAATTATAATTTTAGAGTCGTATATAATTAGTTTGGTAGTTTCTGATCGATTATTAGATTATGAGAAATAATCAGTTGTTTATTATACAAAATAATTATATTCCAATTAAATATTTTAAGAGATTTATCGAATTATTCATCTAAAATTATTCCACAATAACTGATTTTGTATTATTTAAAAAAGATTTTCTGATTTTATTCATGGAATTTAATAAATTGAAGATATATTAATAAAGATTGATTTGAGAAAATTATGTTTATTAACCCGGTTGAAGTATTAGCATTAGATTCGGAAGAGATATCGAATATCACTCCTGATAAAATAAAAAAGGCAAAAAGGAAATTAATAGCTGAAATAGAATTGTCTAATGAAGGATTTGTAATTATAGATGGTAATGAGATTACAATGACCGGAGTCGACTCTTTTGCTAATAAGGTTTTTGAAATTGATATATTAAAACACTACCATAATATTTCTAAGAACAAACCACTAAGTAATTTTTTGAAATCCCGTGATGTATCGTTATTTCATTCTTACATAAATTTCAATTATTACAATGATCCTTCTTTTATTAATCTAATCAGTATTCCATTCGCATATCAATTTAATATAGCTCTCTTTAACGCATTTAAGAATCGAAATATTGATGAGATTAAAAAACTTACCATAATAAAGCCTCTTGTTAATGACAATGACATGGACAAATGCTATCAAAGTATCTATGATTACATTAATATCCAAATAAATACAATTAACGACTTATCAAAAAAAATAGAAACTGATACGAATCTATTTAATGAAAATAATATTAAACAAATAACCAATAGAATTAGGGCACAATTAAATCCAATTCTCTTAAAATATTTACCGGTTTATTACAATCAAATTATTAACCGAATTGCATTAACTATTAGAAGTCTTTCAGTTCTTATTTGTAATCAGTTGGATTATTACGAAAATGGACTTGATCTCATAAAGTTGGCTTTAGAATACAATGTTAATAGTGTTAATAAAAATAAATTACAAGAAGATTATAAAAAAGTATATGAATTGGTTAAAGAGAACAAAGAGGATAAAGCAAATGAAGGAATGTATTCCACATATGGAAAGTTATTAATAGAAATAAAAAATAAAATCGAATTAATTAGAAATGGCAGAGTAAATATAAATGAATTTAAAATATGGATTGATAACACAATTTCCATAACTGAAATAAATAATTTAGATAATAAATATGTCGAAATAAAAAACCAAATCGTATTAGGGCTTAAGATGCTTTCAATTGAAATTTGGAACGAGACTAAAAATATTCAAGTTGCAACCTACCTCCTCGAAAAAGCGAACTTAATAACCGGTATTTCAATTGAACTGAAAAAACAAATTTTACAGAATAGAACTCAGTTGCAAAATATTAGAATTCAGTTAGGGTCTATGGCAAATTCATATAGAAAATCAAATGATTCTTCATTAATTAAACATAATATAAAAGACAAAAAAGGAGATAGGGACTTTATAAAATTAATTGTAATAATTGTAAGTAGTATTATATTTATCCTATTAATATTAGCTATTTCTCGGCACTTTCAACGTCCTAGAACCGTTTACAACAATAAGTATAAATCCGAAAGTCAATATAATTCTGAAAGCGAATATGACTTCAAAACAGAATATGACTCTAAAAGCGATAATAGTGCAATGGACAACAATACTTATTATTCAAGTTTATATAAAGATAATCAGTTGAAAAATGGTGATTCGCCTTACGATAAATACTTTGGAAAAGGAGTTTTTCATTATTCCAAAAACAACTATATAATCTTCGAAAATAGTAAGGCTTATGATGTAATAGTTTGTCTTGTAAATGTTAATTCGGAACAGACAATTAGAAACAATTATATACGTGCTGGATATAATTATAAGATGGGAAATATACCAAATGGTGTTTACTATATAAAAGCATTTTATGGAAAAGATTGGAATCCTAATAAAAAAATAAATAATGGAAGTATTATAGGTGGATTTGATACTGCCGCTACTTTCAGTAAATCTGAAAAATTCTCTGACAGGATAAATTTAATGGACGATGGAGAACAATATTCTACATATACCATAACTCTATATTCTGTTCAAAATGGGAATATGTCGCAGGAAAATATTTCTGCTAAAGAATTCTTTTAAATAATTCGAATTATAAATTAGGTTGGGGTATAAGATGTATCATCAAAAAAAACTAGCAGCCCAAATGGAAGGAATGTTAGATACATTAAACCAAATATTTGAAATTGAGCGGAAGCTGGCAAAAATTCCTGAATCAAATTCCATTAGCCGAAATCTAAATAAACTTAAATATATATTTGAGAATCAATTACTCGGAGAAGAAAATGGACTTGTTTATCATAATCCTATTAATGAAAAATTCGATGAAACAAGAATTGATTGTGAAGCAACTATTGCCGGCGAAAGTACTGAAAATCTTATAATTACTGAAGTAATTAAACCTATTATCAGATTAAAAACATCAGATGGATTAAATCAGATAATTCAAAAAGCTATTGTAGTAGTACAGTCTCAGAATAAATTTAATGAAGGAGAAAATTAAGATGGAAAATATGATTAATTATGGTATTGATCTCGGGACCACAAATTCAGTTATAGCAAAATATGTAAAAGGTGATGTGGAAATATTTAAAAATTTTACAACGTGGAAAGATACTCTTCCTTCAGTAGTGGGTTTTAAAAAAGATAAAATCTTTGTTGGTGATAGTGCCAAAGTCTATAGCGAAAAAATTCCCCAAGATGTGGTCGCGGGATTTAAACGAAAAATGGGAACAACAGAAAGTTTTATGATAAAATGTTTAGGGCAGTCAAAAACGCCAACTGAATTATCTTCGTATGTTCTTAAAGAGTTGAAATTATTTGTTCAGAATGAAAAAGATGTTGATGCTGCAGTTATTACAATTCCTGCATCGTTCGATACAGTACAATCGAATGCAACAAAAGAAGCTGGACTTCAAGCAGGTTTTAAACAAGTAGTATTGCTTCAAGAACCTATTGCTGCAAGCTTAGCTTATGCTAATAAAGCAAAAGAAAAAAAATTAACTGATGGACAGTGGATGGTATATGATTTGGGTGGAGGGACTTTTGATGTTGCTCTGGTAAAAATACAAAATGGTGAAATGAGAATTTTAGATCACGAAGGAGACAATTTTTTAGGTGGAAGAGATTTTGATAGATTGATCGTTGAAAAATTAGTATTTCCCAAACTGAAAGAAAATGGAAGTTTTAATAATCTTGAACAAGATATGAAGAGTGATAATGGCAAATACAATGCAAAATATGCTTCTTTAATTAATAAGGCAGAAGCAGCAAAAATTAATTTGTCCTCACAAACAGCCGCTGATATAGAGATTGATAATATCATTGATGATAATAGTAAAGAGTTAGACTTTTCAATAAGTATAGCTCGTTCGGAATTCGAAAACTTGATTAAAGTTCAAGTAGATAACACCATCGAAATGATAAAAAAAATCATGGTTAAGAATTCTTTAACCCCGGTTGATTTACAATTTATTCTTATGATAGGAGGTTCTACATTTATTCCTTTTGTAAAAAATAGAGTTAAAGAATTAACACAGGTTGAAATTAATAGTGATATTGATCCGACAACTGCTATTGCAATTGGTGCTGCTTATTACGCAGGAACTAAAGCGAAAAATTTTGAAACAGTTGAATTAAAGAAAAAGACTAAAGTTAAAGTTAAGATGGCTTATCCTAAAGCAAGTAATGAAAAAGAAGAATTCTTTGCTGCAAGAATTGAGGGTTCGATAGAAGGATTGAATTATCGAATAACAAGGGAGGATGGCGGATATGATTCAGGGACTAAACCGCTAAAAGAAAAAATCCAAGAAGATTTACCATTGGTGGAAGATGCATACAATTTCTTCAAATTAATAATTGTGGATGAAACAAATAATATAATAAAAATAGATAACGATACTATTGAAATTGCTCAGGGTAAATATAGTATTGCAGGTCAGCCTATCCCGCATGATATATGTTTAGAAGTGGATGATACTGAAACCGGTAGAACTAAGTTAGAAATGATTTTTGGAAAGAACTCTTTATTACCGAACAAGAAATCAATTTCAAAAAGAATAAATAGGACAATAATTAAAAACAGTAATGAGAATATTCGTATAAATGTTCTTGAAGGACCTCAATCAGCATTGCCGGAAGCAAATCAATCTATTGGATTTATTTCCATAAAGGGAACTGAGCTTGAAAGAGATATAATCAAGGGTTCTGATATTGAATTAAAATTTGAGATTTCTGAATCTCGAGATTTAACTGTTAGCGCGTATTTAACTTTATCAAATCAAGAATTTAAAAAAACTTACAATCCTAAAGAGAGATATGTTACGGTCAATATGTTGAAAACTGATCTCGAAGATTTAGAAAAAACCGTGAATATGGAAATATCGGAAGTAGAAGAACGAGAAGAATTTGAAACTGCTAAAGAGTTAAAAAAAGTACAAAGGGAAATTGAAAAAATTCATATTCAAGCTGCTATATTACCCGAAGACTCCGGTACCGATGAAAAATTTCAGATTGAAGATAAAAAAAGAAAGCTTGCTCAAGAATTAACCAACATTACGAAAGATAAATATATACAAAAAGCTAGAGCAGAATATTTTGATTTAAAAAAAAATACTCAAAAACTTATTGAAGAACATGGGAATGATTCTGAGCAAAGACATTTTAATGATCTTGTCCAATCTGAATCAACAGTAATTAATTCTAATAGTATTTCCAGAATAAAAGAAATTAATGATCAGCTATATAGTTTAAATTCGACTATACTTTGGCGCACTCCTGATTTTTTAATAGGTTTATTTAATTATGTTTCTAAGGAAAATTATTCCCGCTTAAATAATCAGGAAATGGCTAAAAGTTTAATTGAAGCTGGAAAATTTGCTATTCAAAGTGAAAACTGGGATAGATTAAGTGGAATTAATAGCGAACTACTTAATTTTCTTCCTAAACAAATGCAAAATGAAATTACTACAAAAATAGGATTTAACTAATGAACACAGTTAATTTTCAACAGAAACTTTTTGAAAGTGTTTTCCTTTTGGCTGTTTGTGACGGAGAATTTCATGAAGACGAATTAAATGAGATAAAAAATGTTTTCAAGGAGTTCATTATTTTTGATGGAATGAATCAGGAGTCTGAAATTAATAAATTAATTTCACTCTATAATCAAAAAGGTATAACAATTCTGGATGATTTTTTTGAAGAAATAAAACAACATGCTTTTCCAGAAAGAAATAGATATAAGATGATCGAAGTATTATTAAAAATAACATTTTCAGATAAGAGAATTGATAAAAGCGAGATTAAATTTATCCAACATATAGTTAATGCTCTAGAATTATCAATAGATGATTTAATAATGAAATTCCCTAATTATGCGACTGTTTTTTTAGAAAGCTCGTTAGATACTTATGATTTTAACTTTAGTGAAATTGACTTACTGAAATTGAATAATAACTAATTCTGTTATATTGTTCATATACTCAAAATAACTTTAGCATTATTCGATAAAAAACCGGTGAATTAATTTCATTGTAAATATTGTATATTTACCATGAAAACGATTCAGAGTTATATAAATGAAAGATTATATTGTAAAGCCATTGCCTCCGCAACAGGAGCTTGAATCAAAAAAAATACTTAAAAAATTAAGCGAGGCACATCGTTATCTCGCCGAACTTAAAGGTATGGCGGAAACTATTCCTAATGAAAGCATTCTAATTAGTACCCTTACCTTGCAAGAAGCAAAAGATAGCTCTGCGATTGAGAATATTATTACTACACACGATGATCTATATAAAACAATAATTTTTGAAGAAATGTATGCCAATCCCGCTTCTAAAGAAGTAAGAAATTACGCCCTTGCTTTAACTCATGGATTTGAATTGGTTAGAAAAAATAAATTCCTAAGCAGTAATCACATTTTAAAAATTCAAGAGATTCTTGAGCAAAATGACGCAGGTTATAGAAAACAGACCGGTACTACTTTAATAAATTTGGCAACAGGAGAAAATGTTTATACCCCGCCTCAAAATCATCAGATAATTGTTGAACTAATGGATAATCTTGTTAAGTTTATTAATAATAAAGAGATGCATGATATAGACCCCTTAATTAAAATGGCTATTATTCATTTTCAATTTGAAAGCATCCATCCTTTTTATGATGGGAATGGTAGAACCGGCAGAATAATTAATATTGTTTATCTCGTGATGAATGATTTATTGAATCTACCTATTCTTTATTTAAGCAGGTATATAATTAAGCATAAATCCGATTATTATAGATTATTGCAATCCGTTAGAGAAAATGAAAATTGGGAAGATTGGATTTTTTATATGCTTACTGGTATTGAACAAACCGCAAAAGAAACTATCGGAATTATTAAAAATATACGCGAATTAATGCAAACTTATAAACATACTATTCGCAAAGAGCTGCCAAAAATTTATAGTCAGGACCTTATTAATAATCTTTTTAGGCATCCTTATACAAAAATTGATTTTCTTATGAGTGACTTAAATGTTTCAAGATTAACCGCAAGACATTATCTGGAGAAATTAGTTAAATTAGGTTTGCTTGAAAAGCATAAATTATGGCGTACTAATTTTTATATTAATGCTCCGTTATTCAAATTATTTATTTCTGATCCGATTGTGGATAATTCTCAATCAATTAGGACGATAAATCATAATCATGATTGAAAGTTCATTTATTGAATAGTGAGTAACATATTATACAGATAAGTTTATCATGTATAGAAAAGTGGCATTTTCTATACACGAGAACATCATCATGTATAGAAAACTAGCATTTTCTATACACGAGAATTATTTTGAATTTAATTGTATAGGAGAAAAAGGAAATACAATTTAATCTATTTTATGAGACCTTATGATCAACTCCGAACTTAATTGGTTATCAGATGAAACTTCTGCTGTCATAAAAAGTATTACAAATCATTTTTACAAGTGGCTTGAGAATATTTTTCTGAAAAGCCTAGGTAACCAATATTGGGAAATAGTAAAAAAAACACTTAATAGAACTTCTGAAGAACAACGAAATTATGATTCTTGGAATTCCATAAGTCATCTGGATTTATTAACCTTACTTAAACTTGCAGATCGCAATTCTTACCATATTAATCATTTGGCTTCAAATAATGAGTTTAAGTCAACTATTCGGAATATGAAAAATGTACGAACAAATTTTATAGGACACATGCGGGCAGAAGGAGTTGATTTTGATGAATTAGAAAATTATCTAATCATTATAGAAAGTTTTTCAAGATTAATTGATGTTCCGAAACATGTACAACAAAGAGTAACTGATTTAAAAAATAGAACTACCGAATTTAAAAAAGCAGGAAAAGGATTAATACCATATCCCGGCGATAAATTAGAACCGGGAATAGGGGATGCTCCAAGTACAGTAACAAATAATAATGTAAAAAGTTTTCGAGAAACTTTTAATGAAGCCACCTTAACCCCATCGCAAATAGAGGCAATCGGCGAGATTGAAAATTTTATTAATAATGACGATGAGCAATGTTTCGTTTTGAAAGGTTATGCCGGAACAGGCAAGACATTTCTAATCGGTGGAATAATAAAATATTTAGATAGTATTCATAGAGATTATTGTGTAATGGCACCTACGGGTCGCGCTACCCGAGTCCTTACTGAACAGCAAAAAGTTAACAGTTCAACAATCCATAGAAGTATATATTATATAAAGCATCTTAAAGAATACGAAATTAGCAATGAACATGGTGGAATTACATATAAATATTATTATGATATTGCTAATAATGAAAATAAGCATGGTACTATTTTTATAGTTGATGAATCCTCAATGATTTCAGATATATATAGTGAAAATGAATTTATACGATTTGGTAGTGGAAGATTATTATTTGATCTATTGAGGTATATTAATTTTGATGGTAATGATAATAAGAAAAAAATAATATTTGTGGGAGATGATGCTCAACTTCCACCCATTGGAATGAATTCAAGTCCGGCACTTGATATCGAATACTTAAAAGATGAGTTTAATATAAAATGCAAAACTTCATCTTTAACCGATGTAATTAGACAAAAAGAAAACAGTAATATATTAAAATTAGCCACTGAATATAGAGATGCAATTAATCAAAAACGATCTAATTACTTGGATTTCACTACTGACGAAAAAGAAATTATAGAAACGGACCAATCTAATTTCATAAAATCCTATTTCACAGTAACCAATAATAAAGTAGATGCTTCTTCCATTGTTATCACTTATTCGAATCCTTCTGCCTCTAATTATAATAATATAATAAGAGAAACATTATTCCCGGGTAAAAACCAAATAACCATTGGGGATCAAATTATGGTTGTAAAAAATAATTACAGTGCGGAAATAGATGTAATGAATGGTCAAATGGGTAAAGTAGATAGTGTAGATCCTACACCAGAATTAAGGAGCGTACCGCTGAATAAGGGAAATAAAAAAAATGGTGGAAAGGATACTATATATGTTAATTTATCTTTCAGACGAATGTATATAAAATTCAATGATATTTCTGGAATTGAGCATAATGTAAAATTCATTGTTTTGGAAAACTTATTATATAATAGCCAAGCAAGTATTACTTCTGATGAATCAAAGGCATTATATGTGGAATTTAGACGAAGAAACCCTCAACTAAAACCTTCTTCGGATGAATTTAAACAAGTACTTAAATCAGACCCATATTTTAATGCACTTCAGATAAAATTTGGATACGCAATTACATGTCATAAAGCTCAAGGCGGTGCTTGGCAAAATGTTTTTATCGATTTTTTTGAACGAAAAGGATTAAAACCAGAAATTCTAAGGTGGAGTTATACCGCAATAACGCGTGCTGAAAAATTACTGTACGTTACTAATATACCTAAGTACTCTATACTGCGACCTATTAACATGGATGAGAATTCAATAGAACATATTAATGATGAACCGGAATTAATTGAAGTTCAAGCTGATGATAAAACTGAAGAAAATAAAATAAAACTGCCCGATAATTTTTGTGGAACTGAGCCTTTTATGAGAGCAATTTATTCTTCGGTAATAAAAGAACTACCCCCAAGTGTTAAATTAGAAAATGATCTGCATCATCAATTTTTAGAGCAGTATAGATTTAGAATTAATTCTGATTCTATTTTAATTAAAATTCATTATAAAAAAGATTATGTGGTTTCAAATGTAACTTTAGTTGATAATGCAAATATTCTCAATTCTGATATAAAAGCAAATCTGCACAAAATGAAGAATAAAAAATTTATCAGTTTTAGTGATAATCCGGGTAGTGAGGCATTTGATAAAAATGATGTTAATTATAATACAATATCAAAAATAATTTCAGAATATCGGAAGTACGGAATGAATATATCAATATCAAAAGTATCAGATTATCATTACAAAACAACCGTATATTTTAGGGATGATAATTCTGATTATGATCTATTCTTTGATTCATTAAAGAGGATAACAAAAATCATTCCTTGTAGAGAAAATTATAACAAAGTAATTTATAATCGTATTTTAAAAATTCATTTTAGTTAGAAAAATTGTCGAGCAATATTTAAAATTATTATCCAGAATATCTTTAAAATAAAATATAATTTCAAATGGAAAAAACTTATGAACTCGATCAAGATATAAAAGAATTGATCAAAAAAGATGATTATAAAGAAGCCATAAATATTTTTAAAAACTCTTTCAAATCAGGCGAAATTTCTAAGGCAGATGTATTAGAAAATAACTACTTGATTTGTGATCTAATCAAGTGTTATCGCAAATTAAAATGGATAGATAAGGGGATTGAATTTATTAAGTATATGGGAATTGAGATTAATAAAGATCAAGATACATTCATTCTAAAAGAATATGGTTGGTTATTATATTATAAATATAAAAATATCAGCGAAATAAATATAGGAGAAAATGAAGAAGAAGATTTTGACATATTAAGAAGAATGGAAGATGAAAAATTCTCAGAGGTAACTCCAAATACAAACCAGAAAGATTACTTATTCAAAGCTGTTGAAAATATTTTGCCATTTTTGGATAGTAAATCAAAATATAGTTCTTTTTCCAAATTATTTAGAAAATTCTTGAAAGTGGAATCCCATAAAATTAAACCAAACTGGTTATCTATAAATGAATTGTTGGGAAAAATTGATAAAAATTCTCTTTCTAAAGAATGCGAAATGTTTGAGACAAAGATAAAGGGGAAGATGAAAACTGTTGAGATGGCTTCGGACAAAGAGTCATGGTATTCATATAAAACAAAAGCTTTGCTCGAAGTTCGTAAATTTGAAGAATGTTTTAATTTGTCCAATGAAGCTCTCATTTTATTTTCAAAATTTCATCACAATAATGATATATGGTTTGCTAGGCGAATAGCTTTATGTAAAAAAGAATTAGGGGATATTAATACAGCAATTCAAGATTTACAAGAAATACTTAAAAGAAAGAAGGATTGGTTTATTTATGCTGAACTATCTGCGTTATATTATGATTCAGGCCAATACGAAGAAGCTCTAAAACATGCTTGTTATGCAACACAAAGTTTCGGAGATAACAAATATAAGTTAGGATTATTTTACAATATTGCTCGAATTATGGAAGCTCTTAATGATATGAAATATGCCTATTTGCATGTACTATTAGTAAAAATGATAAGAGAAAAGGAGGGTTGGAAAATTGGTTCAAAAATTTCAGATAGTTTAAAAAAATATAAAAATGAATCTGATGATTTCTCTTATAATAATATGGAGGTTCTTTATAATTATCTTAAACAATTTTGGAAAGAAAAATATCCATTAGAAAGCGATAAGTATGTTGTCAAGAAAATGAAAGGTAAAGTAAAGAGTTTAAGAAGAGATAGGGAATTTGGCTTTATATCCGGTGAAGATAATAAAGAGTATTATTTTAGGTTTAGTAACGTAAAAGATGAAGCTTCTAATATTCGTGAGGGAGTGTTTGTTTTATTTCAAACAAAATCTCCAACTCAAGAGGGGAAAAATCCAATTGCTTTTGATATACGATTTTTGCATAATCAAGCTCATGTTTAAAAAGATTACAAATGAATCTCATTATTAAATAATGATAGAGTGCACTAACTATTTATATAAAATGTTATAATTAATTTCAATTATAACTAATTTATCCATTATACTTTTATTCACATTCCTCTGACTACTATGCTGGTTGATTATAATATTTTCTCGGTTAAGCCTACGGAGTTTGAGACGGGGCAGAGAGACCCTTTCGGTTTTGATTATTTCACTGAAAAACTCGCCTCTAAGTACTTGCCTTTCTCCGGTACGGTGAGAAAACCGATCTACTTTTTCTTTACTCATTTTGCCGATTGGTTTTGCCTCAATCAAAATATAAAATCATCTCAAAAAAAAGAAGTTCAACTGCGTTTAGAAAAGCTTTTGGTCTTTAGCTGGAAGGAAAAATCAGATACTCTCAAAGGCAAAAATGTTTTAGGCAATTCCCGAATTAAAATTAATCCTTTCAAAGGTGATGACGGAAGATGGATAATCCAGAATTGTTTCAAAATTTATGGAGCTTCTTCCGATAAGGTTATTAATACAGATGAGTTTATTAAAAAATATCGGATAGATAATCCCGATGAACAAAATATTCTAAAAGAATTTTTGAGTAAAGATGGTTTATTGGATAATAGAAATGAAAAATATTTAGAAGACATTCTCAAGAAATTATCGAGAAAAAAGCATAGCTTATTCTGCGGTAATCATCTTCTATCAGATAAATATAAAAACATATTTCTAAAATATCTCCATCAATCTATTTATAATACAAATCCTGATTACTACAATGATATTTATCTGCTATTTGAAAATTCTACCAATCTCGCAAAGCGCATCCAAAGCAGAACTCTTTTCTCGGAAAAAAAGTATCCTTTCAAATCATTAAATGATTGGTTTGCGGCATTTATTGTTGCAGTAGATAAAGATTTGAATAAGGAGGATTCTAAATCGGCTTGGAAGAAAGCAGATGAGCTATATCAAAAGATTCCTAATAAATATAAAAACGAATTAAGTTTACGCCCGGAACCGAAATGTTGGTTTGAAAAATCGGGCGATCACTACATCCCGATTGAAGATAAAACTTTTGACGAAGAGGGATGGAATGCTTTACTAAATAGAACCCGATATGATTATATGTACGATTTCAAACATACAGCATTAATTTCTTTATTAAACGAATCGCTGCAATGAAAAGTAGAAAAGATTTTTTCCAAGTGCTCAATGCGTTCCCTCATAATCTCGCAGTATATCTAACATTTACTTTAGATAAGGCAGTAATCGAAAAAATTGCGGAGAATACTTACGCAAATGTTATCATACTATACGATTACAGGCAGGGAGTTTCATTAAAAAATAACTGGGGGAACCGTATCGTTTGCATCCCGGTAATTCTCGAGAATGTTCATCAAGAAAATTGTTTTCACGCTAAGCTTGCTCTTCTTAAAGGGGAGGTAAATGCCAAGCTCTTAATCGGCAGTTCGAATCTTGCAAAAAATAGTTTCACGCGGGAAAAAGAAATTTGTCTCGAAACTGAATTAGATTTTAATTCCGGTATCTATAACGATGTGATTGATTTTATTGAGTCATTATCTGAATGTACTTTAACAAGTTCGAATGTTCTTCCGGCAGCCATCACAAAATTGCGTTACTTAGAGGAACGAAAGTCAAATGAGAGTGAATTAAATTTTATTCATAATTCAGAAGATACGTCCATCTATTCAATTCTTAAAAAATATTTATCGCACGAAGAGCAACCGATAATAAAAATCGCTTCTCCTTATTTATCGAAAGATTTTAGAGGTGATGTAGCGCAGTTTATTGATTTTATTAATCCAAAGGAAGTGCATCTCTATCTTAGAAATAATTATCCAATACCGGAAGAATGTAAATTATTTCCGGACTTAAAAATCTATGAACCAAAGCGAAGAAGTCTTAGAAAAGGCTTCCACGCAAAAATCATTTCAGTTGAATACGGCAATAAAGAAATAATATTTATCGGCTCGGCAAATTTTAGCAGGCAAGGTTTTTTTATGTCGTTAGATGAAAAAGCAAATTATGAAACGGGAATAATAATTTCCGATAAAAATAAAAATATAATTGCGGATTGGTTTAATAGCGGTTGGGAGAAATCCGTTCCTTTAAGCGAATGGGAGGAAGACCCAAATTTAGCGGATGAGAGAGAAGAGAGCTTCCCTTTGATTCCTTATATATGGGCGGAGAAATTAAACGATAAGTTAATTAATCTTTATTTCTATCTGCCTTATAAAGAGCAAGCGGAGAGAATAATCGTAAACGGTGAATCAGTTACTATTAGAGGTCATAATAATTATAATGATATTTATTCATATAAACTGAATTCGAGCAGTCAATCGGTTCGAGTTGAAATAGAAGAAACAGAATATCTCGTTACTGTTTTTGATGAAACGGAATTTGAAAAAAGAGGTAAGGAGATAGGCGAAAGTTTATTTAACGAAATATATCCTATCGACAGCGTAAATAGAGAAGTGCTCACCGAGGCAATAGAGAGAGAGGGAATTAAAACCAAGGTACTAGAATCGGTAATAGTAGAGCCTCCTTATTTGGAGCAGTATTTTTATAATGTTAAAAGTAAAATAGCTCACTTGGAAAGAAGAAAATATTTTAATGAATATCATTACTCGGAATTGAGCAGGTTAATAGAAACTATTAAGGGCGGCGAAGGGATTTATTTTCTTTTACAACTATTAAAATGTTTTGATAAGAAAAAGCTACATCAAATAACAGAGCTATGTAAAAGCAGAATTAATAAACCTCATCGGGATAATTCGAAATTTAATGAATCCTCTATCGAAAAGTTTTACAATCAATGGAAAAAGTACTAGTATGGTACGCATCAGTGATCTTATTACGGGGAAAATTAATGGCAAGCAGGAACTGAATTTATCAACAGTTAAGGTACAGCAGCTTGCAGTGGCAACCGCCTGGCAGATATTAAAATATTATTCTTCGCCTCAATTATCAAACGAATGGAATAAGTATAAATACCTAAGGGGCGTAATGCTTGCCGATGAAGTAGGCGGCGGCAAAACGTTCGAAGCATTATCGATTATAAGTAAGCTATTATTAAATTCTGCTAAGAGCGGAAGAAATAGATTTCGTGTTCTAATTATCGCTGCTCCGGCGATTAGGAGTAAATGGGAATGGAAAGACGAGGATGAACCTGCGCAATGGTGCGATTTAAAACGATTCCTTGAGCAATCGGATCTCACTCCGAAGAAAAAAAATATTCTCGAGAATTATTTGCAGACCTCTCAAGGCGAAAATATAATTACTAATAAACGGCAGTGGAAGTATATTAATAATACCCGGCAGGGAATATGGATAACCTCTTTCGGCAATTTGCCGGCTACAAAGAATAGTAAAACAAATGCAACATTTAAAAAAGATAAACAAATTGAATTCCCCAAAAATTATTTTGATTATATAATTGCAGATGAGGCGCATATTGTAAAATCGGGATATAAGGATTCTGACGAGAGCATTGAAACAAAATTAGATGGATCGGCAATTAGGAAAATCTATGCCGTGCTCAATGATAGTATGAATGCCAAATTATTATTATTGACTGCTACTCCATTTCAAAATAATCTTAGTGAGTTTATGCATCTGATAAGTCTTTTGGAAACTCCAAATTATGAAAGGTATTCTATAATAAAAATTATTGAAGCGGGATTAATAGCGCTTTATAATGAGATAGAAAAGTTAAAGAGTGCTGAATCAATAGATGAAGAGCAGATAAAAAATTTGGTTAATTCATTTAATAATGAAGTTGGGGATTTAATTTCAGAAAATGAAGAAGAGCTAAAAAGACCAAAAATTATTTCGACTCACGGAAGAAAGAACGGACTCGATGATTTCCTGAGAGATGTAATCGTAAGGAACAATAAAAAGCATTTAGATATTGCTCCGCAAGAATGCTTATTAAATGATGATGAAAAACTTCAATATCTGCTTTTCCGTGATATTATATCGAGTAAGCAAGAAGATGAAAAGGAGATGTTCAGCGTTAAGTTATCGCAATTAGTTTCAAGCGAACCGGCATTTGCTAATTCACTGCGAAAACCAATTCAATCGGGAAAATATTCTGCGATAAAAAAACTTTTTGGCGGAAAGCATTTGGTGTTTGAGAAAAAATTTGATTCATTAATTTCACTGATTGAAAATGAATCAATATTGGAAGACAAAAACGTAATTGTGGTGTTTTGCCGGTTTATTCCCACGATTGAAATATTGGAAAAACGATTAAAGAAATCATTGCCCGGAATAAAAGTAATTAGAATGGATGGAACTACCACTAAAGTAAAAGAGAGGAAATCATTATTAAATGCTATCCAACAAATGAATAAAGAGAGTAATGCAAAAATTGTATTTCTCGTTAGTCAGGTGGGCAATGAAGGATTGGATTTCGATGAATTCAGTGATACCGTGATTCATTTTGACTGGCATTATAATCCTGCGGTTATTGATCAGAGAAACGGCAGAGTTTATAGACGCGGCAATTTAAATAGAGAAATTAAGGTATCGCATATTTATATCAAGGGTACTTATGATGAGCGAATAAAATTCATTGAACTGGAAAAAAGGAAGATGAAAAATTTCTTTTTAGGCGATAGTGATTTGCAGGAGATAATAAAGAAAATATTTTCGATTAAAGAGATAGATAAAGAGAAAGAATATTTGAAAGAGATCGAAAAAATCCGGTTTGATTTCCACCCCAAGAAAGCCTACCTCCTCCCCGCAGTTAAAAAATTGCTGTAAAATAATTTGAAATTACAGAGCCTATGTACATCACTTAGTCGCTAATATTACTCATCATAAATTTAATTTAGCACTCCCAAATTTTCTTATACCAAAAAATCATAATATTCTTGCTAACATTTCTTTAATTACTTATGTTATAACTATTAAAAGATTGTTTATTCAATTAAGTCAGATATAATAAATTATGTATGATTTTTTAAGGAAAGTTTGGAAAAATTTTGTTTTTTCAGCATTAATAAATATTAATAAATAATCCGGGAAATAGTCTAAAGGGGTCAATATGCCAACTGCAACATTGCAACTTCATAATCTTATCTCCGCATCAAATAAGATGCTTTCTTCATTAATACAACTCCATACGAATGATAATATTGAAAAAATTAAAGACACAATTGGTAAACTTCGACGAAGATCTCATATAATGTCTCTGCTATATGATAAATATATTGTAGCCGTAGCTGGTCTTCAAGGAGTGGGGAAAAGTACTTTAATAAGATCACTTTATGGCTATACTTTTGAAACATCCCCTTTTATGGAGAATCAAGGACAAGGTGAAACTATACCTATATTAGTAACCGAAAGTGAAAATGCGGAAAGCTATTTTGTCCATCGAGCAGTGGAAAAAGATGGAAAAATTTCAATAGAAATATTGCAGTTAAAAAATAAGGAAGAATTTCAAAAACTTTCTCATGCGTATGGAAAGGATGATCTTTTATTAGAGGTAACGGTCCCTTATAAAATATTTAATTCCTCGAATAAAAGTTTCCTTTTATTGCCGGGATTTCAAGCAAATGAAGACTACCTTAAAGAATTAACATTTTCGGCATTGCGGGCAGCAAGCAACTGTTTAATTTTATTTAATCAACAATGTTATGCTCATAAAAACAATAAGGATCTAATAGATTTACTTAATAGAGAATTCAGAGAGGCTGACCCTTTGTTTCTAATTACCTGGTCAGATAATGATGATAGCAATGTTGAACTTAGAGAAAAAGTTCAAAGAGATTTAGGAAATGTTGAGGAGGATAGAATAATAAGGACAGGAATTGAAGGTCCTAAAAATTGGAAAGAAGATGTACTTAAATCCATGAATAGATACTGTATTCCAAAAGATAATTTACTGGAAACTCAAAATAATAATATAAATAATCTTATTGGAGAATATAATAAGCTTATTGCCTCAATCAGGGTGGAATTAAGAAGAGCAGATGTAGATGAACAAAATCGTGAATATCAGCAAGTCGAAAGAGTGCTTAGAGAATTCCGAGCCGCAAGTGACGAAATTAAATCTGATCTTAAGCAGGACACAGAAGAAACTTTTAGACTCTTTTTTGAACGGATCAATAAAAATTTAACAAACGAATTAATAAATCAGTTCGGAGGATTTGATGGGATGATTCGCGGTATAAAAGATTATTTTTCTAAAAGTATAAAAGTCAGAAAGAATTTGGAAGAGCTTATAAGTAGATGTGTAAGAGACAGTAATAATAATAATGTCGAAGATGAGTTTAAGATCGTACTAAATAGAGTTGCCAACGAAAAATGGCGAGATCATAACATTGTAATGAATTTGCCCACTATCGGAAATACAAAGTATGAAACAGAAAAATTATTATCCGGAGAAAATGGCAATAGCGAAGAAAGCATTCCACTTAAAGAAGATACAATAAATGATATATACGCAATTCTTCATCCAGAGAAAAAAGATTTTAAGTTCTCTACTGATCTAATGTTTAATATCCGTGTTTTACCTTTATTGATTCTTGAGAACTTTCGATTTAATTATATTTTAGCTAATGGTTCAGAAGAAGGACTTAATGTCCAAGGGATAAATAATCAAAAAACTATAATAGAGATGTATGAAGAAAATCAAAGGGAAGTTGTTATTGGACTAGGGGCACTGTTTGGTTTAGATATATTAGAAGGGAATGGGGTGGATTTATTTGGCTTAGTGGCACATAATGCAGCCAATGGGGGTTCTGTAATGGCTGCGGCATCATTCAATTGGATTCTTGCTGCTTTGGCCGGGGGTGGTATGATTATCTATATACTGGATCAATTAAATAAATCAGTGGATAGACATGAACAAACGGCAAGGTTTGTTATTGATAAAATGCAGGATTTCACAATAAATAAATTCTTAAAAAGCTATGATGATAATATGCAAAGATTTGAAAACATTTTAAGAGATCTGCTCATAAGACGATTTGATCTTGCTGATGAATATGCAAATATTCAAAATTGTTATTCGCAAATTAATTATTTAGAGAAAACTGTTACAGAAATTGAGGAAAAAATAGCAGAAAGAATATGAGCGGATTAATTGATTTATGGCTTCCTAAATATGAGAATAGAAAAGTCTGGCGTGATAGAGCAGTTAATGAATATATTGATTCTATCAAAGATGAGCAATTTAGAGAAATAATTCGTAATTCTATGAGCGGAACTATTCCGGTTTCGCTCTTTGGTAAATCCCAAGTAGGCAAAACCACTTTTCTTCTTAAACTTATGGATATTAAGTCCGAATGCTTGGAGACCATTCATAATATATTAAGATGCGGTTCTAAAGAGGGAAGTGCCGCCACACCTACAGCTATGATTTATAAAAAAATTCCTGAAGAGATATTTAAAGTTCATTATTCAGATAAAGTTTTGGAATTTGAAAATGAAGACGGCATAAGGGAGGAACTAATTTCCTTAAGAAAAAAAGTAGAAGAACAAACACTCAATGAATACGATGAAATTATAATAGAAATTCCCGAGCGTTATTTCAATCAAAATAATGAATTTGATATTCAAATCTGTGATTTACCCGGGATTGAATCAACTAATGAAAAAGAAAGACCACATGTAGAAGAGATAATAAAAAAATTTATTCCTATATCAGCCCTTATATTGGTGTTTCAATCAGGGGATAAAATTCATAGTGCAAGTGATCTGTTTAATAATAAGATTATGTCAGATATGTATGGCTGGAAATACGTGCCGGAACGGTATAGGCTGATAATTACACGATCATATTCTGCAGATTCAATAGAGAAATTAATTAATTCTAATCAATTATTAATTTCGTCGGATCATATTAGAGATCACTATCGTAAACAGGCAGGTAATGATATTACTAATCCGGATAATGTACCCGATAATGTAAAAATATTCCCTTTTGAATTTGGAGATTCTTATAAAAATATTTTACCGACAAAATATACTACCGAACAGTTTAATGAAATTGATTCTGTTATGGATATTTATTGGAAAGAGATTAAAGAGGATATAAAAAATGTTGGTGAAAGCGGAAATACTGTTCAACGCCTTTCAATTATACCATCTCTTCTTTTAAAATTGATTAATGAAAAAACAGCAGAAAAAGTTCGGCTGCTAAATGAAAAGCAAACAGAAATTAATAATTTAGAACAAAATAAAAATAATTTCGTTTTCAACAACCAAATTAATGAAGAGCAAGTAGAAAAGCTAAATAAAGAAAGAGAAGAATATAGAAACACACCTCTATTACCAGGTGTTCTTCAGTATTTTGGAAAGCTGATTAGGAATGACATTATAAAAAAAATTGATGATGAAAAAACAAGATTCCGACAGAACGTAAATGAAACAAATAAATGGATATATATTGAATGCACAGAAAAGTGGAATGAAGAAGTAGCAGAAATATTTAGAGAAATAAGAGCAATGGTTTCAAAAATTAGACGTAATATTGGTTTTGGACCAATAGGACCTGACAAAAAACACGTAAATAAATTAAATGACCAGATAAGAACTTTAAATCTCGAGATTGATAATAATTATAATAAATTTATTATAGGAAAAAGAGTCCAATTTATAAACGAATCACAGGAAGAAATTAGAAAATTAAATAGTCGTATAGAATTAAATAATACTGATAAAGTACGATTAGAAACAAGTATTAGCATGTGTGAAAAACAAAAAGAAACTATTGAAAAAAAATATTCTGATGAAATAAATAACTATCAATCAGAACTGAATGCCGATAAAAGCATATTAAATTTTATGAAAGAAGAAATACTATCAGAAAAGGATAAACTACTAAGTAAATTAGGTAAAACAAATTCGGTAGATTCCTTTCTTGATATACTTTTCATTTCACTTATAATTAAAGAATATGAAAAACAGCTACACTATAATTAGAGGTAATTATGCAAGAAGCTAAAAATGAATTAAAAAATTTAATGAATGAATTGTTTGTTGAAGACTTAAAGGAAAATTCAAAGGAATTGCGTGATAATATTACTAAAGATTTTGAAGGTGCAGTGGGTGAGTTTAAGAAAAATTATAATAAACTTATTGCTGATGCCGCTATTAAAGTAATTGATCCTAAAGTCGAACAATTGAGGACTTCTATAAGTGAGCTTAGAAATACTGTTACAACAAATAATGATAATTTAACGACGAAAATAAATAATATAAAAGATGAATTAGAGGAAAAATTAAACGAGTTAATAAAAATTCAAAATGAAAATACGCCGAAGTTAGATGCTGCAAAGACTAATACTGAAAAAGCAATTAACGATATAAAAGATAAATTCTCTGCCCAAAAAACGACTAGTGATAATCTTATATCAAATATTAAATCAATAGAGACAAAAGTCTCTAATGAATCTAAAAAAGTTTTTGACCAAATAGTAGCTGATTCGAAATCTATTATTGAAAAAGTTAATAATGAATCATCAATTAATAAAGAGAGGAACACAGATTTAGTTAATTTCATTAAGAATGAAGTCATAAAGCAGATAAATGAAAATACGAGCACTGAAATTAAAACTAAATCAATTCATTCTGCAAGATTATCCCAATATTTGATAGCATTAACTATTATTGAGACACTTTTGCTGTTATACATTATATTTATGAAATAAAAATACTATCCCACCAAAGATTCATAATCTTGTAAGACTTGCTGAATTGTCTTTTTTTTGAAAATCGATGAAGATATGAAACTATTTCTTGATAGAGTAAATGACTTTAATCTTGAAGTAAGATACCCTGAATATAAAAATGAGTTTTATAAATTGTGTACAAAAGATTTAGCAGATGAAAATTTATCTAAAATTAGGGAATCTTTTAAGTGGATAAAATCCCTTTTGAAATAAAAAGTATTATAGAAAAGTATCTGCAATTACTTCAAAAGAATAATATCAAATTGAAGAGTGATTATCTATTCGGTAGTTATTCCAGAGGTATTTATACCGAATGGAGCGATATTGATATTGCATTGGCCTCCTCAGAAGAGTTTACTACCGAAAATCCTCTCGCAAAAGAGATAATGAAAACTGGTATCTTATTAGCTTAACAATATTTTTTTGTAATTCAAAAACTCGATTAAATATGAATGGCAAAAGTACTATAGCTTAAAACTCATTATTAAATAATGAATCAATTACAAATTAAATGATGTCTATTCACCTTGTAAATAATTCAATCCTCAATTAAACATTACTATTATTGAATCGATAATATATGCAGAAGGTTGCAGTATATTCGCATAAAGTATTCTTACCCATTGGTTCCTTTTTAAAAAAATATATTTTATGATGTAATATTATTTCCCATTCAATAAATATTTAAAATAATAAATGAAAAAGAAGAATAATGAAATAAAATCACTACCCGATGAAGAAACTATTCGCCGGTTGTTTGAAGAGTATATTAAGATGTATGCCGGTCGAGATGATCTATTAACAACTTATTTCAGCGATAACTTTTCCGGGTTCACCGGCGGAGGCGATTTCCTTGTTAAAGACAAAGAGGAATGGATTGCTATTACTCGTCAGGATTTTGATCAGGTTAAAGAATCGCTCCGTATAGAAATGAAAGATTTATCATGTCAAGCATTAGCAGATAATATCGTAGTAACCACCGGATTCTTTAAAATACATTTACCAATCAAAGATCATATACTTTCACGTGAGACAGCGCGTTTAGTTTTAATCTTCCGCAATGAACCGGAAGGTTGGAAAATTGTTCATAGCAGTATTTCCATTCCATATTATTTAGTGCGTGATGGCGAAGTGTATCCGATGCAAGAGCTTTCCGATCGAAATCAATACTTGGAGAATATGGTAGAAGAGAGGACACTTCAACTTTCGGAAGTAAATGAAAAACTTCAAAAAACCAATGAAGAATTGAATAACGAAATTAAAAAGCATACACAAGCTCGGGAAGAGTTAGAGACGAGCAGTCATAAATGGGAAGCCTTAATTACAGCATCCCCCGATGGAATTGGAATGCTCTCTCTCGATGGAAAGATGCTCCTAATGTCTGTTCAACTTGCCAAGATGTATGGATATAATTCAGAAGAGAGGGATGAAATAGTAGGAAGACCTTCCCTTGATTTTATTGACCCTTCAGACCATAAAAGGTTAACTGAAAATATGTATCAATTGATCGAAGGGAAAAGGGGTAATCAACTTTCAGAATATTTAGCAATTCGAAAAGACGGAACGAGATTTCATATAGATATTAATACTACTCTATTGTTCGATTCAACCGGAAAACCATCAAGTATTCTTTTTGTAGAAAGAGATATTACCGAACGGAAAATTGCCGAAGAAGAAAATATTAAAAAAAATCTTGAACTTGCGGAACTGAATGCTACGAAGGATAAATTTTTCTCCATCATTGCACATGACCTCAAAAGCCCGTTTCAAGGGCTAATAAGTTACTCACAAATTTTATCGTCTCAATTTTCGGATTTATCTGAAGAAGAAAAAATTTCATTCATCGGTAGTATCGAAGCTTTGAGCCAAAGTGCATATAAACTATTAGAAAACTTACTCGATTGGTCAAGATTACAAACGGGGCAGATGATTTATAATCCCGAACCTTTTAATTTATTGGTAGAATTGTATCCGACAATTGCATTGGTGAAACAAACGGCACTTAATAAAAAAATTAAATTTAATTATACGATCGATAATACAATTGTTGTCAATGCAGATATTAATATGTTATCCACAATAATCAGGAATCTTATATCTAATGCGATAAAATTTACTAAGCCCGGCGGAAATATTATTCTTTCTGCAAAGGAATTAGATGGCAAGATAGAATTATCGGTTATTGATACCGGTATTGGTATCGAGAAGGAGAGTCTCGATAAACTATTCCTAATAGGAAATAAGGAAAGTAGAACAGGCACTGCAAATGAGAGCGGAACCGGATTAGGCTTATTATTATGCAAGGAAATGATAGCAAAGCATGGCGGTGAATTAAAAGTAGAAAGTGAAATTAACAAAGGCACTACATTTTCATTTACAATACCTTCATAAACAATTAATTAATATAGGAACCAGGCAAAATTCTGAAGCTAAGCTACGTTCGGCTGCGCCTCACTTCGCTTAGCTTCTAAGTCTTCTTTAACCATTTACACAAAATTACTTACACACCCAGACCGTTAACTAGCCTTAAATCCCTTTAAAAACCCCATAGCAGCCAGCTGCTTTTTGCTTTTTCCATGAGTAATTTCAAACCTACTGCACTATCTTTCAGACTAATAAAAGTTGAATCAATATTATTGGCAGTTGTCGGATCCATTAATAAACGCCCAACAGTTCCATTTCCCGATTCAATATTTTTGGTCATACTTGCCAAATCACCGGTGATTGCAGCTGTGTAATCAATAGTTGTTTTTACCTTTGACAGTATACTATCGATGTCAATTGGCATACTTGTAGCAATCAAACCGCCGCTTTCTATTCTCTTTTTTCCGCCTGTTCCGGGATTTATAATTAACGCCTTATTTCCCATAAGTCCCTCGGAACCGATACTTGCTATGGCATCCTTCTTTATAAACTGCCGTGCATCTTCATCAATCATTATTTCTACATTTACTAAGGTATCACTAATAATTGTAATATTATCGATGGTTCCGACGTTAACGCCCAACAATCGGACATTATTACCAATTTGAAGTCCGGAAACATTTTTGAATACTCCATTCAAACGAAAAGTGCTTCTGAACATCTGCTGACGCTCCCCGATAAAATAGACCCCTAAAATGAGAATCAGCATTCCTAGAGAAATAAATATTCCTAGTTTAATTTTATTTGTACTATTTTTTTTCATTTTATTTGCCTTCAGTTATCTCTTAAATGTCATTCAAAAAAGGATCTTATCCATGGGTCAGTTGATTTCTCTAGTTCTTCGAACGATCCTTCTGCAGCGCATACGCCATCTTTAAGAACAATAATTCTATTTGCCGTAAGTCTGGCGCATTCAATATCGTGTGTGATAATTATAGAAGAAGTATGATATTTTTCTTGTACTGCAATTATTAAGTTGCTTATTTCTTTTGATGTTATGGGATCAAGTCCCGTTGTAGGTTCATCGTAAAGCATAATCTCAGGTCTTAAAATCAAGGTGCGGGCTAAACCTAATCTTTTGCGCATACCTCCGGAAAGTTCCGAAGGCGTCTTATCGATTGCTTCATCAAGCCCTACTTCATGCAAAGCTTCTTGAATTAGATTATCCAGTTCCTCTTTCTTCATTGAGTCTTTCTGCCGTCTTAAAGGAAATTCAAGATTCTCTCTTACCGACATTGAATCGTATAATGCGCCGCTTTGAAAAAGAAACCCGATTCTTCTATAAATTTTAATTAATTCTTTCTGTTTTAATTCCGATATATCCTTGCCAAATATTATAAGCTTGCCATTATCAATTTCTATTAATCCTACAATACACTTAATAAGTACAGATTTGCCCGTTCCCGATTGTCCTAGTATTACTAAGTTTTCTCCTTTCTTAATAAACAGATTGATATCCTTTAGCACATCATTATCACCAAATGATTTTTTTAGATGTTGCATCTCAACAACTATTTCTTCCGGATTATTATCGATACTGCTTTTTATTTTTTTCTCGCTATCTGTCATTATTAAACCGATTAAATTTTATTGAAGTAAACTTGTAATCTGAACTGCTATCATATCAATTATAAAAACCATCAAAGATGCAAATACTACTGCTGAGTTAGACGCTTTTCCAACACCTTCTGTACCTTTAGTAGAATTGTATCCTTTATAACTGCCTATTAGTCCAATTGCAAATCCGAAGAAAAATGTTTTAGCTATCGCTGGAAAAAGATCAGCGAATGCGAGACTTTGGAATACCTGAGAAAAATAAAAGTAGGCACTTACATTTCCCTTTATATTAACCCCTACAAAAGATCCGAACAATCCAACTGCATCTGCAAAGATTACTAATATTGGAAGCATTAATGTCGCTGATAGAACTCTTGTAACTACAAGATACTTAAATGGATTAGTATCAGATACCTGCATCGCGTCTATTTGCTCGGTTACTTTCATTGAAGCTAATTCAGCACCTATTCCGGAACCGACTTTTCCTGCAAAGATTAATGCAGTAATAACAGGTCCTATTTCTCTAATAAGTGAAACCGCCACCATTGCAGGTAGCCATGATTCAGCTCCAAACTTTGCAAGCGTAGGCCTTGATTGTATTGTAAGGACCAGTCCTATAATAAATCCCGTTATAGCAATTAATGGAAGTGATTTATAACCAATTAGAAAAGACTGTTTCATAATTTCATTAAACTCATAAGGCGGCTTAATAACTTCTTTTAAGAACCGCATAGTAAAAGAAGTAATTGAATAGACTTCTGAAAAGAAATTTCCAATAATTGAATCCGTCTTGAGTATTCGACTATCATTTTTTTTCTTTTCAATATTTACATCCTGAGCTTCTGACAAATATATTCCTCCATATCTTTCTATATTTCTTGTATAAGATGCGGAATAAAGAGTTGGAAAACTATCGATCCTAAGGATGAAAAATGGGTTACATCCTTTTTAAGAAATGGCTTGATCTTGAAAGTCTTTGTTCAAATATCTGAGCAGAAATTCCTAATCCGGAATTGACAAGTTTTCCTTTTCTCATTTATTTTAAGTTAGGAAATCAGTATACTTAGCGATGTAGATAATTACAAAATAATTAATGAGAAAATATGAACCGGTTCTGTTTAATACTTAGCATTAATAGAATTTGTTGGTTTCTTATTTTATTTCTCATACCTACAATTCTTCTCCCCCAATCCTCCAATTATTCGTTTAATAAATTAGATCTCTATGCCAATCTTAATTATCTTTTACCTTTACTAATAATTATTATATTCGCTCTCTGGGCATTTTCATATCGATTAGAGAAAAAAATAAAAAAGTTAGTGCAAAGCAGAACTTCAGACCGGAAAGAAGCAGAGCTTTTATTAATGGAAAATGAAAAACGCTATCTGAAAGCGCAGAGATTAGGTAAAGTTGGCAATTGGGAGTATAATATTCAGTCAAATTCATTTTGGGCATCAGATGCAGCTAAACACATTTTCGGCTTTACTCCGGATGATAGCAGCTTCTCCTTTGAAGAAGTCGAAAGTTGTATCCCTGAAAGGGAAAGAGTTCATAGTGCTATCATCGATTTAATCAAACATGGGATAAAATATAACTTGGAATATACTGTTCTTCCGAAGAATGGCGGGGAACCAAGAGTAGTTAACTCAATTGGAGAATTAGAATATGATTTAAATGGTGATCCATTTAAGGTTGTAGGGGTAATTCTTGATATTACTTCCCGAAAGAACTCAGAAAAGGAAATTCAAGAGAGTGAAAATAAATATAGAACTCTTGTTGAATCCTCACATGACCTGATTTGGTCGATTAATACTAATGATATTATAACTTTTGTAAACAAAGCTTCGAAAAATGTATTAGGTTATGAACCGGATGAATTGATAGGTAAATCATTTCTTGAATTTATTCCAAATCAATTGCCTGAAAACAGTATCCAACCATTTTCAAAAACCAGTAATAATCTCGCTTCTTTGCTTGAATACGATAGCAAATTCTTTCATAAAGATGGGCACATTGTAATTCTAAGTACAAATGCCAGTTTTATACGGGACGAAGAAAACAGTATTATTGGAATAACAGGAATGTCAATAGATATCACCGAACAGAAGCATGCAGAAGAAAAATTATTAAAAGCTATGTCTGATCTTGAACATTCAAATAAAGAACTGGAACAGTTTGCCTATGTGGCTTCTCACGATCTGCAGGAACCACTCCGGATGGTAGCAAGTTATACTCAATTACTTGGTAAGAGGTATAAAGATAAACTCGATTCAGATGCAAATGATTTTATCGCATTCGCTATCGATGGTGCCGTACGAATGCAGACACTTATAAACGATCTACTCGCATTTTCACGCATTTCCTCTAAGGTCAAACCCTTTACAAGCGTGAATCTCTCAGAAGTTTTAGGCGAAGCTCTAATGAGTTTGCAATCAATAATAATTGAAAACTCCGCTATTATTCTTAATGATAATCTCCCTTCTGTTTTAGGTGATGATAGTCAACTTACAAGATTATTCCAAAATCTTATAGGTAATGCAATCAAATACAGAAGAGATATTCCTCCGGAAATTCATATATCGGCTGAAGAAATGAAATCAGAATGGAAAATTTCGGTGCAGGATAATGGTATTGGTATCGAAAAAGATTTTTATGAAAAAATATTTATTATATTTCAGCGATTACACAGCAGAGACAAGTATCCGGGCACAGGTATAGGGCTTGCAATCTGCAAACGTATTGTCGAGATGCACGGCGGAAGAATATGGCTCGAATCAGAAAAGGGTCATGGTTCAACATTTTACTTTACTATACCAATAAAAGGAAATTATTCTAATGACGAATGAAACAAATCCCAAGTTAATTGATATTTTGCTTGTAGAAGATAACAAAGCCGATTCTCGGTTGACTCAGGAGTTCTTTAAGGATTCAAAAATAAAAAATTCTTTATTCATTGTAGAAGATGGGGTTGAAGCAATTAATTTTCTTCGAAAAAGGGGTAAGTTTATTGATGTACCGTGTCCCGATCTGATCCTGCTTGATCTTAATCTTCCCCAAAAAGATGGTCGAGAAGTTCTTGCTGAAATTAAAGCAGATGATAATCTCAAGCGAATTCCGGTTGTTATAATTACAAGTTCAAAAGCAGAAGAGGATATACTTAAATCTTATAATAATCACGCTAATTGCTTTATCACCAAGCCGCTTGATCTTAATCAATTTGAAAACATTGTAAGATCCATAGAGGATTTCTGGATGACAATTGTTAAATTACCAAAGAATGAATAATGGGAAATATGGAGAAATTTTAAGTGAGCAATAAAATAATTAAAATATTACTTGTAGAGGATAATAGAGCAGATAAGATACTGATTGTTGAGTTTCTGAAAGAAATTCCCTCGTTTAAATATATTATGACTGCAGCGGAAACTCTAAATGACTCATTGGATAAACTGGAAAAGGATACTTTCGATATTGTTTTGCTTGACTTAAATCTTCCCGATAGCAAAGGAATTGAAACATTTGATAATATTTATACAAAATATCATGAGCTGCCAATACTACTTATAGCCGGACTTGAGGATGAAGACCTGGCAAAAAAATTGATTAAATCGGGTGCTCAGGATTATCTTCTTAAAATTCGTCTTAATAGTTTTGTTTTAGAAAGAGCCATCAGCTATGCAATAGAGAGAGGCAGTTTTCTTAACAAAGTGAAACATCTAAACTCTGTATTAACTACTATAAGAAATATTAGTAAATTAATTGCAAACTTGGATGATAAAAATATCCTTGTCCGGAGGTCAACAGAATTTCTCGTAGAAGCACGCGGGTATCATCAAGCGATGTGCATACTCGTCGATTATAGCGGGAAAATTACCAATTATGGAATGACCTCTGATGATAAATCTCTTTACCCATTTTTTGAAAATGAAATGAAAAAAGGGACTCTTATTCCTTGCTTTATGAAAGCTCTCGATAAAAGGGAAACTGTTATAATTGAGAAATTTGAAAAGGATTGTCCGGTTGAACACTACGTTATTGCCAACAAGAATCTCGGATTAATTGTTATCCCTCTTTTCTATCATGAAAATGATTATGGCATCTTAGCCATTTCAATGGATAATAAGTATATTAATGAGCCTGATGAACATTCATTAATAACTGAAATATCGGGAGATATAAGTTTTGCACTTAATAATATTCAACTTAATGCTGAAAGAAAACAAGCACAGTATTCTCTTAAAATGAGTGAAGAGAAATACCGAGCATTCGTTGAAGATGACCTAACAGGCGATTATCTGGTTACTCCCGAAGGGCAGTTCCTTTACTGCAATGCTTCTTTTCTAAAAATATTCGGTTTTAAGAACCCGGAGGAAGCATACAACTATAATGCATATAAACTATATTCTAATTCCAGTAGACGCGATGAATTCTTAAAACTTGTAAAAGCCAAGAAAAAACTTGAGCATATGGAATCGGATATTCTCCGACAGGATGGCAGAAAAATTAGGATAGTTGAAAATGTAGTTGGTAATTTTGACGAGAAAGGTAATTTGAATGATATCAGAGGGTATGTTATAGATATAACAAAGCAAACGATTGCCGAAAATAATATTAAAAGGAATAATGAACGGCTTAATATTTTATTAAAAATTTATGAGCATGAAACAAAAAATGAGAAAGATTTGCTTGATTTCTCACTTAGCGAGGCTATGAAATTAACTTCCAGCAAGATTGGTTATCTCTATTTTTATAATGAAGAAAAGAAAGAATTCATTCTTAACTCATGGTCAAATGAAGTAATGAAGCAATGTAAAGTACTAGACCCAAAAACATGTTATGAATTGGATAAAACCGGAATATGGGGGGAGGCAGTAAGGCAGCGTAAAACAATCATATTAAATGATTTTCAGTCCGATCACCAGCTAAAAAAAGGGTATCCCGAAGGGCATATTGAATTAAATAACTTTATGACTATCCCGATATTTGATAATGATAAAATTATAGCTGTTGTTGGTGTGGGCAATAAAGAGGGGGACTATGACGAATCTGATGAAACTCAGCTTCAGCTTTTAATGTATAGTGTCTGGCGTATTCTTGAAAAGAAAATGATGATCGAGACGCTTATCTCTGCGAAAGAAAAAGCTGAATTTTCGAATAAGCTCAAATCCGAGTTTCTAGCCCAAATGTCACATGAAATTAGATCTCCCATGAGTGTAATTATAAGCTTTACAAATTTGATAAGAGAAGTTTTGGGAATGAATCTAACTCCTGAACTTTCTGAATATTTTGACGGAATAGATACTGCAAGCAGTCGATTAATTCGCACTATCGATCTAATACTTAATACATCCGAAATCAAGTTAGGAACCTATGAACCATCGATCTCAGAGATAGAGATTATAAGTGAAATAATCGATGGTGTTCGGAATGAATATGATCCTCTTATCAGAAAAAAAGGATTGGAATTTCATTATCATTCTGATCTTCCCAAAGCTCTTATTAACGGAGATAAATATAGTCTTTATCAAATATTCGTGAATTTAATTCATAATGCCTTTAAGTATACTCAGGTTGGATCAATTTCAATTATCATTAAAACTAATAGTGAAAAGGGAGAATTGTATATTAGCATTGAAGATACTGGGATTGGAATATCAGAAGAATATATGGAGAATATTTTCCAGCCATTTATGCAGGAAGAGATGGGTTATTCCAGAAGATATGAGGGGAATGGTCTTGGTTTGGCATTGGTTAAAAATTATTGCGATTTAAATCGGATTTCTATTAATGTCGAATCCAAAAAAGGAGTAGGAAGTAAATTCACAGTTACTTTCTCCCTTCTTTAAGATATTTCAAGAGCAGTAATGAATATTCTAAAAAGAGATTTATTAAATTATATCTTGAAGATACAGCACATCATATAAGTTATTTGTCAGAAAGTATTTACGCGGGAAAGCCTGAGCTATTTAACGAGTATCTTAAATGGGCAAAGATTTTTTTTGCTAATCTATCGGTGAGTGATGAGGATATAATTCTTAACTTAGAATTATTAAAAGAGGCTTTAGCTGCCAAGCTTCCCCCGGAAATGAATGCTATTACCTCTAATTTCATAAATGAAGGTATCGCAGCCTATAAAAGCCAGCCCAAAATCCCTTCATCATATATCGATGATTTCAACCCCAATAGAGTAAGCGCAGAAAATTATCTTAATTATCTTATCATGGGTGAAAAAAAAGCCGCTTATGATCTAATTATGAGTGATGTAAATAATGGAGTTTCAATAAGGGATATTTACCTGAACATATTTCAAGTAACTCAAAGAGAAACTGGACGGCTCTGGCAGATGAACAAAATATCCGTGGCGCAAGAACATTATATTACTGCTGTAACTCAGTTAATTATGTCCCAGCTTTATCCATTCCTATTTACCGGACAGAATAATGGCAAAAGGATAATCGTATCGTGCATTAATGGCGAATTACATGAGCTGGCTCCCAGAATGGTTGCAGACCTTTTTGAATTGGACGGTTGGAATTCTTATTTTTATGGAGCCAACACTCCTCAAGAGAGTCTCATTAAAGAGATCGCTTCCATTAAACCTGATTTACTCGCTATCTCCGCTACAATGACATTTAATCTGTTGCACGTCGAAGAGCTTATAAAAAAAGTTAAGAATAATCCCGAAACAAAGGATATAAAAATATTTGTTGGTGGGTATCCTTTTCTTATTGCTGAGGGATTGTGGAAAGATATGGGTGCAGATGGTACTGCCATTGATGCTCTCTCTGCTATCGAACTTGCTAATCAATTAACAAATTAAAAGAAAATATAAATGAACAATCATAATAATGGGTTTCTTCTCTTATGCGATTTTGATGGTGTCATTCAAAAAGTCTATTACAATAGCATACTAAATAATATTGATGATTTGTCCGGCAAATTATTTGTTAATGTTTTTAATAGTACGTCAATAGGAAAATCTTTGGATTTTCTTATTCATATTAAGAAAGACCAATTCACATTCGGCTGGGAATTTGAAGTTAATAATAATTCAGAATCTGTAATGGTATATTTGGGTGGTGCGCTAATTGATAATGCTTTGATTATTATTGGGTCTCGTGAAAAAGCAAATATTGAAATAATTATTAATGATATGATGCTAATTAACAATGAACAAACAAATATTATACGCTCTTTGGAAAAGAAACAGACTATTCCGGGTGATAAAAATGGGGAAAAAGGCAGTTTGGTTTTCAATGAATTAAGTCAGGTTATTAATGACTTGACTAATATGCAAAGAGAATTAAATAAAAAAAATGTAGAGTTAGCTGAGCTTAATTATCAAAAAAATCAGTTCCTTGGAATGGCAGCTCACGATCTTCGCAATCCGCTTGGCATTATTTCTAGTTACTGCGAATTTCTTGAAGAAGACAAAGATGATTTTACGCCTGAACAATTTGAGTTTATTAAGAATATCAATTTACTAAGTTTACAGATGCTAAATTACGTTAATGAACTTCTGGATGTCTCTGCAATTGAATCCGGTAAGGTTACTCTAAATTTTGAGGAACTTGATATTATATCATTAGTTAGGTCTATTGTAATATTGAATAAAGCAATTTCTGATAAAAAATTAATTAATCTCCATTTTCATTCAGATGAAAAATCTATCATTCTTTCTGTCGATAAAAATAAAATTAATCAAGTGGTTACGAATCTTATAACAAATGCTTTAAAGTATTCTGAACCAAATACTGAAGTCCTTATTGAGGTAATTAAGAATACAAAAGAAATAATAATATCTGTCAAAGATCAAGGTCAGGGTATAGGGGAAGATGAACTTAATCTGTTATTCAAACCTTTTCAGAAAACCAGCAACAAAAGTACCGGAGGTGAAAAGAGTACCGGATTAGGTTTGTTTATTGTTAAAAGAATTGTAGAAGCTCACGGGGGAAATATCAAATTGGAAAGCAATTTAGGAAAGGGGAGCACCTTTAGAATATCCCTCCCAATTGATTCAAAAGCTGCCTGAATTTGATATCAAACGAAAGCAAAAATAGATTACAAAATTAGACAGTCAATCAAAGCAATTAAAGACAAGAACAAAGATGGAATTGCAGATTAATCTTCATGAAATCTATGGATTGCAATCAAAAACTAAAGTGGCTTTTTAATGCAACAATAAAAAAATAGCAATTCAATTTATTCAATAAACTTGTAAAAATATGAAAATGAACATTAAGAGATTCGCCAGTGACTTCGTAGTCATCTTTGCCGCCGCCCTTTTAGTAAACGTAATTGTGACTTTTCTTTATAGCCTAATTGTTCATGGGGCAGGTGTTATCGATTGGGAAACAGCTTTTCGCACTGCGATTATCCTTAGTATAGTCCTGTCGTGGATTCAACAGCGGGAAAAGAAATAGAGTACAAACTATTCTGTTTCCAAAATCAACCGTTGTATAGTTCAAAACAAGAGGTAGATTAAAATTATTCTCTATTGACATTTAATATATTCTCTCATACTTTGATAGTGAGTCGAGAAGCCGTTTTAGTTAGGGCTTTACAACGGTGGAAGGGGCTTACATACCCGATTTATGTGATAGTCCGTGACGCTCAAAAAATTGCTCTCTCAATAAAATGAGAGAGCATTTTTTTTTATTTGTTTTTAAGTAACATATCTAAAGATAATTTTTTATCCCGAAACAAAATCGGCAGCAATAGTTAAAGAATATCTAAAAATATTGGAGCAATCATATTTCAAAGAGGGAAACAAAGCAAAAATATTCCTGAAAGATAATAACTATGGCAGAATGGATTAATCAATTCCTAATGAAGCCGGAATAAATATACTAAATAATACCTCTTGACTTATTATACATTTCTATGTAGCTTTCATTAAACAACACCGGAGTGTGTGCTCGTCTTCCATGAATAATAAAGCTAAAATATTTTTTATTACGCACCTTGACTAAATTAAGGACGATAATAGTTGACGATGAACTCGCCGGCAGAGAAAATCTCAGAGCAATCGTAGAATCATATTGCCCTGAAATTGAGGTGCTTGATGTAGCAGAATCTGTTCTCAAAGGGAAAGAACTTATATCTGCTCATAATCCGGATCTTGTTTTCCTCGATATCAGTATGCCGGTGCTCGATGGTTTTGATCTTCTTGACCAATTTGAGAACCGAAATTTTATGGTCGTTTTCGTAAGTGCTCATGAAGAATTCGGAATCAAAGCAGTTAAAGCCGGAGCCGCTGATTATCTCCTTAAGCCGATCAATATTAAAGAACTCAAGAAGACCATTAGACATCTTCTATCGATTCATGAAAAGTTTGATAAAATCTCCTCCCCATTACAAAATGAAAGATTAGTACTCCCTTGTTCCCATGGATTCGATGTGATCGTAATTGATGATATTATAAGATTGGAAGCTGATGGATGCTATACTAAAATTATAATTAAAGAGAGCAAGAACAGGACCATTTCACGCACATTAAAAGATTTTGAAGACTCACTCCCAAAGTGCAATTTTTTCAGAATACACAAAGCCAACCTAATTAATCTTAAGTACATAAAAGAATATTCTAACATCGGCGGAAATTACGTTACTATGACGGACGGCAGCAGGGTGGAGATATCACGCCGTAAAGCCCCTGAATTTATTCAAAGAATAAAAGCCGTCTTAAATGCCGTCTAAATATGTTAAGTGCTGTTTATTACTAGTCGTAATTAATCTTCTTCTATATTCCAACCTTTATTCTCAGACCCCTCCTTATTACCATTATGATTCAGCCGATGGATTAGCCTCTTCCACAGTATATCAAATTATTCATGATAGAAACGGATTTATTTGGATTGCTACGGCAAACGGTTTGAGTAAGTTCGATGGTAAAAACTTTACTACATTCAGAACCAAAGATGGTCTTAATTCCAATTCAATAATATCAATGGCAGAGGGGAAAAAGGGTGAATTATTCCTTGGCAATTATACAAAGGGGATTAATCTCCTTAGAAACGGAAAGATCGAAAAATATTATAGTGAGATTAATGGCAATAGTTTCTCCATTTCATATTTATTGCTTGTAAATCCAAATAATAAGGAGCAAGAAATATACGCTTATACCAGTTACGGCGCTGTAAGTTCATTCAGTGAAAAAGATGGAAAAATTGAATCGAGTATTTATCATCCTCTCTCCCCAATATTTATAAACAAATTAGAATTACTGGATAATAATATAATCGCATTAACCACAAATGGACTCTCCAATTTTACCAATAATAAATTAACAAGATTAGAGATAGAAGGCTTGCCCGCTCTCCCTGTTTATTGCCTTGCGAAATATAAAGATGGGAGCTATTTGATAGGTACCAAAAGGATGATTTTCGGAATAAAAGAAAATAAAGTAATAAAAAGTTACAAAATAGACTTGGCAGGTAATAATGAAGTTACGGCGATGCTAATTGATTCGAAGAATAATATATGGTTCTCAATTATGAACAAGGGTTTCTTTATGATCCCTAATGCTTCAGAGAAACCGATCGATATCGGCAGCAAGATGGATCTTCAGAATACATTAGTTAATAGTTACCTTGAAGATAATGAAGGAAATATATGGATAAGTACTTATGGCAAAGGTGTCTATTGCTTGAATAATCTCTATATAAAAAACTACAATGAAAAAGATGGGTTAAGCAGTAATAGCATACAGTCAATAATTAAAGATAAATCCGGTAAATTATTTCTCGGCACTTTTAATGGTATTAATGTTTTAGATAATGGAATATTCACCAAGATTAAAGTTCATTCAAAGGAATATTTAACGGAATATATATACGGTATTAAAAACATAAATGGCGAGTATTATTTTAGCGCTTCGATTGGAGGAGAGAATAAATTGAATCTTGAATACAAAGGAATTCAATTGCATATATCCAATTATCCTTCTTTGTGTAAAACCGGCAGCGGACTTTTCCTAATCGGAACAAATCTAAATACTATTCTTGCTAAGAAAAAATTTAATAATTATAAAGATGGAATAGCATATCATCGCATTTTTGGAGATAGTTCTTATCTAAATACCATTAATGAAATATTCGAAGATTCTCAAAAAAATATTTGGGTGGGGACTAATTACGGTCTATGCAGGTTAAATGATTTTTCAGAAAAAACATTTTATCCAAATGATCCGGTTTTGAATTCTAAGATTGTCTCGATTATGCAAGATAGTGAAAATAATATCTGGTTTGCAGGTGAAAAAGGGATTGCTAAATACAATCTTAAAAATGACTCCATTACTAATTATGAAAATATTCTTGGACATGATTTAGCTTCTTCAACTTCCATCGTATCGGGGAGAAAAGGGAGAATCTGGATCGGCAATATGAATGGACTTTATCTGTATAACGGGAATTCAATTAAATATTTAAACCGTCAATCCGGTCTCCCTTCAAATGAAGTACTGTCGCTCTTCTATGATAATAAAGAGGAAGTCCTTTATGCCGGTACGAGTAATGGTATTTCCGTACTGGATATAAGATCGTTCGATAATTACTCTATTTCATTACCCAACGTAAAAATAACAAGTATAAAGGGAGGTATTAAGAGCTATTCATCATTTGAGAATCTGAAATTTGAACCGGGACAAAATAGTATTTACATAAGATTTATGGCTATTAATTTTGCATCACACGGCTCCGTGATATATAAATATTCTTTAAATGGAAAATGGGAAGAAACTAATAATGATTTTCTTGATTATAGGTCTCTAAAGAGTGGAACTTACAAACTCCAAATCATCGCTAGATTACAGAATACATCTTGGGGTGAGCCGTGCTTTTTAACCTTTCAAGTTCTACCTAAGTTTTATGAGACTCTCTGGTTTAGACTTTTGGTAATTGCTGGCTTTGTTTGTATTTCCCTTCTAATATTTATTTGGCGTACCAAACACGCAACTAATAAGGCAAAAGTAGAGCTTGCGCTAACGCAAAGAATAAATGAACTTAAACATCAGGCACTTTCTGCAATGATGAATCCGCATTTTATTTTTAATTCTCTCAATTCCGTTCAGCATTTGGTAAATACCAATAAGTTGGAAGAGGCAAATGATTATATTGCAATGATGGCTACTCTGATGAGGAAAAACCTCGATACTGCAAGGAAGGGTTTTATACTCCTATCCGAGGAAATTAACCGACTCAAACTTTATCTCGATCTTGAAAAACTTCGATTTCAGGATAAATATTCCTATGAGATTATTACCAGACTCGGAATTAATTCAGACTCAATTATGATACCTAATATGATAATTCAGCCATTCGTAGAAAATTCTCTTTGGCATGGGATAATTAATTCCGGCAGAGTAGGGCTTTTAAGAGTAACATTCTCGTTTGAAGATGTTGAGGTGGAATCTATTATAAATAAGACATTGATCATAAAGATTACCGATAACGGAATAGGCATCAAATTAGCACAAAAAAATAAGAAAGAAGATCATATTTCTAAAGGGATTCAGATAATTGAAGAGCGTCTCAGATTACTGAGTACAAAGATGGAGCTTCCTAAGCCGATTATATTTGAAGATTTGAGCGACTCTAAAAATGGCTCTCAAGGGACAGATGTAATTATTTCCCTTCCACCGCTTCTTTATAAAATTTCTAAAAAAGAATAAAACTCCTTCGAAAAGCTTGCCGTTTAATTAATAATCTTACCGTTTAATTAGTCATTCATGCAGTCTGCTTATTTGCTATTGTAGTAATATTCTATCAGATGTAGATTCGTATAAAATTTTGGCTAAAAAAATTGAATATTTTAAACCAGCTAATCGCACTCTTCAAACCGGATCACCCTAAATCTACGCCTCTGATAATAATTAAGTCGGAAATAGATGACTATGAAATCAAAGAATATAGATCTATTGAAGAGGTATTAGCAGAGCTTGAAAATGATCCGAATGTTTCCAAAGCTAAAATTGAAAAATTAAGATCATCTCTGAAAAATCTTAAGAACAAAACAGTAATAAAAATCAGAAATGGTGAAATAATAGAATCATCTACAAATAAGGAACTATGAAGGTATATCATGAGAAAAATAATATTTCTATTAATTTTGTTTTTCATTTCGGGATTATGCGCTGCACAGGACCAAGTCCAGGTAACACTTTCACAACCGCCGCCAAATCAACTTCGAGTAACGGATCTATGGCGGGCAATCCTGATAAATACTTCAAAAATTACTTTGCATGTAACATTATCCGGAACTCTCCAAGTTAAAGGAGAAGGGATAGTTGCCGATGGTGCTTCGAGACTCCTTAGCTTACCCCCCGGCACAAAAATGATTACTTATGACGATGTTAAAACAGGCAATATGAATTTTAAGCAGGGAACTTGGAGCGAAGCATTTAACCGCACAGGTATTGCCCCGGCGGGGGAGTATACAATTTGTATAACTGTGAAAGCCGAAGACGGTAGAGAAATCGGCAGTAGCTGCATCGATCAGATTATTGAAACCATAACTCCGGTAGAAGTAGCTCCGCATTTAATGACAAAATTACTTCCACTCGTTCCAAATAAACTGATGTTGAATGACTTATTCAAATGCATAATTACTAACCTTAATCCTGTTGCATACAGGGCGCCTGTTATCTCAGTTGAACTTAGAGAAAACAGTACAGGACTTCAAATTGAGAGTAAACTCAATTCAGTTACAATTGCAGGGACAAAAAGTTTTTCATTTAATGATTTCAATACACCTGACTTGACCTATCGTAACACTAAACTTCAGGAAGCATTCTCAAAGAATCTTATTGCCCCAGATGGTAACTATACTATATGCGTTTATATTAAGAATGAAAAAGGAGAAGTGTTAGCCAGTGACTGCATTGATCAGACAATAATAACTATAAAACCGGAAATGGTGAGTCTTCAGCTTATGACTCCGGCTGACGGATCAACACTGCTCCCGAATCAACCGGTTTTATTCAGTTGGATGCTGCAATCAGTCAAAGCCGGAAGAGAAGTTACATACAAAATAAAAGTAGTGGAGATATACAACAAGCAATCACCCATTGAAGCTATAAAACAGAATCCTGCAATTTTTGAAAAAAGTAATATAAAAGCCACAATGCTCCAGTATCCGATTTCAGCAAAGAAATTAGAGACAGGGAAAAAATATGCATGGAATGTTCGGGTAATGAATATTGGCGATCAAAGTGTTGATGACGATAGAAGTTCGTCCGAAGCATTTATGTTGGATGTTGGTGGGTCAAATGGTGTTACAAAAAGTTTAACAATCCCCACTACGCAGGATAGCACGATTTCAATAGCCGGAAGTGATTCAGTAGCGGTAGGCGATACAATAAGAGCCGGACGCAATGGAGAATTTAAGGTAGTTGTTACAGATGCAACCATCGAATCTGACGGATCATTAACAGGCAAAGGAAGAGTCCGAATTAATTGGTTGGGGACAAATGTCGCGGTCGAGTTTAAAAAAATTCTGGTTGATACCACAAAACGATTGACCTCAGGGGGAATAGTTACAACGGAGAGCGGAAGTTCCGGTACCTCTTATACAACCTATCCTCTCGCATGGGCACAGAGCCTTTTAAACGGCCCGGGTATAGCAAATGTTGTAGATAACACAGTCAATTGGAGCAACGGCAAAATAGATAATATTGTTAATTGGATAAACGGTCTTAATTATGGTCAGCCACAAATAAATTACAATGGGAATATACCTCCTCCGGTTCTACCTGATTATTCACTCAAAATGCCTTTCGGATTACAATTCAGTAATGGCAATCAGAAACTGGTGATTACCGAGATGGTCTTCAAGAAAGATACATCTAAAGTAAATTTTCTGGCTCAAGTGAAATTTACAAAATCAGGCACTCCTTATACATTAGGATTTGCGGGAAAATATTTTCCGTTTCATCCTTCCGGTATTAATTTCGGCAGCGGACGTGTGGAACTCGTTCAAGATATTAAAATTCCTAATACATCTTCAAATCCAAAAATGATTTTTAAATTTATTAAGGGAACATCTAATTCAGGATGCTACGTCGAATGGGATAGCACCGGAATTAAAGATATAAGTCTTGCACTCGATGTTAATTTCACGAGAGATTGGCTACTGCCGGTCCCGACATCAACCGATACAGTCAAAGCTGCATTGGTAGGCAATGGGACGAGTATGCATGATATTCTGCTTACAGGAACTTTAGATACTTGCGAGATTGTGGGTACTAACGGAATTAAGATTCAGTCAAGTCCTATTTCTCTCGATCTCTCCGATAGTAGAAATCCATTGAATATGAATTTCCCTACTAACTATCCAAACGATTCAACTATAACTTGGAAAGGATTTTACGTAAAATCTTTTGATGTCTCTTTACCGGAGACATGGAAAACAGGAACGAATATGAATCCTGTTATAGTTTCTGCGAATAATTTTATTATTGATGATTTTGGTCTTACGACAAAAATAAAAGCAGTGAATGTTTTCAATCTTCAATCCGGACGGATCGCAGATTTAAGCGCCAGTTTAGATACGGTTGAAATTTCTATTATCAGCAGTTCCTTGGTTAGCGGTAAAGCTAAAGGAATTCTTGTATTGCCGATTAGTGAAGTAACAACTCAAAATAGTTTAAAATACACAGCAACATTCAATCAGGTCTCAGGAGGAAATAATTTCCAAATAGCCGTCCTCCCGATTGGTCCCATTGATGCTGATGTACTTAAAGGGAAGATGACATTACTACCGACCTCAAGTATTTCAGCGAATCTTTCTCCTAACTCAAACACTCTCGCGATTAATCTGAACGGTACCTTTGAATGGGATAATCCTAACTTTCCGATAAAGGGTATTAAAATGGAGATGGGTTTTGAGAATGTTGGTTTAAACTATTTTTATAGCTCAACAACTAATACTCTCAGTTTTAATCCGGGTTCATGGAGCTTTGCAAGTCCTCCGAAATGGTTGGCAAATTTCCCGGTATCGATTAAAAAGGTTTATTATAAATCGTTAACCAAGGCAAGTTTACCAACTCCTAAAATGGAGCTTTTAAGAGGCGCCTTGATGATCGATATTGTTGCTAACCTCACTGAAGATATCGGCGGGGCAACTACTTTAGGAGCATCGTTCGCAATCGAGCTTAATAAATCCAATAGAAAATTTACTCCTAAATTCATAGAAGTATTTCTTGATAGTATTTCGGTTCATGCAGATATGCCCGCAGTTAAAATCGATGGTAACATTAGTATTAGGAATGAAGACCCGATTTTTGGCAATGGTTTTCTTGGTGAATTAAAGGTCAATTTTACTTCGGTCGGTCTTAAAGCAAGAGCATTAGTCGAGTTTGGCAATACCACCTACCAATACGGGAGTTTATATAGATATTGGCGTGTAGAAGCCGATCTTCTCCTGCCGCCACCGGGTGTACCATTTTTGCCCGGAATCGCATTCAGAGGATTTGGCGGAGGTGCTTATTATAATATGAATGCAACTCAAGTAACATCGACTAAAACTCTTTCAGGTAAGAAATTCACCTTTACACCTTTGAAATCTACTATGGGTTTAAGGGTAGCCGCTACAATAGCCACTACACCAAAGGAAGAAACTTTTAATGCTGATGTCGGTCTCCTGGCTCAATTCTCAAAGAGTCAAGGTTTGACTAATATCGATTTTAACGGAGATTTCTGGATTGCTGCAGGATTTGATAAACGTCCTAAGGCAAAGATTAATGGCTCTGTCAATGTGGGCTATAATTTCCCCGATAAACATTTTAATCTATCGGCAAGCGTAAATGTAAACGCTCCTCCAATTACTACTCCAAATCCGGCTAATCTTGTTTTAGATATCAGAGGGAAAACAAATAAATGGTTCTTTAAATTTGGCGAGCCGACTACTAATGAAAATACATTAGTTAATGTGGATGTTAGTGTACTTGGTGTAACCGCTCATTTATATGAATATTTAATGTTTGGGAATGATATTACACCACCTTCAGGATTTACACAAACCTTTATCAATGGTTATACTGCTCAATTCCCTGGAACCTCCCTTAACGTAGAGACCGAAGGAGTAACAAATTCAAATACAAAAACGGGTAAAGGATTAGCATTAGGAATCGGGTTTGAATTTAATAAAAACCTAAGTATCAGTTTATTGGGGGGAGCAGCCAGTGCATCTCTAGCATTATCAGCAGGGGCAGAATTGAATTTAGCTTTTGCCGAATATAATGGTCAGAACTGTGAAAATTCTTCTGAACGAATTGGAATAAATGGATGGCAGGCATCCGGGAGTGTCGGCTTTTATGCTTCTGTTTTAGCTTCTGTTCAAAAGGGAAGCTCTACATGGAATCTTGCCGATATCAAAGCCGGTGGTTGGCTACAAGGAAAATTTCCAAATCCGGTATATGTTGCCGGAGAAATTATAGGCTTAGTTAAAGTCGGAGGACCGTTTCGTCACAGATACCACCCTTTAGGTCATTGGAATAAACTTAATTGGTCAGCATGTACACATTATTATTATGATTATTTGATAAATACCTCTTTTAATAAATCTTTTGAATACGGTACTAATTGCACAGGAATAACTAGTGCCGGAAGTGGTGCACCTGTTACACAAGGAGATGCTGCAGAAGATCAAAAACAATTATTAATTAAATATGTTCATCCCACAGGTCAGCAATATAATTTTCCCCTTGACTCTCCAATATCAGTCCTGTATGGTTTAATACCTAATAATGTTTTTGATGTTTCGGAACAACAATCCGATGGTTCAATAAAAAATAGAACCTTTAAGATGGTAATTACCACCAACATGAAAATTCATAATGATGATGGCTCAAATTCGAATGTGGCATTAAAGAAAAATGAAAATAATCTCGGAGAGTTTTTATATACTGTATTAAACCCAATCTCTATCAATACTGCAACTCCAAAAACATTAGGTTCGACTCAAACTCTGAATAAACCTAATACTCTTAATACATTTCTAAATTCCGGGAAGATGACAGCAAAAACTAGTGCAAGTATTGGACAACCAATATTTACGAGTTATCCGTTGCCTCCGGCAAGTAATACTTATAATAATTTACCGCCCGAACCTCCGGAGGTTAAAAATACCTTAACAATAAATAAGGATTATACTTTTACTGTAACAGCTACATTAAAAGAATTTATAAGTAATACTTGGGTAGATGCGAAAAACAAAAATAATAGTCCTGTTACTCAAACTGTTATAAAAAAATTCCGGACAGGTCCTATGGTTCTTGTTGCAAGTTCAGGTAATACAAAAAGCATTCTAATAAATAAAGTAAAATAAAGATGACTATGAAAAACTTAATAATAACAAAAAAACTAAATCACAATAAGCACTTAATATATATAGTGGCGATGTTTTTATTTGCAAACATCGCATTTGCTCAAGAGACGGATTCTACATTAATCCCGACAAGCTATATAAATATTGTTGGCAGATATACAGAAGGCAAAGGTGTTGAACTACGGTTTATCCCTGATAAAAAATCTGTTTTAGAAGTCGGATTTAAAAGCGGGTTTATTATTGATAGAATGCTTTTCGACTCAACAATTCAAAGAAGCGAAACCGATACCCTAGTCTATAACGAGATAGCAAGAGTATCCCCTTATAATGATGGACAGTGGGAAACTGCAATTAGTAATGAGAAAAACTTAGACTCAAAGAGTGAGCTAGAAATTGCCCGTGATTTCCTGAAAAACATTGATAAGAAAGAGGGTGGCGCTTTTAATTTCGAAAAAGGAATCGCTGAATTAAAGGAGCAAAAAAGTAAAGAAGATTTTGAATACATGATATTTGCACTCTCGGCTATAAAAAATGCTAATGTAGCTGATGCATTGGGCTTATCTTATACAGATAAAACTGCAAAAAAAGGAGAAACATATCTATATAGAGTTAGACCCATTGAGAAATCGAATATTTATGAAATCCTCTCAGTTGATTATAGAATTTTAGTTGAAAAGCCTCGGAATGGCTTTAATAATCAGGTATATGTTAAACAAGGAGATACAGAATTATTTTTTAATTGGATAGAAGTACCCGAGATTTCCGGATATTTTGTAGAGCGGGCTAATCCCGGGGAATCCACATTTATCAAATTAAATGAGGCACCAATATATAACTTAGGCGGCAGCTCTCCAACCGGCGAATCAAGAAGTGGATATAATGACAAAAATCTAATTAATTATAAAACATATACATATAGATTTTTTGGTTACACGTTATTTGGAGAAAAAGTACAGTTTGCAGAAGTTAAAGGGATGCCGAAGGATTTAACACCTCCCGAAAATCCATTCCTGCCGCAACCGAAACATGTAAAAGATAAGGAAGTTTTGGTTACATGGAAAATGAATCCGACTCCCGCTCCTGACTTAAATGGTTTTTTTGTTGCTCGATCAGATAAAAATGAAGGAGAATTTAAAGTACTTCACAACACTATGCTCCCGAAAAATTCAAGAACATTTATCGATACTACCTTTATCCCCGGAGAACCAAATTATTATTTGGTTCAGGCAGTCGATACAGCTAATAATGTTAGTTCTTCATTTCCTGTTTCAGTTACTCTAATCGATTCTATACCTCCGGTTAAACCGATTTTTATCTCCGGTAAAATAGATTCATTAGGAGTTGTTACGATTATAGTTGAGAAAAATAAAGAGAAAGACCTGATGGGTTATAGACTTTTTAGATCAAATAGTGAAGAGCACGAATTTTCAACTATTTATGAGGGATTCATGAATAACGATTCCTTAGATCAAAAAGTTCTTACGGAGTTTAAAGATACTGTTTCATTAAATTCTTTAACCCCTATTATTTACTATAAAATTAAAGCCCTCGATTTTAATTACAATCAATCAGAATTTTCAAATGTACTAAAAGTAGTTCGACCGGATACTATCCCACCTGTTATTCCTCTATTTAATGATGTGATTGTAGGAGAAAAAAAGATTGAACTCCGATTCGTACCGAGCAGCAGCGAAGATGTTAATGAGCATATCATCTATCGAAAGACCGATTTACAATCCAAATGGGAAAATCTTAATACCACGGGACCAAAGGAGACAAAATACGTTGATACTACCGTAACAACCGGAACAACATATTATTATTCAATTAGGGCTAAAGACATAAGCGGACTCTTTTCAAAATATTCATCTACGGTTTATGGAAAACCTTACGATACAGGTCTAAGACCATCAATTGAAAAATTTAGTATAGATGTGGAAAAGAAAAATATCATTCTTAAATGGGAATATCCTCCTCTAAAGGCAGAACACGTCTTTATGATCTATAAGAGGGACGATAAAGGGAAATTACAACAATATGATACGACTAAAGAAAAATCTTATACCGATAAGAACGTGAATAAAGAAAATTACTATGCAATAAAAGTTATTACGGAAGACGGCGGTCAATCTAAAATGAGTAATGTACTTGGTAAAAATATTGAGTAGGTGAAGTAGTTCAATGTCGGAGAATAATGCGGATTCTGACATCATAAATATTTAAGGAAAATGAAATGAAAATATATAAAATTTTATTACTGTTTTTTATAGCTGCCATATCGACATTTGCTCAAGTTTCTGTTAAACTTCAGCAGCCCCCGCCTTATCAGTTTAAAGTGGAGGAGTTTTGGAAAATTGTTCTTATCAATGGCGGTGATAGACCCATAAATGTTTATTTAATAGGAACTGCTACGGAATCTTTGCAGGGGAAGGTTATCGAAGCTACTTCTTCTATAATCACACTTCAGAAAGGAGTGAAAGCTGTCTCAGGACGCGATCTCGGTCCTTTCTCTGTAAGCGAATCGAACAGCCGCTACAAAGATATTATTCTTAACACCGGCGGACTGCCATCCGGTAGCTATAATATTTGCATCGCCGTTATAGATGCAGCAGATGGAAAGCAGATTGCTACTGATTGCATTTCGGTTAATATTGAAAATTTTAATCGTATGGAATTGGTTTCTCCTATGGATGGTGAGATTTTAGGCGATAATTTCAATGAAGATGCAGAAATTGATAAAACTACGGATACACAATGGGAAGACTCTACATCAGAAATATCTAAAAAGAAAAAAGATAGAGATTGGGATGAAGCTGTCGGCGACTTGAAAAAGAAAAAGGATTATGATTGGGATGAAGTTGTTGGTGACCCAAAGAAGTTAACAGATAATAATAAGAAGCCGGTTAATAGGAGCAAAAATAGCCCCATCGTTATTTTTTCATGGCTTCCGCCCATTCCCGTTCCACCCGGTGCAAGAATTAGCTACCGATTAAAAATTGTGGAAATTTACGGGAATCAGTCCGTCCATTCGGCAATGGCTTCAAACCCTCTTTATTATCAATCGTTTAATTTATCCACAACCACAATACGCTATCCGATTGCCGCACAATCTTTAATGCCGGGCAGAAAGTACGCTTGGTCGGTGGAAGCATTTGCAGGTGATTTCAAAATTCAGGAAAGTGAAGTAAGATCATTTGAAATTCAGGGTGGAGAGGAGAGTAAGATAAGGTATGATGTAAGTAATGCCGGAACTGTTCAATACAGTTCGTCCGGCTTTTTTGATAAATCGGGTTTGCCTTCAGGTTTATCCTCATTCTCAATTAGAAGTTCAGGAGCTTCTGCTCTAAGCATGTTTAGGAACACTCCTCCAATAGATATCTTAAGCACTCCCGGTGCATTGGTATTTTCGGGTGATGCAAAATTGGCAATCGTATCGAATAGCAAACCGCCACAATTCTCGCAGCTTCCTTCTACTTATAAGACTCTTGAAATTAATCCCCGTCTGTCAGTTTACGATATTCCATTCGGGCTCAATATCTATTTGAGTTCATTAAATAATTCGAGCCGGCAAAGTTTGAACAGTGTTTCATTTATTCTTGATATCGAACGCTTGAAATCAAAGATTAAAGAACGCATTTCAGAGAAAGCAAGTTCGGCTATCTCTTCAGCCGATTCAACTTTAGGAAAAATTGATCCCGCTACATTAAATGATCCTTCTAAACTTGTTGATAATGCGGAAAAACTTGGGCTAATTTCTCCGGCGGAGAAGTTTTTTCTAAATATTAAAACGCTCGGAATTGGAAGAACATATCCAACATATTCAGATTTCACAGTTAATGGTGTGCCCGTTAATGGATTGGATCTTGGTTACCAACTCGGAATATTATACTTCGCTGTGGCAGTGGGAAATAATCTGGATGGTATCAATGATGTATCGTTTAAAAGATCATTTTTATCCGGTCAATTTGGATTCGGTGAAAAAGAAAATACTCATTTCTTTTTATCTGCCGTAAAAATGAAAGATGATCCCAATTCGATTCAAGTAAGTCCTTCCAATTTATCATTAACACCTCAAGAAAATGTGGTGCTCGGTTCTGAAGGTAAACTCAATTTATTTAATAATTTAATTGAGATTGATGGAGAGGGAGCGGTATCCGGATTAACACGAAATTTGAATGATGCAGATTTTACAAGCGGATCGATTCCGGGCTTTATTAACGATCTATTAACTCCGAAGCTAAGTACCTCATTTGATTACGCTTGGAAAGGGAAATTTGCTTTTAATAATCAGGCGACTGCCACATATTTTTCATTAGGCGTAAATAGAATCGGTCCCGGATTTATATCTCTGGGAGCACCAAATTTACGACAGGATCAATTTCAATTTGATGCAAAGTTCGATCAGAAAATAGCAGAAAAGAAAATAACGTTGAAAACATTCTTTAGAGTTTATCATGATAATCTAATCAATTGGAAACAATCTACTACGACTACAACATCGTTCGGAATTAATCTAGGATTCTATTTCCCAAAGCTGCCGTTTTTCCAAATTAATTATTCTCCATATTCACAAAGAAACGATAATGTCCTCGTTACGCTACTGATGAAAAACACATTCGATTCTTTCTCATTTATGACCGGTTATTCCTATCAATTTTCCGGTATGTATGCATCAACAATGTTCTCATTTAATACTCAATCGCAGAACTCCATGCTCGGTAATACCTCTACTGAATTTTCGAATACATCATATATGATTAATCAAAATCTTAATTTCGAATTTCCGCTTTCACTAAGTTCGACCTTTAGTTTGTCTCAATCTAAAATACTCTCTATCTCAAGTAATTTAACCGAATTTGATCTCAATGGGAGTTATCAGTTAAGCGAAAGTATTTCCGCTAATCTAGGCGGAACCATCTCTAATGAGGAAAGCTTAACAAAGCGCGTGATGGTTACTCTTGGAACTAATATTATGATTTCAAAATTGCTACGTTTCCAATTGCAAGGAAATATTTCCAACTATAAAGATCTTTCAGGCGGGGGACTCAATTATAATGATAGTATGTTTCAAGCTTCGGTAATACTTAATTGGTAAGCATGTCAATTAACAAGCACAAAACATTTTAATAACTTGAGGATTAGCAAATGCAATCAAATAAACCTTCAAAAAAAATACGTTCACTACAAATGATTATTGGAATGTGTGTTCTAATTTTATTCGGCAGCGGATATTGTTTCTCTCAATCAAATAATTCAGGGAAAACTTTGAAAACAATAAAAAATGCAGCAACTGTTTATCTGGATAAAAAAGATCCAAAATTTGTATCGATAAAAAGTCGGATATTCTCTGATTTGGATTCACTCGTAAAATCATTTGATCCTGAATCTGAGAAGAATAAATTGATTGATATCCAAACAAAAACTTGGACCGAAGAAATGAGAGATGAATGTCAGGCTTTAGGTACACAATCAATTACTAATTATGCAGAACAAACACACTTTGATGCTGGAATGTTTATAATGATTATTACTACTATCGGGAAGTATGATCAGAAAAAGTTGGAAAAGGAATGGGAAGTTAGGGTCCAATCTACGGGTGATTATAAATATGTTGCTGAGTTCTGGGAAGATGGGCTTGCAATAAATTCAGAAGAAAATGCAGTGGCTTATGCCCATGAATTAGCTAATAGTGAATATGCCAAGAAACACCCAGATAGCGATGTGGGGAATGTAGAAGAAATCAAAAAAATATATGCTGATAATCGTAAAATTATTAGAGCCGGTAAGCAGGAACGTTACCAAAAAATGATTGCTTTGCTCTATAGTATAGATAAAGTTGGGATGGTTTCTTTTATCAATCCAACCCAGGCTTCGATCGATTATTTAAAAAAGAATACCAAGTAAAAATAATAGAGTAATTTCAAATTTAAATTCTCAAAAGGTAAGTTCTATGCAGAAATTAAAACAACTTGAAAAATCCCTTTAGACATATTAACAAAAGGCGGAATTTTATTATCGGGTTGGTGCTGTTGATATTTACCGGTTGTAATGGAAATGAATCGGGAGTGAATAAAACTCAAAAATATACTGATGTCGATTCAATTCATACCGATTACCTTGTAAGGTATTCAGATGAAAACGATTCTACCAATGGGTCATCTTTTGGTTATAGAAATATTCAAGGAGAAATTATTATCGCTAATGGAAAGTATCAGCATTGCTTCACCGATACGTTCAAGAATTTTGCTTTTGTATTTGATGATAAGTTAACCAAATCCAAGATTGTAGCAATTAACAGAAATGAAAATGTTTTATTTGAAGCCTATATGTTCGATAATGGACCCGACTGGTTAAAAGATGGTCTATTTAGAATAGTAAGGAATGGGAAAATAGGTTATTCCGATAGTGATGGTGTTGTAGTAATAAAACCGAAATATGAATGCGCCGATCGATTTGAAAACGGAATTGCAAGAGTGGCTTTGGAATGTAAAATTGTAGAAAATGAAACTGATCCGGAACATACCATAACCGAAAGTACCGCGTGGTTTTATATAGATAAAAAAGGAAATAGGATAAAATAAATCATTTCTAAAACAGGGGAGTGCAAAAGAAAAATTCCTTAAAGATAATAACTATAACAGAATGGAATAATAAAAATTTCATTATCATTCATAAAAATTAATTGCTATTTTTGTCTAAAATATAAATTATTCTTTATAGGTAGCAGTTCTAAAAATTTATGTTGGCAATCTATTTTTTATTTATAAAGAAATCTTAAAACATTATGAAAAATAAATTTTATCCGGAGTTACCACATAATAATTTACCAATTCTCCCACCAACTTTTAATTTTGATGATGTTGAAATATTAAAAAAAGTTAACACTGCTAATATTGCTTTAACTCGTTTAAGCGGGGAGGCAAAATCTATTCCAAATCGTCATCTTTTAATTGAACCTCTTTCATTTCGTGAAGCCGTAGCAAGTTCCGAAATCGAAAATATACATACAACATTTAACGAAGCCATCCAAGTTACTTATCTCGAAGAATCAGAATTAAAGATTGAACAAAAGGAAACAAAAAATTATAGAGAAGCACTTTTAAAAGGATATAATTTAGTTACTGCAAAAGAGTTCCTTAACACAAATTCTTTTATTACAATACAATCTATTTTAGAACCATCAAAACCTGGTATTAGAAAAATCTCCGGTATAAAAATTCAAAACAAAAATAGTGGCAAGATAGTATATACTCCCCCGGAAGGTGAGGATTTAATACGTAAACTGCTTAAAAATTATGAAGATTATTTTAATGACTCTTCAGACAAAATTGATCCTTTAATCAAGATGGCAGTATTGCATTATCAATTTGAAGCAATTCATCCTTTCTTGGATGGCAATGGACGTACAGGAAGAATACTTATGGTGTTGTATCTTTGTATGGTTAAGCGATTAGAATTGCCAATTCTGTTTTTGAGTGGTTATATAAATCAAAATAAAAACGAATATTATAATCTGCTCCGAGGGGTTACGCAAAAAGATAATTGGAAGGAATGGATAATCTATATATTAAATGCTGTTGAATCTCAATCAATCAATACTACAAAATCTGTCATTAGTATCAGAGAATTAATGCAAAAATATCGATTAGAAATTAAGGACAAAACGAAGATTTACAGCGCAGATCTTATAGAATATCTTTTTAGTTCTCCTTTTTACAATCAAAAAACACTACAAACATCACTCGGTATTTCTCGTAATACTACCTCTAAATATTTTTCTGAACTAGAACGTTTATATTTGATTCAATCATATAAATACAAAAATGATAAGATATACTATTCTCCGGAATTTCAGAGTCTCCTTAAATAGATAAAGTGTTTTCTATGCCCAATTATTTACAATATTTGGGCATAGCTAAGTACCTTTGCCCAAAATATCAAGAATATTGTGCATAGCTTATTATCTTTGCTCAATTAATTTATAAACTCGAATCGGGAAAAGTAGAAGTAGTAACAATTATGGTAACAATCTAGGACAAGTTGGGATGGTTTAAAATAAAAAACCTCATTTTCGGGATAAAAAACGAGGTTTGTTTGTACACCCGTAGGGATTCGAACCCCAAACCTTCTGATCCGTAGTCAGATGCTCTATCCAATTAAGCTACGGGTGCATTAAAAATACTACTAATTACATTTCAATCACCTAATATAATTCTTTGCAATTAAATTCGCAATGAAACTACCTTAATTCTGTATGAATAATCAATCTACTCCAACTCCCGATTAAATTTCCCACTGAAAATTAACTCCTCGATAAATAACTTGCATATGAAGCATTTCAATAATAATATTCTTATATTAAAGCGAAACACCTACACACTGAAAAAATGAATAATAATTGATAATGAATATATATAATAGGAGACTTTATGAAAAAGTTAAAATTTGGAGTCATTGATACTTCCAAAAAGAAAGATGAGAAACGCCTTCCGATTCACCCCGATCACCTAATTCGGCTGCCGGAAGATATTAAAAGACAATTGATTTTTGAGGAGGGTTACGGTAAACCTTTTGATATTTCAGATGAGGAATTAGCAGAACAATCCGGAGGCATCGCGTCCCGATCATGAAGTCCGTGAAGAAATACTTGATTGCCATTATGTGCGCATTCGTGAAGGCAAAGAAGATGAACCCCGAATTGAGGGTTATGAAAGTTGGCAAAAAAATGAAACCATTCGTCAGGCTATAAATTTAGATAATGGTGTAATCCAAAAACCGGATATTCTATCATTCCAGAATCGTGAAGAGAATTATCCGCATGCTATTAATAATTAAATGAAAACTTACCGATGCGAATTTATTTTTTTCTTTCCTTGTTTTTTATCCCCAAATTTAAGAACTTGAGGGATTAATTATATATCCAAATATTTTATGACAGATCTAAGTAAAGAAAACAAATTCTACTTTCAAAAGCTCAATGGGCTTTTATTGCGCCATTGCCCGGATCTCTAACTCTGCCGCAATAGCGTTAATATTTTTTCAATCAAGGAGAAATTATGTGCGGTATAGTTGGCTATATTGGAAGCAAAAATTGTGTACCAATTTTAATAGACGGTCTTAAAAGACTTGAATATAGAGGTTATGATTC
>JALNXG010000019.1 GCA_023230485.1 Melioribacteraceae bacterium
ATCGGCGGCTGCTTTGCTTGATGAATATGGACTATTAGGAACTATCTGATTATCTTCTGTAAATAAACCTTCAGCACCTAAACTTCCATATACTTCATCAGTAGAAACCTGTAAAAATTTCTTTACATCGAAACGTTTGCTTGCTTCGAGTAATACATTCGTACCAATTACATTCGATTGATAAAAAACTTCCGAACCAAGAATGCTTCGATCTACGTGGGATTCTGCTGCAAAATTAACTACATGATCAATTTTGTATTTTCTAAAAATATAATCGACTAACTCACTATTAACAATATCGCCCTTTACAAAAGCATAATTTTTGTTATTCTCAATAAATTTTAGATTTTCAAGATTCCCTGCATAAGTAAGTTTATCAAGATTAACAATGAAGATATCTTCTCTTTTACTAAGTATATAGTTGATATAATTACTGCCAATAAATCCGGCACCACCCGTTACTAAGATATTTTTCATACTAATTTGTTGGTTTCAAAATGTAAAAAATCCGAATAATAATCCGGTTTGAATAAAAAATGTATCGCTATTTAATCCCGAAGGAACTCCCTTGAGATCAATATCATTATCGACTTTCCAATCCCTATTAAGAGTATAAATATATCCTCCGCCTAATCTAATAGCCATAAAGCGTGTAATAGCTATATCAACATTTAGAGTAGGAGCGAAAGTAAAAAATGAATTTTTTAATTTTCTATTTATGTTATCAGTTGTTTTTCCTTGTTGTTGAACGTCATTCCAAACAACATCCCAAGGAAGATTACTTTTATTTTGATAGATATCAATCTCTGCACTTCCTGCACCAATAATAGCACCCACAGAGATAGCAAATCTGCTTATATTAATTGGAAGAGTATATTCCACTGTTAGTCCTCCTATACCATAGCTATACTCTACTTCTTTATGAAATCCGTTCACTATTTTTTTTTCAGAAGTAGAGCCGCCGAAACCCAAACCACCCAACCGAAGATTATCAATAAGCATAATATATGCATAACCACCACCACCGAGAGTAAAAACACTTGACGAGAGATTATTCAGACCCATTTTAGAAATTTCATTATTTATTGGTCCGAGATCGGGGAAAACCCAAACAGGAAATACACCTGCTGAAATTCCAAATCGAGATACCAACCCGACTTGATCGTATTCCTGAGCATTAATATGCGTAGAAATAGCGAAATATATAATTACTACAATTAATATTTTTTTCATATTCTTTAACATTTATTCAAGTAATAAAGTTACAAATTCTATTAAAAATAAAAAACAAAGAAATTGTTAATAAAAAAAGGCTGTAAAAGTTTCCGGTTTTTACCCTGTACCACAACAAGGGGAAACATTTTACAGCCCAAATTACAACAATATATATGAACCTATTAATCCATTATTTTTCGTAGAAATGTAGAACTATCTTCATCTCCCGGTTTTTTACCTTTTTTCTCTTGTCCATAAGAATTATCCGAGAATAAATTTTTGTTATCAAAATCACGATTCATTCTTTGAATAGTAGGAATGTCAAGATCATTAACATCATAATTGGTGTTGTTATTCTCGAACATATTTCTTGCGAATCCGCCATGAGTACCGGTAGCTGTATTCTGTTTAGCTTCCGGTTTTTCTACGTTAATTTTCCCGGTAGCTTTTTGTTCAAAACCTGTTGCAATCACAGTATAAGAGATATATTCATTTAGCTCTTCTTTATTAACGAATCCGAAAATGATATTTGCCTCTTCACCGGCTGCTTCCTGAATTATTCTATTTCCCTCATCAATCTCCTGCATAGTAACAGAAGCAGAGCCGGAAATATTTATTAAAACATTTTTAGCCCCTTTAATTGAAACACCTTCCAATAAAGGAGAAGATATTGCTTTTTGAGCAGCTTCTGTTGAGCGATTTTCTCCACTAGCAATTCCACATCCCATTAATGCATCGCCGCTTGCTTTCATTACCGAACGAACATCAGCGAAATCAACATTTATTAAACCCTGAATCGTAATAATATCAGAAATGCCCCTTGTTGCTTCGTATAATACTTCATTTGGTTTATCAAATGCGGATAAAGCAGAAACTGCGCTATCCATAATTCCGATAATTCTTTCATTTGGAATAACAATTAAACTATCAACATACTGCTTTAATTCTGCAATTCCCTCTTCGGCATTTTTCATTCTCTTTTTACCTTCCCATCTGAATGGCTTAGTAACAATACCGATTACTAATGCACCTATACTCTTTGCCGCAGCTGCTACAATTGGAGCTGCACCGGTACCGGTACCGCCACCCATTCCGGCAGTAATAAATACCATATCGCTTCCGGCGAGTGCATCTTCTAATTTTTCTCTATCTTCTTCTGCAGATTTTTTGCCTACTTGTGGATCTGCTCCTGCACCTAGACCGCGTGTTATATTAGTACCAAGCTGTATTTTTGTGCCCGCACTATTCACTTCAAGCACCTGTGCATCGGTATTAATTGCAATATAATCAACGCCTGAAAGTCCGCGTTTAATCATGCTTTCAATTGCATTACACCCCCCGCCTCCAACTCCAACAACTCGTAATGATGCACTCAATTTTTTACCTCCCGGATCTAATTGTATAAATCTGTTTCTTTTTGTGGATTCGTATATTTCTGACATAAATCCTCCTTGTTGTGGTTATTTTTATAATCCTTCAAAAAATTTTACTATTTTACTAAAAACCGATGGACCTTTAATTGGATTTTTAAATTTTGCATGTTTCACATTAATTTCGATTTTCTCGAAAGCAGAACCAGGTAGATTTTTTATTAAACCAGCAACGGTAGCAAATTCAGGGCTTTCAATTTCACTTAATAATCCTTCCCCGAAACCTGTTGGAACACCTATCCTAGCATGCATACCAAAAACATCTTCTGCTAATTCTGTGCATCCATTTAATAAAGAGCCACCGCCGGTTAGAACAATTCCAGCTTTAATTTTATTTCTAAATCCTGATTGACGAATTTCGTTATCAACTATCGAGAATAATTCTCGCATCCTAAGACTGATAATTTGTGTTAGAAGAGTTAGTGGAATCTTCACATCCCCTCTCGCACCAACCCCTTTTATATATATGTCTTCTTCTTTAATTATTGCACCTTCGAAAGCATACCCATGTTCACGTTTTAATTTTTCTGCTTCCGTAGTAACTATTCCTAAAGATTCTCTAATATCATTAGTAACTTTATTACCAGCGATGCCAATAACTTTGGTATGCTTTATACTTTTATTATGAAAAATAGCTACATCAGTCGTGCCACCGCCAATATCAATAAGAACCACACCAAGGTCCTTTTCGTTTTCATCTAAAACAGACATTGAAGATGCAATCGGTTGAAGAATGTATTCCCTTATTGAATATCCGGCACGCTCGACTGATTTTTTAATATTTTGCATTGCCGGTATCGAAGCTAAAACCACATGATTTACCGCTTCAAGTTTAGAGCCTGCCATACCAATCGGGTCTTCAATTCCGCCTTGATTATCAACAAAAAACTCTTCCGGTATGATGTGTAATATCTGTTGATCTGATGGTATCCTAATTGTCTTAACATCATTATTCAACCTTTCTAAATCGTCATGTGTAACTTCTTTTTCTAAATTAGAAATTGTAACATAATTTCTATGTCGTAAGCTTTGAATATGCTCACCTGCTACACCTACATTAATTTCCACTATCGAAATTCCGGCTCTATTTACGGCTATATCGATTGCTGACTTAATTGATTCTGCTGTTTTAGAGATATTAGCAACTAGACCTCTATTCATACCTTCTGAGGGAGCTTTCCCAAATCCTAATATATTAACTGAGTTTTCTGTTTGCTCTGCAATTACAGCACAAACTTTTGTTGTACCTAAGTCTAATCCTGCTATAATATTCCTTTTCATATACTGCTCTCCAAGCTTTTCACTGAATCCCTATTGATACCTAAGTACATATAATTATTAAATCGTAAATCCACATAATCTATATTTTTGCTCTCTTCATTTGTCAAATAAGGATACAAAGAATTAAAACAGAGCGTCTTTTTTATTTCGTTTCCACGTCCAATTAATACCGGATAAGCTGAATCTGATAAATAAAACAGAATATCTTTCCCTTTCCTTAAATCAATTTCTGATAAATTTTGATATAGCGATGGATTAATCAATTTTAATGCAGCAAGAATTTTCAATCCTGTAATTAGATCGCTATTATTTTTATAAAATTTCATCATTCTAAATACTTTTGATGTCTTTGGATTTTTCACTAAAGGGAAATCAACATATTTAGTCCCTTCAAACAAAGGAACTAATTCTACTTGTTCCGTTACAAGAAACTGTTTGGAGTCATCGATAAGTATTGCATCAAACGGTTTCTCGGAGATGCTTATCAAAGCTTTATTAAAACCATCGATTCGGACTTCGGCATTTTTTATATACGGATGTTTTTTTATTCTATCTTTAATTGTTTTTAGATCAAGATATCTGTATTCATTTTTGTTGAGTAAATGTGCATATCTTAGATAATCTTCTTTTGGCAGATATATATTTCCCTTTAATTCGATTAAATTAATTTGCATTTTTTTTACAGGCATTAAAAATATCGACAACCCTGCAACAAGCGCAAAAAGTAGAATAAATAAAATCGAGCTTAATATGTAAGGAAATCTCTTAGTCATTTTTAATCATCTCAATAAATTTTTCTCCATATCGATATATATCACCGGCACCCATAGTAATAATTATATCCCCTTCTTTGTATATGCTTTTTAATAGCTCAGGTACTTTTTCTTTGTCCGGTACGTATATTACATTCTTATGACCAAAAGCTTTTGATGAATTAATAATAAGTTCGCCTGATATACCTTCAATCGGTTTTTCGCGTGCCGGATACACATCAGTACAAATAAAAATGTCAGAATTTAAAAACGATCTTCCGAACTCCGCATAAAAATCTCTTGTTCTGCTGAAAAGATGAGGCTGGAAAACAGCTATCAACCTTCTATCCCAACCCTTTCTTATTCCATCCAACGTTACATTTATTTCAGTAGGATGATGGGCATAATCATCAACGACCATTATATCCTTATCATATTTTTTCTCGAATCTTCTAAAAACTCCAGTAAATGATTCGAGTGCGCTTTTAATCTTTCCGAATTCCACACCTAATTCTTTAGCAACGCAAACAGCAACTAAAGAATTTTTAATATTATGAAGACCGGACATATTCAATTTAATTCTGCCTAATTCATCGCCAAGATATTTTACTGTATATTCAGAGAAACCTGCGCTGTACTTTATATTTATGGCTTGAATATCTGCCTGCGGCGATAATCCATACGTAAAAATCTTTTTATTAATGTGCGGTATAATGTCTTGAAGCGCTGGTTCATCTAAGCACAATATTACGAAACCATAAAATGGCACTTTATTTGCAAATTCTATAAATGCACCTTTTATATCATCCAAATCTTTATAAGTATCAAGGTGTTCTTTTTCTAAAGTTGTTAAAGCTGCAATTGTAGGGGTAAGCTTTAAGAACGTCCTGTCAAATTCATCTGCTTCTACTACTATATATTCACCAACTCCAAGACGTGCATTTGATTCACCAAGTCCCTTTAATATTCCACCAACGATAATAGTTGGGTCTATTCCTGCCTCTGTTAAAACTGCTCCAACCATCGATGTAGTTGTTGTCTTTCCATGTGTACCTGCTATTGAAATCCCATATTTCATTCTCATACACTCTGCAAGCATTTCAGAACGTTTGATTACAGGTATTTTTCTTTCAATAGCAGACTTAACTTCAGGATTATCTAATTTTACTGCTGATGAATAAACCACGACATCTGCTTCCACTAAATTACTTTCGGAATGCCCTTCATAAATTTTTATTCCCAATTTTTCTAATCTATCGGTAACTGTTGATTTACTAAGATCAGAACCGGTAATTATAAATCCTTGGCTTAAAAGAATTTCTGCAATACCGCTCATTCCTATTCCGCCGATTCCTACAAAATGAATATTTTTAATTGTTTTCATCATCATTCTACTAATTCCTTATTACACTATTTCTGAAAGTTTAATTGCTTCTTTAGCAATTATTTTGGCGGCATCCGGTTTTGAAAATAATTTTATATTCTTACTAAGCAATTCTTTTTTGCTTTTATTATCTATTAATTCTTTCACTTTTTCATAAAGCAAACTATTGAGATCTTTATCCTCAATTAATTCCGCTCCATCTTTATCAACAATCGATTTAGCATTTATAAATTGATGATTCTCGGCAACATTAGTTGAGGGAACAAAAATTACCGGAAGTCCAAGAAATGCAACTTCTGCAATTGTAGTGGCTCCACTTCTTGCTAATATTAAATCTGCCGCAGAATACAGTGTGCTCATATCATCAGCGAATGGTATTACCTTTACACTGTCTGATTCCAAATGTTTGTATTCATCGTAATATAATTTACCGCACTGCCATAATACTTGAATATCAGCTTCAATTAATTTTTGTACGTTTTGAAGTAATGCTTTATTAATCGAGCGTGCACCTAGACTACCGCCAAGTATCAATAATACTGATTTAGTCGAATCTAAATTGTAATGCTCTATTGATTCCTTATGATTCTTTAATAACAAGTTAATCCTAATTGGATTTCCTGATAATTGAGTTTTTATTTGCTCTCTAAAATATTTTTTCGAATCTTCAAAAGCGATATGGATCTGATCTGCTTTTTTTTCTAATAAACGATTCGTAAATCCGGGATAACTATTTTGTTCAAGTAAAATAATTTTTGCCCCAATTACATTAGCAGCCCATATTGCCGGACCAGAGACATAAGCACCTGTACCTATCGCTACATTAGGTTGAAATTTTATGTTAATCCAAAGTGATTGTAATAAACCAATCACCAACTTTAATGGGAATAATAAATTTTCCACTTTCTTTTTTCTTTGAAATCCTGAGATCCAAATTGACTTAAATTCAAAACCATTAAAAGGAACTGCCCTTGCTTCAATTTTATTTTTGGTTCCAATAAATAATATTTCAGCATCAGGCTGTAATACTCTTATTTGCTGAGCCACTGCAATTGCAGGAAATATATGTCCACCAGTTCCTCCGCCTGCAAACAAGAAACGATATTTAGATTTAGTTTTCAATATTGAGCCAGTTTCATTTCGCCTGTTGAAGCTGCTTGATTACCTATATTAATTAATATTCCTACAGAGATAGCAAACATAATTATTGACGTTCCCCCATAGCTAATAAAGGGCAATGTAATTCCAGTTGTTGGTACAATACCGGCAACAACAGCTGCATTAATAAAAGCAGTAATTAGAATATTAAACGATATCCCAAATGCCAAAAGTTGTCCAAATTTATCATTAGTCTTTTTTGCTATATATAAACCGCAGAGAAAAATGGCTAAATACAAAGTGAGAACTGCTATTGCTCCTGCAAGTCCAGCTTCTTCACCTAAGATCGAGAAAATAAAATCGCCATAAGATTCAGGGAGAAAAAGATCACTTTGCCTGCTATGACCGATACCTCTACCTAACCAGCCCCCGCTTCCTAACGCTACTTTTGCTTGATATACTTGAATATTCGGGTCTCCACCTTCAAGAAAACTTTTTACAAATCCAATTATTCTTTCTCTTGTATGCTGAACAAACATCATTACAGTTACTAAAGGTGTTGCAACAGTAGCAATAGTTCCAAATACATGAGATTTTTTTGCATCTCCTACAAATAGAATAGCAAATGAAATAAACCCTATAATTATTGCAGAACTAAAATTTGGCTGTAGAAAGATTAATGTTGAAATCAGAAATATCCAAAAAAGTGCTAAAGCAAATCCATTTTTGAAATCTTTAATTCCTTCTCCTTTTCTTTCTAGAAAATGAGCAAGGTGAATTATTAAAAATAATTTCGCAATTTCTGAAGGCTGTAATTTCATAAACCCCAAGTTAATCCATCTTGATGCCCCTTTAACCGAAGGCATTATTAAAAAAGTTAGGACTAAGACCACTACAATTCCCATTAACAAATACTTGCTATATTTTTTTAGTTTCTGATAAGGTACCAGAATTGCAAAAAATGACATGCCAATAATTGAGAATATCATCTTTACTAAATGCAATTTGAATAGGGAATAAAGGCTATCAAATTTTTCCGCACTAATAGTACTACTTGCCGTGAAAACTATAATCCCACCAAGTAAAATGAGAATACCGGTAAATAATATTATTACTCTGATAGATCCTTTAATCATTTTAATTCTCTCACAGCTTTTTTAAATATATCACCACGATGCTCGTAACTATTAAACATATCAAAACTTGCACAAGCAGGCGAAAGAAGAACAACTGAACCCGGCTTAGCTTCGATTCTCCCTTTTTGTACGCATCTTTCTAAGGAATCGATTTTTTCTGTTTCTACTATTGATGAGAAATAATTATAAACTTTCTCTGCGGAAGAACCGATTGCATATATTTTCTTTACCTTTTCAATAACCAAATCTTTTATTTGATCATAATTATTTCCTTTATCTTTACCGCCAAGAATTAGATATAAAGGTTTTTCAAAGCTTCTTAAAGCTACCCAAACTGAATCTACATTTGTTGCTTTTGAATCGTTTACAAAATCTATTTTTTCAATTGTTCTAACAAATTCTAATCTATGTTCCACTCCGGCAAAAGTTCCAAGTGCTGCTTTTAATGAAGTATTGTCGATTCCAATAATTTTAGCGATACAGATAACAGAAAGCGCATTGGCAATATTGTGCTCACCTTTTATCAGAAGATCATTTTTATGCCCAATTATTTCCCCTTTACCGTTATTTACAGTAAATAATTCTCCATCATTATAAAAGGCACCATTTTGAAGTATCTTTTTTGTTGAGAACCCGGTAAAATTAACTTTATTATTTTTTAAATTATCGATTGTATTTGCTTCATCTTCATTATAAATATAATAATCATTCTCATTTTGGTTCTTTAATATTTTGTATTTAGCTTCTTTATATAGTTCAAAACTATTTTTATACCGATCTAAGTGATCAGGCGTTATATTTAAAATCACTGAAATAAAAGGCTTAAAAGTATCTATAAAATCTAATTGGAAACTTGATGTTTCAAGTGCTACAAATTCATCTTTTTTTACATCAAGAACGATTTCAGAAAATGCGAGACCAATATTTCCGGCACTATATGTTTTAAGACCACAATTACTTAAAACGTGAGCACATAAAGCTGTTGTTGTTGTCTTTCCATTCGTACCACTAATAGAAATTATCTTTCCTTTGCAAAACCAAGATGCAAATTCTACTTCGCTTACTATCTTAATATTTTTTTTAATTGCTTTTTGAATTACTTCTGACTCAGTCGGAACTCCGGGGCTTACGACAATCAGATCGCAATTAAAAACTTTTTCACTATGCTCACCCAATTCATAATTGATATTAAGAAGTTCAAGTTCAGCAATATTTTTCGATAAAGATTCTATATTCCCCATATCACTCGCAAAAGGGATTGCATTAAGTTTCTGCGCAAGCTTAGCAGCAGCAATGCCGCTTCTAACTGCACCTAGTATCGATATTTTTTTCTTTTCTATATTCATTATCTTATTTTGAATGATGCCAAACTTATTATTGCTAAAATGATTGTAATTATGTAGAACCTAATTACAATCTGTGGCTCTTTCCAACCTAATAGTTCAAAATGATGATGAATAGGAGCCATTCTAAAAACTCGCCTTCCTTCACCATATTTTTTCTTTGTGTATTTGAAATAAAGTCTTTGAATAATAACCGATATTGTTTCTAAAAAATAGATACCACCAAGAATTGGGATTAGTAATTCCTTTTTAACCAAAATTGCTAAAATGCCAAATGCGCCACCAAGAGCTAGTGAGCCTGTATCACCCATAAACACTTGAGCCGGATAAAAATTAAACCATAAAAATCCAAGTCCTGCCCCGATTAATGCAGCAATAAAAACTGTTAACTCCCCTGCTCCGGGCAAATACATTATATTTAGATAATCTGCATAAATAACATTACCTGACATATAGCTAATTAGTGCTAATGCTATCATTACAATAATTAGAGTACCAATTGCTAAACCGTCTAATCCGTCCGTCAAGTTCACTGCATTTGATGTAGCTGTTATAATAAAAACTACGGCAGGTATATATAAATAAGAAAAATCCCAATTCAAGTTCTTGAAAAAAGGCAATGTAGTTTCGGTATTAAATTGAGAGAACTCTGGGAGGAAATAAACTGCCGAACCAATTATTAATCCTACTGCCACTTGTCCTAATAATTTATACCGCGCAATTAAGCCATTAGGTAATTTTGTAATCACCTTTAAGTAATCGTCTAAAAACCCCACACCCGCAAGGAACACCGTGCCAAAAAGCACTAATAATATATACGTGGACTTAATATCGCTCCATAGAAGAACCGGAATTACTACTCCAAGAATAATTATCAACCCCCCCATTGTAGGAGTTCCGGCTTTAGGTTTGTGAGATTGGGGACCATCATCTCTGACGGTTTGACCAATCTGCTTTTTCTTTAGCAAGGCTATAATTTTTGGTCCGAAATAGAATGATATAAATAGACCAGTAATAGCGGCTAATGCTGACCTAAAAGTTAGAAAGCGGAATATGTCGAATCCCGGAGGATTGAATTGTTTATTTATGTAATCAAATAAGTAATAAAACATTATTTATTCCCATTCTCAATTTGTTTTACGAATTGTTCCATTTTCATACCACGTGAACCCTTTATTAATACTACTGATTCACTTAAATCAAGCTTATTTATTAAATCTGATAACTCAGTTCTTTCTTTGCAATAAATTGTTATCTGTTTTTCTTTTTTAAGTTTATTATGGAGATGCTTCATAGCTTTGCCTATTAAAAGTACTCCATTAAAATTATGTTTTATAATAATCTCTGATAAAGATTCGTGCATCTTTTTGCTTTGTCTTCCTAACTCAAACATATCGCCAAGAATTAAAAATTTGTTTTTGTACAACTTTATTTTTGCAACTAATTCAATAGCAGCTTTACTTGATTCAGGATTTGAATTATATGTATCATCAATTAGAAGCATATCCTTTAATGGCTTTGCCTCTAACCTCCCCTTTGCAGGTATTAGTATCTTTGCGGCTGATTTGATCTCTTTAACTGTTAAATCTAAATTTAATGCAATTGCAACGGCAGCTAAAAAATTAGAAGCATTCGATTGCCCTAATACGGGAAGATCAATACTAAATTTTACATCCTGCATAGTGATTTCAATTTTAGATTTACCGTCAGGAGTAATTCCCAAAATTTTTCCTTTGACGTTCGGTCTGCCTTTAAAACCATAAGTAACCTTATTCTTAAAGTCTTTCATTTTTTCTTTAAGAATAGGGTCATCACTATTTACGAATATCTTTCCGCCATTAAGCAATGTATAACTGAATAATGCAGATTTCTCTTTATAAACTCCTTCTTTATTTTTAAGAAATTCTAAATGAGATTCTCCGATATTTGTTATCAATGCGAAATCAGGCAATGAAATTGAAGCTATATATTCAATCTCGCCAAAATGATTTGTCCCTTCTTCGAGCACTAATATTTCTGTATTAGCTTTTGCATTAAAAATAGTAAGAGGTACTCCAATATGGTTATTGTTATTAGCTTCAGTCTTTACAACATTAAATTGCTCGCTTAGTAGTGTCGAAACAAAATCTTTTGTAGTTGTCTTTCCGTTACTGCCCGTTATGCCAATTACTGCACCATTTAATTTTTTTCTATAAATACGAGCTAAATCTCCAAACGCTTTTGTTGTATCATCCACAGCTACTATTACTACATTATCACTTTTAATATTTTTGTAATATTCTTTATTTATAACAATAGTTTTTGCGCCGGTTAAAATTGCATCCTCAATAAATTTATGTCCGTCATGTTTATCCCCCTTGATAGCGAAAAATATCGAGTTCTTTTTTGCAAGAGTAGAATTAATAACAACTTTATTAGTATTAGAAAAAACATCAGGGTTATAAATAACTGATGATGGAATTTCAAATAAATCATTAATTGTAATTTTCATTTTAACCTCGCTAAATATTCTTCGGCTTTTTCTTTATCTGAGAAATGTGTCCTTACGCCATTAACCTCGCTGTAACACTCATGCCCTTTCCCGGCTATCAATATTATTGATCCTTCAGGTGAATTTACAATTGCTCGTTTAATTGCTTCTTCTCTATTAACACATAATTCATAATTATCTTTCGTAATTCCGTTTGTTATTTCTTCAATAATTTTATTTGGGTCTTCTGTCCTGGGATTATCAGAAGTAACATAAACGTAATCGCCAGAATCAGTTGCTATTTTCCCCATTATTGGTCTTTTAGTTTTATCTCTATCGCCACCACATCCAAAGACAGTAACGATATAATGTTTATTATCAGCAATTTTCTTTACTGCATCCAATGCTTGTTGCAGGCTATCTGCTGTATGTGAATAATCAATAATTGCAGTTTTCGTTTTTCCTCTTATTACTTCAAAACGCCCGGGTACTTGCGGTGTCTTTTTAATTCCATCTATTATTAATTCTTTATCCATTCCCATTTCAGAAAATAATGCAAAAGAGGAAGCTGCATTATATGCATTGAAATGACCGACTAAACCTGTATGTAATTCATAATTAACATTTTTATGTACGATTCTAAAATCCGTTCCCTGAAATGAATAATTTATATTCTCAATTTTGTAATCAGATTCATTTTTGCCGTAAGTCGAAACTTTTGCTTTTGTATTTTTTACAATTTCTATTCCACTTATATCGTCTATATTTGTAATCGCCACTCCGCTTTTTGGCAGCATATCGAATAATTTCTTTTTAGCATTAAAATAATTATCAAATGTCTTATGATAATCCATATGGTCTGAAGTGATATTGCAAAAAATTGCCGCATCGAATGTTAGATATTCAACACGATTAAAATCTAATGAGTGTGAAGAAACTTCCATTACGCAATGAGAACATCCGTTAATTATCATCTGACCAAATAATTTATTTAGTGTATTTGATAATGGCGTAGTTAATTTTGTTTCAACTACTTTATCACCAATATAATTTGCAATTGTACCAATCAAACCGGTCTTAAAACCTGCGTTTTCTAAAATGTGTTTTATATAAAAAGCTGTGGTTGTTTTTCCCTTTGTGCCTGTTATTCCTATTAAATTAAGCTTGTCCGAAGGATTATTAAAAAAGATTGATGATGCTTTTGCAAATGCTAATCGGGAATTATCAACTACGATCTTAATACAGCCCGAATTTATAAATACATCATCACTTACGAAATCTTTATCTGTAACTATAATCGCCGAAGCTCCTTTAGCAATTACATCTTTAATATATCTATGACCATTTTCTTTTTCGCCATTGATAGCGATAAAAAGAGAATTACATTTCGATTCGCGTGAATCGACTGTAATGTCTTCGATAAGCGTGTTTTCAAAATTTCCAATAATAGAAGTAGTATCTAAATGAATTAATATCTCTGATAGTTTTTTCAATTTATATTCACCGGAATTTTTTTATTTTGTGATTCACAGATTAAGACACAAATTTGAGTTTTATCGATAGGAGAACCGGCAATAATACTTTGCCAAACAATCCTTCCGCTTCCTTCTATTCTATATTTCACTCCCAATGTATTCAGAATTGCAATTCCATCTCTTTGAGATTTATTTGCTAAATCAGGCATTGAAGATTTATCTATAATTCTGGTTGCCGGTTTTGAAACTGCTTTCTCAATCGAAACTTTATTAGGATTTAGAAAAGCTTTTGATTCTTTCTTCTCTATCGGCAATACAACACTATTTTCTGCAATCATATTTTCGAATAAATTTTCTTTGCGTTCAATCTTTTTTGAACCATCAAGGATTGAAATATCTGCTTGAATGATTCGATCTGCCACTCTTGCAAATACCGGTGCCGCTACTATACCTCCATATTTTCCATTAACCGGTGAATGATAAACTATTAGCATAATTATTTTAGGATTATCTGCCGGAAAAAATCCAACGAATGAAGAGTTATGCGCATTCGATGAATAAGAATTATTTACTAATAATTGAGAAGTACCGGTCTTCCCTCCGACAAGCACATTTTCTAACATTGCAGCTTTTCCAGTTCCACTTTCGACAACACCTATCATGATATCACGCATTTTTTTTGAAGTTGATTCAGAAACAACTTTTCTGATTCTTTGTGGTTCTTTATTCTCGATTTCAATGCCGTTACTATTAGTAATCTCTTTTACGATATATGGTTTATATAGATAGCCGCCATTTATTAATGCGCTATATGCGTTTATCAATTGTAGCGGGGTTACTGAAACTTCATATCCATAAGATATGAATGCCTTGCTTATAGCTGAGAATTTTGAAGGAAGTTTTAAGTAACCCGGAGATTCACTCGGTAAATCAATTGCTGTCGGAATGCTAAAACCAAAATCTCTTAAATATTTATATAGTTCCTCATCATCTAATCTTTGTGAAAGCTTTGCCATTCCAATATTACTCGACTGTTCGAGAACCTCTCTAACATTAAGTGAAATATGTTTATGCGAGTCTCTTATATGTACTTTTTTAAATAGAAAATCTCCATTTTCAGTATCAATTATTTCATTTTCATTTACAACATTTTTTTCAAACATCATCGACATAATGATTGCTTTGAAAGTAGAACCCGGTTCATAAGTGTCTGTCAATGCTCGATTTCTTCTATTATCCGCCTCAAATAAATTGTAATTTGCCGGATCATAATCAGGGAAATTAGCCAGCGATAATATTTCACCTGTATTTGGATTCATTATAATAGCAGTTGCAGACTTTGCATTAAATTCTGTTATTCCTTTAGATAATTCCTCTTCCAGAATATTTTGATATGTCTTATTAATTGTCAGAACTACTGAATTGCCCGGGATTGAGGCTTTTGTTTGAGAATTATCAAATGTAATTATTCCACCCTTAACATCTTTTTCAATAAAATAAACACCATCGATCCCTGTCAACTTTTGATTATAAACTTTTTCAATACCGTTTGTACCTTTCATATCCTTATTTACAAAACCAAGGATATGAGAAGCTAAACTTCCATAAGGATAAACCCTTGAATAATCTTCTGTATATCCCAATCCATCAATTGACAATTCCTTCAATAATGCTGCTTTATCATAACTAACATTTTTTTCTAAATAAACAATCTTAGTACCGGACTTTATTAAGTTTAAGTAATAGGATTTATTTTTCTGCATGATTTTAGAAAATGCGTTTGCAATAGAGTCAGGGAGATTATTTTTCATCATCCTTTTATCAACAAAAAACGTAGCATTATCTTTAGTATAACTAAGAATGGTTCCTTCTCTATCTTTAATTACTCCTCTCTCGGCTTTTATTTTTCTAACATAGTTCTGCTGATTTTCAGCTAATATTGAGTAATACTCGTGTTTATTAATCTGAATATGATATAGCCTTGCAATTATTAAAATAAATGCAAGAAGGAATGTAGCAATAACAAATAATGCCCGACTAGTATTCATATTTTTCTTTTAGTACTAATTCAATTTGTTTTAGTTGTGTTTTGCTAATTGTAATTTTTTCAAAAACTTCTGAACTTCTAATAAGATTAAGACTATCGGCGGCAAAGGAAGTTATTCTATCTTCAGATTCTAATGTTTGAATTTCTACTCTTTTCATTTCTATAGTATTCTTTTTTCTATTAAACATCTCTATCGAAGATACAATCTCTCTTCTATTGTTTTTGTTTTCAGTAACTAGAACTACATAGATAAAAATTAATATAGCGGTAAATAGAACAGTTACTATCGTATATAAAATATTCGATCTATTCATCTTCTAATCTTTCAGCAATCCTTAATTTTGCACTTCTGGAACGAGGATTAATTTTTAATTCCTCGTCAGAAGCTATAATTGGTCTCGAAGTAATTATTTTTAATCTTTTCTTTTTATCGCAAATACATACCGGATATTCAGGAGGACAGATACAAGAGATACTTTCATATTTGAATTTATCTTTTACGATTCTATCTTCTAAGGAATGAAAGGAGATTATTGCAATTCTCCCCCCTTTAGCTAATAATCCTATAGCATTTTCCAAAAATATTTCCAGTTCACCAAGTTCATTGTTTACTTCAATTCTTAATGCCTGGAAAATTCTTGATAAAGTCTTATTAAGATTTTTTGCACCGACTGATTTTTCGATTACCTCTTTAAGTTCTAAAGTGGTAGTAATTTTTTTTGAATCTCTTGCAGAAACGATTCTTCTTGCGATTCTTCTTGAATCTCTTTCTTCACCATACTTATAAAATATATTTGCTAATTCATTTTCATCAAGAGAATTGATAAGATTAGCAGCGTTGATTTTAGTGGATTTATCCATCCGTAGATCGAGAGGCGCATCTTCACGATATGTAAACCCACTTTCCGGATTATCATATTGAAAAGAAGAAACCCCTAGATCTGCTAAGATGCCGTCAAATCTGTCAATGAACTCAATTTTTGCTATTTTGTCTATATTAACAAAGGAAGTGTTATAAATCGTAAATCTTTTTTCATCTTTAAATCTTTCTAAACAAAAATCAAAAGCGTCTTTATCTTTATCAGTTCCAAATAATTTTGATTCTTCACTGATATTTTTTAGGATTTCGCCCGAATGTCCTCCGAATCCTACTGTACCATCGAAGTAATTCCCATCTTTTTTTTCTAAGAGTAATTTGATAGTCTCCTCTAAAAGTACAGGTACATGTTTTATCATCTCGGTCTTTTCTGCATCACCTGTTTGGCAGAATCAATATAAGAGCTATTAAATTCCTCTTTATATTTTTCATATTTCTCAGGATTCCATAATTCAATTTTTTTATCCTGTCCTAAAACTAAAACCTCTTTTTCTATACCTGCATATTCCAATAAATTTTTAGGAATCAAGATCCTCGATTGTGCATCTAAATTATCTTCCGATACATTTTCTAAAAATAATCTCTTGAATGAAGCTTCTTCAGGAACGAAATCATCTAATTGATCTATTCGGGACATTATTTCTGTTTTCCAATGATCTTGAGGATAGATTTCAATGCATTCCACTAAACCTTTGGTCATAAAAATGGTATTATCAGCTTCGGGATTGATATATTTCTTTATCTTTGCAGGTAAAGCAACTCTTCCTTTGGCATCTACTGAATATATATGTTTACCTACGAACAAATTCACCACCTTTTGACATTATTCAACACTTTTCCCCACTTGGGTTCAAAATAACTGAATTTAAGTGGAAAAGTCAAGAAATTTCTTTACTAAAATTCAAAAAAGATTTAGCTAAGTTGTTTATTGAAAATAGGTTATGTGATGTAGGACAAAATTATGTTTTGTTAGGAGAGTTTTTTATTGGAATTTCAACTTTAAAAGTGGATCCTTCGCCAAACTTGCTTATTAATTCTATTTTTCCGCCGAGTAGCTCGGCATATCGTTTTGTTATTGAAAGACCGAGACCAGTCCCTTGATATGCTCTATTAGTGCCTTCGCTTGCCTGTCTAAATTCTTCCCAAATTAGTGATTGTTTTTCTTCTGAAATTCCAATTCCGGAATCAGAAACTGATATTTCCAAATACTCTTCGTCTGAATTTTTAGTTTTTTTAATTCCCTCAATCTTAATCCAACCTTCATCGGTATATTTTATTGCATTATTGATTAAATTAATTAAAATCTCTGAAAGCATTCTTCCATCGGTAAACATGTAAAATATATCAAAATGAATTTCTTTTGTTAACGAAAGTCCTTTCTTTTCAGCAGCAACAGAATATTGATTATAAACATCATCGATCAATTTCCCCGGATTAATATCTTCAAGAAATAATTCAATTTTATCAAATTCTAATTTTGTTAAATCCAAAATCAAGGAAAGAGTATTTGTTAGACGATTGGAAGTTCTTATAATACCTTCAACCATTTCCCGTTCTTCATCAGATTTTACTAATTCTAAAAGTAATTGCGAATAACCCATTAATCCCATAAACGGAGTTCGAAGTTCATGACTCATATTGGCAAAAAAATACGATTTGATTTTTACCATCTCTTCAGCTTTTTCTTTTGCGGCAATAAGTTCTTCAATCATTTTTTTTCGTTCGGTTATATCTCGTATTACACCAAAAACTCTATTTTTATCTTTATCATAAGTGGCCATCGAATTAAGAAAAAGTATATCGCCCGTATTCTGCTGTTTAATTTCAAATTCGATATTATAAGGCGTGTTTTTAGTAATTAATTCTGCCAATGTTTTAGACATCATTTCGCTATATTTAGGCAGAGGCACTTTTTGGACTAAAGATAAATTATAAAAGTTTCCTCTCAATCCATAAAGTTCTTGAGCACCATCTGAAGCATAAATTTCCATTTTCGAGAGATCCAATTCCCAGTTTCCTGACTTCGAAACAAATTCAGCTCTCCTTAAACGTGCTTCGCTATCCCGAAGCTGATTCATTGCATTAGCTTCAGTTTGCATTAATTCTTGTTGTGTCTTATATAATTCACGATATATGTTCCGCTGATTATTATAATACGCGAATGAAAGCCCAAAACCAAAAATCAGAATTAATCCAACAGTGAATCCGATAATTACAATCACCTCGTGATAAAATTTCTCGTATAACTCTTCTTTATTAATTTTTGAAATTAAATACCAATTAGTAGCGGGCACTTTATTTACGAAAGCTAAAACCTCATTCCCGGCGTAATCCACAGCATCTGTTAACCCAATTTGGCTAATTATACTATTAACAATGGCATCCTTTTTATCATTAATTGAATACTTAAATTCAAGAGGTGCTTTATTACTAAATTTTAATTTATTTAGAACAACGACTGAATCTTTTTCAAGACGTGCCATATAAATTTCTGAAGTAACACTCGAAGAGGGTAGGCTTGTAACAAATGGAAATAAATGTTCATTAGGATCGAATCTAAAAATTAAAACAGCAATTATTTTCCCATCTGAGGATTTTCTTATAGGAGAAATAAAATCAATTTTTAATGAGTCGTTTTGTTTATAAATATCAGTACAGACTTCATTACCACTCACTACTGACTCTTTTATTTTCATTTTTACAATTGCTGGCAATGAATCTCTTATATTGCTGCTTACAAATTCTTTCGAGTCAACCGAGGATAAAATCACTTCATCATAGTCGTGTTCTAATTTTTTTGAATTTAAATATAATTTAAAAAATGGAGATTTAAATTGGGAGTCTTTTCTTTCTTCAATAAGACTTGCTAAAAAAGTACTTTTTGATATTACAGAAGCATCATGTAATTCATCTTTATACCAATGAGATATCTGTTTAATTTTTAGGAGGGAAACTGTTTTTATTTCATTTTGCTTTTCAAGGATTAATTTTTTCTCTTCATTTTTATAAAAGAGAAACCCTGCAACTGAAAAAACAACACTCATAAACGCAATCCAAAAAATAAGCTGCGTTTTATTTAGCCAGAATCGAGTATTGTTTTCCATTGATGAGAATGCACTATTTTAGTTTAAAGGTATGAATGCAAAATCGTTAATTGCAAAAGAAAAGTAAAGTAAAAAATTTAGGAATGGATATAGAGCCACTAGGGAGATTCGAACTCCCGACCTACGCATTACGAATGCGTTGCTCTACCAGCTGAGCTATGGTGGCTTAAAAAAAACTAAAGACTATCTAATTTTCTTTTTATGACGATTCTTACGAAGTCTTTTTTTTCTTTTGTGCGTTGCCATTTTATGGCGTTTTCTTTTTCTACCGCAAGGCATTTTTCATCCCTCCTTAATGTGATTCTAATAATTCTTTTGCATTCTTAGCTACTTCTGCGTTTGGATTAATTTCTACTGTTTTCTTCCACCATTCTTTAGCTTCATCAAATTTTCCTGAGGACATATTTACAATGCCGAGATTATAATGTGCAATCTGATGTTTAGGTGTAATTTTTAAAGCATCCATAAAATTACTTATTGCTAAATCGTAATATTTTTTAGTTTCATCCATATTCTTTGCCGTTTCTGCATCCCTTCCTAATTCAAAATAGCAGACTCCCATATCTACAACCATATCTGCATTTTTAGGGTCCAGCTCTAAATATTGTTTGTATTTTTCTATTGCTTTTTCTTTGAACCCGGAATCATTTAATAAATGTGCTAACTCAGCAATAGTATTTTTATCAGTAGGATTATTTTTTACAATACCTTCCAATAAGTTAATTCTTTCAATACTCTTAAGATCTACTCCCATACCTTTATGAACGTCATCAAAGTTTTGAGTATCATTGACAACCGGAGCGGAAGCAGATTCAAAAATACCGGCACTGTAAAGTACGATAAATCCGATTACTAAAAGAGCAGCGGCTGAATAAAGAATGGTCGTTATCGGCATTTTTTTTGCTGATTCAACTTCAGACTTTTGGCTTCTCGTTTGATTTGATTTATTTTTCTTTAATTGTGTACCGCATTTACTGCAGTAATTATCTTCCGGAATATTCTCCGTTCCACATTTGGAACAATATATACTTTCTTGTTTCATTATCACTCTTCAGTTTTGTTATTAACTTTCATACCGCTATCAACGGCAATTTTAAAATCCTTGGAAAACTTAAATACAGGCACATAATGCTCTTCGACAAATACTTGTTCGCCGGTTCGTGGATTACGTGCATATCTTCCTTTTTTCTTTTTTACTTTATAGCTACCGAATCCGCGAATCTCAATTCCATTGCCTTCCATAAGTGCTTGGATCACCGTATTAAGAAAACCTTCGACAATTGCTTCGGTCTCTAATTTCGTTAAACCGGTTCCGTCGGCTACCTTTTCAACAATATCTGCTTTGGTCATCAAATCACCATGAATTAGTTAAGTCATTATAAAAGAAATATTTACAAAGATTTTAAAGATACATAAAATCAAAAAAAAATCAAATATTCTATATTTTTTTCAATTTAGTACATTTCTCTCGTGATGTATCAGATTGAGACCTTAAAATTCTTATTATTGTTTCTTTTTGTTTAGATTCTAAAGATTTTCACTTGGTATGGTTATTGTATTTATTAAAGTAATCGAAAAAAGGAGGATATTATGTCATTGCTACCGATAGTTTATACAAGTTTAATGGTTGTTGGAGGACTGCTATTTATGGCAGTAATTATATCTTATTTTTCGTTTAAAATTAAAGGTACACCAGAATCAAAACCTATTAAACAGTCCTCATTACCAAATTATTATACTAAACCCGTTCCCCAACCGGCATATAACAATTATCATGTGCCTAATCCTCAATTAGCCTATCAATCAGATAGAAGCTATCGAAATGGAAATGGAGACTATGAAGATTTTTATCAAAAAAATCATAATACTATAAAGCAAAATCTTTCTATTAGCAAAATAGAAATGTATGATAAGAACAGAATGTATCGCTCAAACATTCAAGTGCTGAATAAAACTAAAGTAAATCCAAAATTTTATTCAAGTGACTATTCCGAAGACAAATTATTAACATTCTATTCCGAATAAGTATTAGAAAAATCAGAGAACTGATATTTAGATTTTTGAATATGATTTAGTATCTTTGTTTTATGGAATTAGTACCATTAGTATATACAGCACTTACGATAGTTACTGTCTTAGGGGCATTAACAATAATTATCTCTTATATTTCATTTAAGGTACGGACTAAGGGTCAGCCTAAAGCGAAAGAGCATACAGAGATAATAGAAGCAGAACGCAAAAAAGCTATGCCTGCGCGAATCACAAAAATGATTAGGAATCAGCAGAAAGCATACCAAGAGCCAAGCTCGCAAAGAAGCAATTCTCAGCCAAGAAGAGATGATCCACCTAAAAGAAAGTCTAAAAATAGACGCGATGACACACAAAAGAGAAATGATAACCGCCAATATAGAAATGAACCACCTCCACAACGCCGTGATGACCTTGTAAATCGCAGAAATCGATACGATGATCCTTCCCAACGCCCTGATGAAAGGGATTATCGGAATGATGAAAAACGAGAAAGAGGGGTTCCAAGAAATTCTCCTCCCGCAACTAGAAAGGAATATTACGAAGAGAGACCTAATGAAGAAAGAATTAGAATTATTAAACAATTAAAACGCGAAGATACAAGCGTTAACGATAGCAATTCCCGACCTCCAATTATTCCTAATCCTAATAGTACCAAGGAAAAATCTTCATCTAAAGAAAGTATAAAATATCAGTCACTCGGTGATGATGTAATTAAAAAATATGATGGCGAAGATGATGATGAATTTTTTACTTTAGATGCTGACGATAAAAAATAGAATCTTTTTTATATTATTAACATCTAAATTTATAGTGAAATATTTTTTTAATATTTAGAAAGAAAAAAATGACCACAAAAGAATTCACAATAGAAGGTATGTCCTGCATGCATTGCATCAAGGCAGTAGAAATTGAATTAGCAAAACTCAACTTGGTAAACTCAAAAGTTTCAATCGGTAAAGCAGAAGTAACTTTTGATGAATCAATATCCTCCGAAGATTTAATTAAGAATGCTATTGAAGAAGCAGGATATAAAGTAATTATTTGAAAGTATTATAAAAAATGGAAAAAATTATTCTCCCCGTTAAGGGGATGACATGTGCAAGCTGCGTTACAAGAGTTGAAAAAATCACAGGCAAGATTGAAGGAATTAAAAACATTTCTGTAAATCTTGCAAATGAAACCTTAAGTTTTGATTCCGATACCCCTACCGAGATTATAAAACCATTAGCTGACTCACTCTCGCAATATGGTTACGATATTGATTTATCTATTCTAAATAAAAAAGATGCTGGTTTTAAAATTTATGAGAAAAGTAATGATGAATATTACAAAGAAATAAAAAGCGATTTTATAATTGCTCTGATTTTTGCGATTCCGATATTTATAATAAGTATGTTAATCGATTATAAGTGGTTTCAGAATATTTGGATTCTTAATGTTTATGATACACAGAAAATCCTCTTAATACTTACTACCCCTGTGATGTTTATTCCAGGCAAAAGATTTTTTAAATCATTTGCTAAAAATCTGATTCATTTTTCTGCTGATATGAATTCACTTGTAGCTATCGGTACCGCTGCAGCTTATATATACAGCTTAATCACAGTATTGTTTCCTTCTTTAATTTCACACAATCCAGACGAAATTCTGCATGTTTATTTTGAAACAGCGGCTGTAATAATCACTCTTATTTTAATGGGGAAATTATTAGAGCATAGAGCAAAACGAAAAACAAATAGTGCCATTGCAAAGCTTTTAGAACTGCGTCCCGAAACCGCTTTGATTATCGAGAATGGTAAAGAAATAGAAATTCCAATAAGCGAATTAAGAAAAGATCATATTGTAATTGTAAAACCCGGAACTAAAGTACCATCAGATGGAACTATTACTAGCGGTATATCAACATTAGATGAGTCTATGATTACAGGCGAAAGCATTCCTGTTGAGAAAGGAATTGACAAGAAAGTCTTCGGCGGTACTATAAATAAATTTGGCACATTCAATTATCGTGTAACGGAAACAGGCGATAATTCATTATTGGGACAGATAATAAAACTTGTAGAAGGTGCGCAAGCATCCAAAGCTCCAATTCAAAAATTAGCCGATAAAATTTCGGGAGTATTTGTTCCTGTTGTGATTCTATTTGCTATAATGACTTTTCTTGGTTGGTACTTCTTAGGAGGTGATAATTCTTTTATACTTGCACTAACAAATTCAGTTGCTGTATTAATCATAGCCTGCCCTTGTGCATTAGGATTAGCCACACCCACTGCTATTATTGTCGGAACAGGATTAGGTGCTTCAAAAGGGATTCTAATTAAAAATAGTGAAATTTTAGAATGGGCTCATAAAATCGATACTATGCTTTTTGATAAAACCGGCACGCTTACTAAAGGCAAACCATTTGTAGTAGAATTTAATAACTATATGAATGATGAAGAAGTATTACTTATTGCTGCATCATTGGAATCAAAATCCGAACATCCTCTTGCAAAGGCATTAGTAGAATATTCTAAAAAACAAAATGTCATTCCTATTGAACCTGAGCAGTTTGAATCATTTCCCGGTTTCGGTATAAAAGGAATTGTAGATAAAAAAAATGTAATTATCGGGAATAGTAAATTTATTAAAAAACATTTGCCGGAATTAAATTTAGAAATTAATGATAATTCCAGAACATCTATTATTACAGTAATTGAGAATGAATTGGCTGCTATTTTTCATATCGATGATGAAATTAAAGAAGATGCTAAGGAAACTATTACCGCACTTAATAAGCTTAGCATAAAAACAATAATGCTTACAGGTGATAATAATTCTTCTGCAAAAAGGATAGCAAATGAATTAGGAATGGACGACTATCGTTCTGAACTATTGCCAAATGACAAATCTGATATAATTACAGAGCTTCAAAAAAAAGGTAAATTTGTTGGCTTTACAGGTGATGGAATTAATGATGCACCTGCACTTGCGAAAGCTAATCTAGGCATTTCATTAGCATCAGGGACTGATATTGCTATTGAATCTTCCGATATTGCAATTATAAATGACAATCTAATAAATGTAGTAAACGCAATAAAAATCTCAAATAAAACAATAAAAATTATTCAACAAAATCTATTTTGGGCTTTTGTTTATAATGTGATTGGGATTCCATTGGCAGCTCTTGGATTCTTAAATCCAATGATAGGAGCATTAGCAATGTCACTAAGCTCCGTTTCAGTGGTCTCAAATTCTCTGAGATTAAGATTAACTAAATTATAATCTATTTCTATTTTTTGGGAAGACGTTCTAAATAAGAACTATTGCTAAGAATTGTGAATTTAGATTTGGTACTAAGTTCTTCTACTCTACTGCAATTCATATAACTCATTGCGCTTTTTAATCCATCCGAAATTCCATTAACAATGTTTTTTACCGGACCTTTATAAGGGACCATTGTTTCTTCCCCTTCAATAAACTCTCCTTTCATTTTAACTCCGAAAGAAGCACTACCTCTATATTTTTTCCATAATTGGTCATTGTATTTAATTACCTCACCGGGTGTTTCTTTTGTGCCGGCAAGCATTCTTCCGAGCATTACAATATCAGCACCGAGAGCCAATGCTTTAATAACATCACCAGGACTTTTTACTCCCCCATCAGCAATAATCGATATTTTCATTTTTCCATTCTCTCTTGCAAAGTATGTATCGAGCACAGACGAAACTTGTCCGATGCCAATACCGGTTTGAATAGAAGTCGTACACACACTACCACCTCCAATTCCGACTCTTACAGCATCAGCACCCGAATCTACTAGCTGTCTTAATGTAATTCCGTTAGCAATATTTCCTACAATCACTCTCAAATTATATTTCTTTTTAATATCTTCGCATTTTTCTAAAACATACTTATTATTTGCATTCGCTGTATCAATACAAACAATAAAATTTCGTTCTGCTATTTTTTCAATCAATTTATCATCAGCAGTTAAACTTATAGAAACAGCTTTTACATTAGAATAATTCTCACCTCCAAATAATGATGATAGGGAAGAATCAAATCTATTGACAATTCCAATTGCACCTAAATTAGTTAATTCGGAGACCATAGCTAAACCCGAAACTGTATCCATGGGGCTTGAGATAATTGGAGTAGTCAAAACCTCATCCAGAAATGAAGTTTTAATATTAATATCAGCTCTGCTTCTTACTATCGAAATTTCTTCCGGTACTAATGTGATATCATCATAGGTTAAGGATTGATAATAGTTATTTAATTCTTCTTTGGTATATATTTTCATAAATTCCTCATTAAATGCGGTTGTAAAATAGATTTCTTTATGATTGATATCAATTAGATTTTTAAATTAGATAGATTTTTATATCTTTGCTAAATCTCATTAATTAGATGGTAGGAATATGACTTCACCAACAGGAACTACTTGGAAATTCCCGAAAGAATTTTGGTTCGCGAATTTTATGGAGCTTTGCGAACGAGCGGCTTACTATGGATTTTTTATTGTATTAACGCTTTATTTAACTGATATAGTGGGTTTTTCAGATAAAGAGACCGGTGTAGTTGCCGGAGTTTTCTTTGCATTGCTTTATTTTTTGCCGCCGTTTGTTGGAGCAATCTCTGATAAAATTGGTTTTAGAAATGGTTTGATCTTAGCTTTTACCCTACTCACCATTGGATATTTTCTTCTTGGTGTTTGGCATTCGAAAGCATTAGTTATCTTTTTCCTCGTTATTGTCTTAATTGGTGGCTCTTTTATAAAACCATTAATTACGGCAACAGTTGCAAAAACAACAAACGAAATAAATCGAGCACGAGGATATTCGTTATTTTATTGGATTGTAAATATCGGTTCATTTAGTGGTAAAACATTTGTACCTTACATCCGTCAAGGTGTTGGGCTTGAATATGTAAATTTCTTTTCCTCTGCTATGTCACTAGTTGCACTTATTTTCGCAATTTTCATGTTTAAGAATTTTGAAAAGAAACGTGAAACAAAATCTCTTACTGAAGTATTTGCTGCCTTAAAAAGAATATTTTCTTCTCCACGATTAATAATCTTAATATTAATTGTAACCGGTTTTTGGATTATTCAGCATCAGCTTTATGCAACGATGCCAAAATATGTAATAAGACTAATAGGACCTGAAGCGAAGCCTGAATGGCTTGCAAATGTAAATCCATTAATTGTTGTTATGTTTGTAGTTCTTATCACTCAATTAATGAGAAAATTTAAAGCGGTTTCTTCAATGCTAATTGGTATGATATTGATGCCTTTTTCAGCTCTTGCTATGTCATTGAGTCAACCTGGTCAAATATCAAGTGGAGAATTAGTTTCGTTTTTTGGATTTTTTGATATGCATCAACTAACATTGATGATGATAATAGGTATTGGAATTCAAGGTTTAGCGGAGTGCTTTATATCTCCCCGATTCTTAGAGTATTTCTCTCTGCAAGCACCTAAGGGTGAGGAAGGGCTTTATCTTGGCTTTAGTCATCTACATTCATTCTTTTCGGCATTAGCCGGATTTATTATGTCAGGTTACTTATTAGATGCTTACTGCCCTGATCCCAATACTCTGCCTGCCGGAATAACAGAAATTCAAAAAGCCGCTTATTATTCTGATGCCCATGTAATTTGGTATTACTTTATGGCGATTGGATTTGTTGCTGCCGTTGCTTTATTTATCTACAAAATTGTTGTCGATAGGATTGATGCGAAAGAAGAGGTTAAGGTTAGTTAAGTATATTTTAGTTACTGCGGAACCAATTCCGCAGTAACTTCAATTCTATTTATCCATAATACATTTATCATGCGTATAAAAATGACATTTAGAACAGTGCCCTTTCTCTTGATTAACTTCTTTGAATTTTATTTTTTTTATTACTTCTTCAAGGTAGCTGCTAAATTTATTTAATCCCTTTGAATCTACTTCATGGATAAACTCCAATTCAGGTTTTTCAACAAATACTATTCTTAATTTAAATTTTGTATATCCCTCATATTTCTTGCTCAATAAAAAAGCATAAAAATAAAGTTGTACAAGGTAGTTCTGAAATTTCTCTTCCGCTTGCATCGGATAATTCAATTTATCTGTTTTGTAATCTATTATATGAATAACCTTTTCATTTTCATCAACTATAACCTTATCAATTACACCATATAAATAATCTTCGTAAAATTTATAATACAGCTCATATTCGTTTTTGAAAAGCACAAAAGAATTTATCTCCTGATAAACTGATGAAGAATAATAATTCATAATTGTTGAAAAAATTTGTTCAATTGATATGTCAATTAATGCATTTGGATGATCAATTAACTCATTTTGAATTTCCGCTTTGATTACATCTCGTAAAGATTCAGTGGTTATATTTAGCTCTAATATTTTATGAATAATTCTTCCTCTCATATCAGAAGGAATCAAAAATTCATCATCTTCTCTATCCTTAAATTCATATTGAAAATCTGTCTTTTGAAATATTTCATTTATTTTATTAAATCCGAGATCGTAGATTAAATGGTATTTTATGGGACATTGAGAAAAAACTGCGATCTTTGTGGCTGAATAAAATTCATTTTTAGGATATTCATCCGAACTTAAATCCTTATCAATAAACAAATTCTTTTTCTCTTTTATATCGTTAGTTTTCTTCAATTCTTGCTTTTCGATCGTGTTTATAATTGGAATTGAGAAGGAGATCGCATGTTTTTCTATATAATATTCTTCATTCTCATTCATAAACATAAAATCTAATTCGCTATCAATATTAATAATGTCTCTCCCTTCCAAATCAAAAGTTTCTTTTAATAATCCGAGAAATGATGTGGAGCTATTTTTATTATCGTTTGCGGTTAGATATAAATATTTCATTGCTCGAGTAACAGCTACATAAAATAATCTTTTTGCTTCAGCAATCTCTTTCTTTTTTTGAATAAAGTCGCTTAAACATAATTGTGGCGGTCTTTCAAAACCATCAAAATAATTTCCTCTTTTAGGCAGGTGGGACATATATCCAAAATTGGAAGCAATATCAATAACTCCTTTTCTATTATCATTAGTATTAATAAAACTTGATTCACATTCCACAACAAATACTGCCTTAAATTCTAATCCCTTAGAACTATGGATAGTCATTATGCTAACTTTTTCTTTATCTAATTCAACTTCACCCTGTCCTTCATCATCAATTTTAGTTATTGATTCCTTCAAAAACTGGACATAATCATAAATTGTTTTAAAACCAAGATTGGTATAATCTCTCGATTTTTGAATTAACTTATTAATATTGGCGAGATCTTGCTGTGACTGTTCCCTTGAAGATATTATCGCTAAATAATCGGAATCCAAAACTATATCCATCATTAGCTCATGAATACTCAATTCATTAACCTTAGAAATACTACTTTTTAATTTATTTACAGTAGATTTTTTGGTATCGTCCGCTAAAGAATAGTTTTTTAGTTTTTCAAAAATATTACTTCCGGCATAAGAGACAATCTCTAATAAATCAATATCCTTAAAATTAAAAAAGGGACTTTTGAGTACTCCAATCAGCGCAATATCGTCTGACTGATTAAGTAAAAATGCAAAATAGTTATAAAGATCATAAACGACCTGCTTCTGATAGAATCCGGTTCCTTTAACGATTTGATAAGAGATTTTATGCTTTATAAGTGCTGATTCTATTGGCTCGAAAGCACTTCTTTTCCGGGATAAAATTGCGATTTCAGATAGTTTTATTCTATCTACTTCAGGCGTGCTGTTTATTAGTTCTATTATCTTTAAAGCTACTAATTCATATTGATTTAGCTGCTCCTCTTTATTTTCTTGAATTTGTTCTTCAGAATCGTCATCCATGGAATTTTCATTTTTTTTTTCAATAAGCAACTGAATTTCTCCCAAATCATTAACCGGTTTAGTACATATCAATGATTCATAAGCAACTTCGTTATATTCGGGATTTGGGCTAAAGAAAAGACATGAAAATAATTTATTAGTGAATCCTGCTATTGCCGGATAAAGCCGAAAACTATGAGGAAGAGTGAGAATACTTTCTTTTTCATTCTTACTTTTTATTAATTCATTTGTTTTTCGAAATACAGAAAGATCTGCATTCCTAAACATATAGATACTCTGCTTTTCATCACCTACAACAAATAAATTACCTCTTTTTAATTCGTCAAGTAATGGAACAAATATTTGATACTGGATGTCATTTGTATCTTGATATTCATCAATCATTATAAATTTATATTTTTCTTTAAGCATTGATAAAACTTCTTCTTTTGCAAAAAGCTCTTTTGTGAAGAGTAATAAATCTTCATAATCTAAAAGAGATTTCTTTCTTTTTTTCGTTTGATAAAGGTCGAAAATTTTTCTGACAATCTTAGATACTGTTATTCCAAATTTCGCCGAGAATTGCAATAGTTCAAAGGATTCCCTGTTGAGTTTTGAATCCAATAGATCTTGTATTGAACTTTCAATATTTACGTGAGGGGTTAAATCAAATCCTTTTACTTTGCTCAAATACCCGGATTTTCTAATCGTGCCTGCTTTTACTACAAAGGCTTCTAATACCTCGAAAAGAAGTGACAAATCTTCTATAAAATCTTGTTCAGTTTTTTTGCTTAAAAGTGCGCTTATTTTAAGAGCCACTATATTTTTACTATCTGCTATTAATACTTGATTATTAATTTCTTTAATTGAATCAAATAGTGCATTTAGATCATTTTTAAAAACAGATTTGAATTGATGAATAAAGCGATCTTTAATAATTTCCGAAACTGTTTTATAATCGTATATATATAATTCATTTGAGAGTAGAATCATTGTATCGCGTTTATCAAATATTTTTTTTATCTGTGCAGTTAAATTATCCTTTGATCCGATAATTCTGATAAGCAATTTAAGGTCTTCAGATATCTCAGAACCAACAAGATTTTTTGATATATATTCATCGACAGTTAATTCAAAAAGCTCATCCATTTCGGATCCGTTAAGCAGAGAAAAATTTACATCAATTCCGGCTTCCGGTGCAAAATTCTTTAATACTCTCGAACAAAAAGAATGAATTGTAGATATATTAGCCGAAGGCAATTGCCTTCTTAATTGATCTAATTTTTCAAAATCATCATTCGCTTCAGTTAATCTTTCACTAATTTCTTCAGATATTTTTTTATAAAGCTCCTTTGCAGCTTTATCTGTAAAGGTAATCGCTATGATATCTTCAATTTGTATATCTTGTTTTAAGAATATTTCGACAAAACGTTTAGCAAGAACAAAAGTTTTACCTGAGCCGGCATTTGCAACAAGCGAAATATGCTTCTCAATATTTAATGCTTGCACTTGATAAGGTGTAATAATTTGCATAATTAATTCACCGGAATTGTAATTTTAAATGTTGTTCCATTTATTGATGTTTCTTCTATTATAATATCTCCTCTGAGATTTTTCAAATAATTCTTCGCCATATATAAACCAAGTCCCATTCCTGATGATTTCGTTGAAAAATTTTCATCAAATATTTTTGAAGATATCGTTTTACTAATTCCATTACCATTATCTTGAATTAGTATTTCAATTAACTCATTTGTATTACTACCTTTTATAGAGATACTGGTAGCACCTGATTCGATTGAATTACGAATTAGGTTTACAAATATTCTGGTTAATTCTTGTGTATCCGCTTTAACGCTTATTAATTTATTCTCCTCGAAAGATATCGATATTTTTGATTCTGAGAATAAATCAATCGCATTGTTTATTATTTTGTTTAAGTCTATTTCGTCTAGCTGATAAAGAGGCATTCTAGCAAAGTTTGAAAACTCGGACGCAATATTTTTAAGTATCTCAATTTGATTAAGGATTATTGTAGTAACCTTATTGAATATAGAGTCGAACTTAGGTGATTTTTCCTCATAGCTTACCACTAATTGCTGAACAGAAAGTTTCATAGGAGTTAGAGGATTCTTGATTTCATGGGCTACTTGACGGGCCATCTCTTTCCACGCCGTTTCTCTTTCATATTGTGACAATTTTTTTTGACTATCTTGCAAGTCTTTGACCATTTGATTAAATCCATTTATTAAATCCTTTAACTCATTATTCCGGTCATAATCTACATGAACACTGAAATCACCTGCCGCCAAACCCTTTGTTGCACTCACCAATTTGTTAATTGGATTGGAGATCTGCCTCGCTAAGAATGTACTTAGAATTATTATTAATATTACTGCCAATGAATAACTACTGAATAAAAATATATCCATTTCAATATCAGAATAAGGAACAGTGATGGCATTGAATAGGTCGTTGACTTCAAAAATCAATTCCTCGCCTTGAAGATTATAACGAACATAATATGATCGGTAATTGTAATTCTCAATCATATTATTTACAAGAATTTCATTTCTCCTATTCCCAATCAATTCATAATAAATTGTTGAATTTAGATTAGAAGGTAGTACACCCGAATGATAGTAGTTTGGATTTGCAGAATAAACTAACTTAGAGTCTTTATAAATATTAAAATTAATTCCTAAATCTGATTTCGCCTTTGCGTTTATTATCGTAAAGTTAGCTGATGAGCTATTATAATAATTGTCTAAATACTTAAATACCTGATCGGCTCTTTTACTTAATTTATATATAACTAATTCACGATTTTTCTCTTCTGTTACACTTCTAAAATATATTGCCATTACAAGTAATGGAATTATTGAGATAATTAAAAATGCTATTGTTAAGTTTATTTTGAATGTGAATAATTGACTAATTTTATTTCGGTTCAGTACTAAGGCAGTAAAAATAAAAATTAAAGACAGTAATAAAGCATGCACTAAGAAGACTTTGAAAAAATCAAATAGCTGAAGTGATATATCACGAATTTCTAATCCCGCAGCGATATAATGATTATGATACTTATCTTTCTGAACGAAAAATGTAAACTCTTTAGAGTTTGTTTTTAATTCACTCCACGCCTCATTAAATTCATTAAATTGGGAAGAAGTAATATCTCGAATATCATTCTCCCCAAAAATATTATCACCAATGGAACTTTCTAAAGTTGAATCCGCTATTTCAAGAACATGTAATCGTTTAGAATCTGGAGCCGAAAGGATTCCGTTTTGTTTGATTTTTAAAAATTCGGGGAAAGGATTATTTAATAAATTCGATAATTGATAGTAGGCTTCAATTTGTACAAAAAGAGTCGTTTTATTCTTTGTCGCAACTTTTGTGATGCCGGTTATTAATTGATTAGTTGTGAAAGGAGATATCTCTTTACTGATATAAATCTCTTCAGTAATACTCTTCATCATAATTCTATTTGTATCTTTCGATTCAGGGATTATCGAAAATCCTCCTATATAAAATCCCGTGGAATCATAAAAATAGATACTACTAGGAATATTTTCCGAATATAGAAAACTTTTACTCCAAAAATTAAATGCAATTGGACTAAAATCTTCTATATTACTTATGTCATTTTTCTCAAATATATTTGTTTTAATATCTTGAATAGTTTTGAAAACAAAAAATTCCGTAATGCTTTCATCCTTATCAAAGTATTGCTGAACTGTTACCTTTAGTGATTCTTTTTCAAGAAGTGAATTATAATATCCTAACAAACTCACGGTAATAATTGAAGCCGAAAAACCGATATATAAATATGTGGTTTTTATTACCTCTTTTTTATTAATAATAAATATTGATAGCAAAAAGGATAAGGAGATGAATATGAATCTAATAAAATAATTGCCTTGCGGATCTCGTTGGATAAAATCATACAATCCGCCAATTATTTGAAATGTTATAAAATATCCCCATAGGAAGTAATTGCTATTCCATTCCCGCTTTATATATCTTAATGACAATGTAATTATCGATACTGAGAAAAAGAATATTGAAAACCCTAACATTAATAAATTTATTAACATTACTAATTGTGGAAAATTTGGTATTAAAGAAAAATCTTTGAAATATCTTATGCTCGAATCAAAGATTATGCTTTTGACAGATGCCCCTAATCCTCTAAGTGAAATTAGTATTAACAATAAAGAAATAATGATTACAGATATTCTAATTATACTATAATAGTTTCTGATTATTTTAACTTCATACTTTGGCGATAAATAATTCTCTATTACAATTTTAAATACACGGTAGATAAAGTAGGTGAAAAATAATAGAGTAAGAAATAACTCCAACGGCGTGCTTGCTAATCCATAACCGAATTTGGAAGAAAAATTTACAGGATCTGTAATTGTTGAATCGATAAAAATTGAAGGTATTTCTAATACATATAGTACTATTCTAAGAATAACAAGTATAATGAATAAATAAAATAATTTTTTAGCTTCGGAATTCTCCCTGAAGTATAAATCTCTATACCCATAAAATACAAATAGTAAAAGAATAAATGTGATTGCTATTCTGATAGTTTCAATGAAAGATGAGACAAATTCTAATTCAATATCTAAGAACGGTTTTTCGAAGCTAAAAGTACAGACCGGATTATTTGCCTCATTATAATAAACAAATGAATAAATCCTTCCATCAGATTCTAAATTTGCATTTAACGAAAAATCAATCGAAACATTTACTCCTTCTTCCCTGCTTAATTTTTCACTTAAATTATTGTTTTCATAATAAATACCTTTGAATTGATATTTTTTTTCTACCGGTATTGAAGCTATAATTTTGTAATAATTATTATCTATAAAAATTGAATCATAAGAAGAGAAATAAATAATACGTTTATCCGAAGAATTAAATAAACCTCTACTCAAAGGTTCGAATAATGAATCACCATGTATTTTATTATTTACCCATTTGACTAATCTATTGTTATTATCATAAAATTCTAATGAAATAAATGAATTAGCTAAACTTGGATTTAAATCCTTTACATCACTTAAAATACTTTTTAATTTTATTTCTAAACTTGAGATCTCGTCTCGAATGTTTGATTCTATATTCTCCGTTTTTGATTTTAGGATTTTATCCCAATTTGTTTTTATATAGTTTTTTATAGGAGGTTCTATAAAAAAAGAAAACATCAAAATGGCTATTAAGGCAAAAAGGATGAATCCCTTTTTATTTGGTGTATTAAAAAGTTTTCTCATCTAATTAATAGTTATTTGAGTTACTACCCAATCGGAATTAATTTGTTTTAATGAAATAAAAACAGAAGCTGAAGTCCGGATACCCTTAGTAACGTACTTCAAAGTGCCTGAGGCGAATGGAGAATTACCTTCTATGATTTGATTACTAATCTTAAATCCAATCGGTTTATTAACAGAAAAAAAATCTTTAAGAATATAAAAAGCTTGGTTCTGACTGTAATAACCGGAAACTGAATTTGATAGACTTAAATATGTCTTATCCCCGAAATAATTAGAAAATTTATCGGTATTGCCGTTATTTAATCCATCTTCAATTTTTATGAAGATTTTTTGTACCTCATTAATTTTTCTATCTTGTGGCAATGCCTCAGAATGAAAAACAACTATTAGTATTAGGATTAATAATTTTCGCATATTCAAATCAATTCATTTTTTTAAGTTACTAAATAATAATAAAAAAGCATACCACTTAGGTATGCTTTTGCAAAGGGACCTAAATATTTTTTATTTATATGTCTTATTTATCTTACCATCTTTAGGTCTATATTTCTCAATTACTTCTCGCTTAAGTTCTCTATTTCCTTCTATTGATTGATAAGCCCAATCAAAAACCATTCTTTCTTGAGTTATTTGTTTGATTCTAATTTTTGCAAAATGATTATCAACTGTCCAGACTACATAAGTATGACCAATTTTTGCTTCTTCATATTTTACATTATCACCATCGTATAAAGGAGCCCAGCCACTTGTTGGTGCATATTTAATATCATAAATATCATAAGTAGAACCCATATCACGAATATCTGAATCTTTCCAAACATTCAAATAAAATGTGCCATTATAATTTTCAAAGAAAAAATCGCTCAAATCACTATCATAAGGAACAACTTCTTCGTCCGCAAAATAGAATCCACTGTTATTAGGGAATTTCAAATAATCGTATATAGCTCTATTAAACCCTTCAGGACGTGGTGTGCTATATACTTCATCATAACTTAATTCACTTTCATTCCCATTATAATCATAAGCGGCAACACCGTAATAATAGGTCTCACCATTATTAGCACCATAATCTATATATGAATTATTCTTTGTGCTGCCCAATAATTCGTAGGTTCCATTATAACTATAACTATAATAGACATTATATCCGGCAAGGTCGCTTTCACGATTATGATCCCAAAAAATATCTACACGGTTATCACCGGTTACTGTTGTAACGTTTTCTGGTGGTGCAGGTGCATAGTCATCATAACCGCCTCCAAATTCATTGCAGCCAATAAAAGCAATTGGCAAAGCTGCTATAAATAGTATTCTTAATATGGATTTCATTTTAAACCCCCTTATCAATTAATTCTACTATTATTAATCAAATGATATGCCAGCCGTTATTATCGCTTTTTGAGTTAAAATCAAACTTATCGTAAGATAAATAACGACACTGTTCATAATTAAATATGAACAGTGTGTAATTTTTTGGACAGTTAGATATTACTAAATTTTCCGTTTATATACATTTTTTTGTTATTAATCACGGCTATCGATTTCCCGGTTAATAATCGCTTATCGTAGGGGGAATTTTTTGATTTCGATTTGAACTGGGAATGATCGACAGTCCAAACAAAATCAGGATCAATAATAGTTAGATTTGCAGCTTCCCCAACTTCAAACTTAGGAATGGGAAGATTAAGAATTTTTCTCGGATTGATAGATAATTTTTCAATTAGCTGTTCAATAGATAATACTTTTTTATGAACTAATTCAGAAAGAGCTATTCCTAATTGAGTCTCCAATCCAAGAATACCATTAGGGGCATAAATAAATTCCATCTCTTTTTCTTCAATTGAATGCGGAGCGTGATCACTAGCGATACAATCGATAGTACCATCTTTAAGACCTTTAATTATCTCGTCTAAATCATTTTTAGTTCTTAAAGGGGGATTCATTTTATAATTAGTATCATACGATTTTATCTGATCGTCTGTAAAAGTGAAATGATGAGGGGCTACTTCAGCTGTTACTTTAATACCTTTCTTTTTTGCTTCACGAACCATCTCAACTGATTTAGCAGAACTGATATGAGCAATATGGACTCTGCTTCCTGTAAATTCAGACATCATAATATCACGCATAACGATAAGGTCTTCGGCAATAGTTGGTATTCCATTTAGTCCTAATAGTGTAGAATTTAATCCTTCATTCATTGCTCCATTAGCTAAAGTAGGGTCTTCGCAATGTTCGATCACAGGTAGATCAAACATACCACAATATTCAAGAACACTTCTTAGAATCGATGCATTCTTAATTGCAACACCATCATCAGAAACCGCAACAATTCCGGCTTCTACAAGTTCATTAATAGGAGCTAGTGCTTCTCCTTTTCTGCCAAGTGTTGCCGCTCCAACAGGATAAACATCCACCATGTGATTCTTCGCTTTTTCAATTATAAAACGTACAGTCTCAGCAGAATCAATATCGGGACTTGTATTTGGCATACATGCTATGCCTGTAAAACCGCCCGCTGCCGCTGCATTACTGCCTGTTTGGACAGTTTCCTCATCTTCTCTTCCCGGCTCTCTCAAATGAACGTGCATATCAAATAAACCAGGTGCAGCAATCTTACCTTCGCAATCAATGACTTCACTATTTTTTATTTCTGAATCGTCTAATTCGCCATTTTTTTTAATTATTCCGTCTTCAATTAATAAACTTGATTTTGAATTTAAATTTTGAGCCGGATTTATCAATAAAACATTTTTTAATACAATTTGCATTTTCCACCCTTTTTTAGTGCATTGTACCTAATAAATATAAAACAGCCATTCTAATGGCAACTCCATTTGTAACTTGATCTAATATTACTTGATATGGCCCATCAGCAACTTCAGAAGTTATCTCTACACCTCTATTAATTGGACCGGGATGAAGAATAACTATCTCTTTATTGTAATTCGATATTCTCTCCGCTGTAACGCCATAATAATTATGGTATTCTCGCGTAGATGGAATAGTAGAACCGGCATTTCTTTCCAACTGAATTCTCAGAATGTTTAGAACATCATTTTCAGCAATTGCCTTATTGATATCATGATAAACTTTCACTCCTAGTTTCTCTATACCTAAAGGCATCATAGTAGCGGGACCGCAAACTGATACTTGAGCACCCATCGTCTTTAATCCAAAAATATTCGAGAGTGCCACTCTGCTATGAGCAACATCACCAACTATACAAACTTTTAGTCCTTCAATTTTTCCTAGCCGTTCCTTTATTGAATACATATCAAGAAGGGCTTGAGTAGGATGCTCATGAAGACCATCACCCGCATTAATTATATTGGCATTAGATATTTTCGTTAAATAAAGAGGAACACCTGCCGATTCATGGCGCACTACAATCATATCTAATTTCATCGCTTCAATATTTCTTACAGTATCTTTAAAGGTTTCCCCTTTTTTTGTACTGCTTGTAGATGTAGAAAAATTAACTGTATCTGCAGAAAGACGTTTCTGCGCTAATTCAAATGATATTCGTGTTCGAGTAGAATTTTCATAAAATAGATTTACAATTGTTTTGCCTTGAAGAGTCGGGACTTTCTTGATTGGTCTATCTAATACTTCTCGAAACGTTATAGCGGTATCTAAAATCAATTCTATATCTTCTCTTGGCACTCCATTCAACCCAAGTAAATGTCTGCTTGATAATGGCATTTATTTCTCTCTATTTAATTGATGGTACATTTACTAAATAGACGGCATCTTCACCGTCTTCCTCTATTAATTTCACTTTTACTTCTTCATCGATAGATGTTGGAATATTTTTGCCGATAAAATCAGCCTTAATTGGGAGTTCTCGGTGCCCTCTATCGACAAGAACACATAGACGTATACTATTTGGTCTTCCTAAATCCATAAGGGCATTAAGAGCGGCTCTTACAGTCCTTCCTGTATAAAGCACATCGTCAATTAATACAACGTTCTTTTCATTAATATCAAATGTGATATTAGTAACAGAAACTTCAGGCTGTTTTAATCTGGTTCTGAAATCATCCCGATACAAAGTTACATCCAAAACACCAGGAACGATATTCGAGTTGTCGATCTCATTAATTTTTTCTGTAATTCGGTTACATATAAATTCACCCCTTGTTCTCATACCTATTAGAACAAGGTTTTCTGTACCCTTATTACTTTCAATGATTTCGTGAGAAAGTCTTGTGATAGTGCGTTTAAGACCTTCAGCATCAATTACAGTTGCTTTTATCTCCATATAAAAAAAATCCCCAGTCGGGCAATCGCCGCTGAGGTCTATCTCCATTTGTGGTTTATAATATTTTCCATTTCCTTTTCTATCTCTCCGGATAAAATTAAAGGTTATTAATTATTCAAAGTTAGTTTTTATTATAAAAAAAGTAAAGAAAAGAATTTTAAAAAGGGGAAGAATTAATGAAAATATTATATTTTAGAGACTGTAAAATATTCGGGGTGTAGCGCAGCCCGGTTAGCGTGCTTCGTTCGGGACGAAGAGGTCGGGAGTTCGAATCTCCCCACCCCGACTATAAAGCAAAAAAAAGCCATCTATTCGATGGCTTTTTTAATTTCTATTCCTAGTGAAAGAATTTTAGTTTGTCTTAAATTCTATTCTTCTATTCATTGCTCTTCCGTCAGCTGTATTATTATCAGCCATAGGAGAAGATTCGCCTAATCCTTTTATTGAAAGACGGCTAGCTGCAATTCCACGTGCTAATAAATAATTCTTAACAGCATTTGCTCTCTTTTCAGATAATTTTTGGTTATATGATTCTGAACCTATGCTATCAGTATGACCTTGAATTTCAACTTTCAAATCAGGGTTATTAAGCATAACAGTTGTTGCATGAAGAAGTATTGGATATGCTTCCGGGCGTAATGTAGCTTTATCAAAATCAAAATTAACACCAACTAAAACCCAATTATCATTGCGTGCAGCTTGTGCCATCGGTTTTTCAACTACAATTTCCTTGACAACTTCTTTAGGAATATGTCTCTTTACCATCTCTTCAATTCTATCATAATCAACTTTTTCTTGTTCGATAGTAATTCCTGAATAGAGCTGGCAATATTTTGATTGTGGTCCTTGAGAGAAATAATATAGAAGACCTGCATTCACTGCAAAATAAGTATCTTTACCATTTATTTCTCCTAAACCCATAGCACCATCTAATTCAGAATTAAGTGTTAGGTTATATGCACCTTCGGTAACAACTTTCCATTCAGGAGAAACTGTCCATTCAACACCAAAACCGCCGTTGAACTTCCCAACTATATCCTTATCTTTTAAGTAAGTCGTTGCATAATTATCTAACATATGATAACCAAAACCACCACCGACAAATATATATGGTGAAACAGGCTCACATGGAACAAGATAGTACATAAAATCTAAGTTACCACTTATTATATTCGAGAGTGTAGTTTGCTCTACTCTAAATAAGTCAGTAAATCGACTTTCCATGTGAGAATAAGCACCTTCTAATCTTAAAGCGATATGTTCAGAGAAATTTCTCTGTAAAGATATGTATGCACCATAATTAGTATTTGATGGAGCAGTATTCGAACTTACCAATCTAGGATATTTAAATCCGAATCCTAATCCCCATGAATCTGTAGCAAGCTGTGCTTTTACAGGTACAACAAACGCAGCAACCAATAAAAGTACGATAATAGGCATTATTTTTTTCATATTTCCTCCTTAATGAGGGATTAATTATTTAATTTGACAAAAAAAATCAGTATATAAATTTGCCGAAGTTTCTCACCTCGGCAAATAAAAATAGATTAATTACCGCCTTGATTATGTCTGTCTATCCAACGGTTTCCTTCAAGTACAAATTTTACTATTGTAAAAGGTACACTTACTGAAAAACCACCAACTGTGATAACACCGGTTTTAGTTTGTGTTACTTTAACCAATGATGGCTCTACATATTCCCATATACCTGCTGGAGTTGTTGTTGGTTTTGAAGGAACTGAATAGTTTAATGTATATGTTAAACCTGCATTAAATTTTGTACCTTCTTTTTTAGCTATAAATTCAGTAATCCATGTATTTACAAAATTTGGATTAGTAACAAGTGCTAAACCATTTTCATAATCTTGATTAGCTAATGTAACAGGAGTTCTTACTTCTGATGTTACTGAAGAAGAATAATTAACATTCAATAAAACACCCCAAGGTGTAAAGTGAGTTACATTTCCTTTTGCAGATAAACCATCTGCTTGTACTGTTGCACTACCTTCTTGGAACCAAGTACCTGTATTCCTATTAAAATATCTTAAAGAAATTACTGTACCTGGAGTCTGTCTAACAGCTAAAGGAATTGTAATTGCAACAGGTTGATTGAATGTAGTTCCATCAGGTCCAAAATCAGCCGAACCAACCGAGAATGTATTTTGTGTAGGTGGTGTTGGAGGTGTAGAAGCTAATGTGAATGGTGCGATTGTAATTGTTGTATTTGCTGGTAATGCGCCTGCTGGAATTGCGGCATTAAATTGCGGATTACCTAAAGCTTGCTGTGAATTACCATCTGCATTACCGCCGGTAGCGGCTGTAATCGTTGTCGCTTTAGCTTGTAACTTTGCGAGAAATATCGGAGCTAATGAAACAGCTCTTCCTGCATAATCGATTGTCGCTAAGCTAGTACCAAACGCATAGCCACTTGTTGTAGCAGTAATAAACAATTGTGATGGATTACCTGCGAAACTTGCTACCGGTACGCTAAACATACCCTTTGCGTCTGTTGTAGCAGTTACGAGATTAGAGCCATCATTTTTTGTAATTGCGACCCCAACATTTGCAAGGGCAGCGTTATTCGCTAGGTCTTTCACAAAACCTTCAATTACAAATGGAGTTGGATCTGGAGCCGGTGTTTCCGGTAATTGTGGTCCTACTCTTGAACCTTCGCAGCTATAGAATACAAATGACGTTAGCAACAAAACTGCGAAAGTTATGAATAAAGAACTCTTGAAAGTATGCAATTTCTTCATTTAGCACCTCTTCTTAGTATTTAGTTAATATAATTTTTGAAATAGTTTTTTATAAAGCTTGGATTAGTTTTTTCCAACAAGCTGTTAATTGAATTACCCGTTTTATAAGATCGCCCTCTTTGTCCGGGTATCAACCCTCTTACTCTATATTCCCATCTATAGTTCTCTGATGTTTTTATTCTTACAAAATTCGGTTTAAGATGTTTTGATGGAAACAGTGGTATTACAAAATTGAACCCTCCGTTGTAATTTCCTCCTTCGGAGTAGATCGCAAAAAAGCCAATCTCAATTTCACCAAACTGTCGATTAACATCAAATCTTAAACTCAAATCTTTATAAATAAACTTTCCTCCTGTTATTCCTAATGTCAAATCATATTCCGGTATTCGATATTCAGTACTAACATTACCCGTAAATAAATATGGTTCCGAATAAAATACTTTTCCAAACATCAATTGAGCATATCCGGTATATCCAAAATTTAAACCCAGAGAATAGTCCCCGTTAGTATAATACTTTTTTCCTTCAAAATCGACACCATATCGATTATTTGAAAAATATCCCACAGAGCCTAATAAAAAAACTGAATTTGGTAAACGAATAAATTGGCTAAGTGAAATAATCCCGGGGCGAACCGAATCTTCCATAACTGAAAATTCATTATATAAAGGAACTATTGTTTCATACGAAAAATTTAACCCGGTAAAAATAGTAGTATTAATTTCAGGAAGAAGATTAAATTGCGCTTGGACAGGATTGCTATAATCTCCAAACTCTCCCTTAAAATCCGGCTTTACTACCAAATCAAATTTCAAATTTGATGAGTTAATTGGCTCAATATTTTTGACTTTATTCCAGTACTCATCAACATCAAAAATAAAGTCTACAATTCTTCTTTCATTAACATCATATTTGAAAACAGAAAGAGGAATATTCCGATTAACAATAATATAATATATTTCCTTATAATCTTGTAGTACTTCATCTACAAGTTTTGTAGCATTATTTAGTGCATTTGCTTCAAATCTATATAGACGATTTTCATAAGAAATATATAAAATACTACCTTCTGCCTTTATTCTAATATTTTCAAAACCGTGATTAGATAATATATCACCTAGTTTCATAATAGAATTTTGTGCTGATAAATTCCCCATAAAAATAAATGAAAGAACGATCAATAAACGAAATTTCTTTATAACCATATTAAATATATTTTACCTAATTATGCTGTGATAAGTAACACAGTGCCCACTAGAATAGATTGAGAAACAACTTAGCCAAATTCCTTTGCTAAATAATATATAAATTAAAACATTAATTTTCAAAGAAAAACTTATTTTTTTTCATTAAAAAATTATTACTAACTTTGAATTAAAATTACAATTAATAAAGGAGAATTTATGGCAGCTAATCATTCTTTCGATATCGTTTCCGAAATTGATTTTCAAGAAGTTGATAACGCTATCAATCAAGCCACAAAAGAAATCCATCAAAGATATGATCTAAAAGATTCTTTAACTGAAATTGATGTTAATAAGAAAGATAAATTATTGACTATCAATACAAAAGATGATTATAGCAGAAAACAAGCACTCGATATTATTCAATCAAAATTTATTAAACGCGGCATTTCAATCAAAGCTTTAAAATATGAAGAGCCTGAACCCGCAGCGAATGGAAGACTTAAGCAAAAAATTGTTTTGCAAAGTGGTATCTCTAAAGATAATGCTAAGCTTATTACTAAGCTTATAAAAGATTCTAAACTAAAAGTTAATGCTCAGATTCAGGATGAACAGGTACGAGTACAAGCATCTAAGATTGATGATCTTCAAGAAGTTATGAAGTTAGTTAAAGAAGCCGATTATGACTTCCCCGCTCAGTTTACAAACTTTAAATAAAAAAAAGCCGCTTATTAAGCGGCTTTTTTTACAACTTTTTTTATAATTCAAAATTAGATTGTATATCTAATTCCTAATTGCATTGCCCATCTTGATGTTAAGTCATTGATTGTCCAAGGAATGTTTCTTGCCGGTTTAGAAAATTCATAAACAGGAACATTTTTCTTTCCTTCGTAAGTAATCTTACCTTTCAATGTAACAGTGTTATATGTTGAGAATACACTTTCGTCTTTTCCCCACTCATTATTAAGTAAGTTAAGAACGTTAAGAACATCTAATGATAATTGGAATTGACCCATTCCTAAGAAATCAGGAATATCTTGAGTTAATCTTAAATCAAGAATATTTCTCCATGGATTTGAAGCACCATTACGTTCAGCAATTTTACCTCTATTTTCACTTAAGTAATCATTATTTTGGATAAATGAATTTAAGTCGTTCCACATAGAAGCAGCAGCTGGTTTATATTGGTTATTAACAATTGAACCCAATAAGATTTCGGAGCTGTTTCTTGGAATGTAGAATAGATCGTTCTGATCAAAACCATCGCCATTTAAGTCGCCTCTTATGTTAAATGAGAATGGAGATCCGCTCTGACCATTATAATATAACGAGAAAGTAGTTGCAGCATTTTCAAAAAATTCATGAACATACGATACTGATAAATATGTTCTATGTTCAACTTCGTATTGAGATCTAACTAAATCAGGATTATTAGCATCATATTTTACAGGATTGTATCTCATCTGCGAATTTGCTTGTGATGAGTTTACTGAGTTACGATCTTTTGATTGACCATAAACATAACCTGCATTAAGTGATAATCCGCGAGCTACATTTCTTTGTGCTTGGAATACTAAGTTATATTGATATCCGCCTGAAGTGTTATATATCTGGAGAACATCTGTAAAGTTATTATTCATACCATCTGTTCCACCATAAATTGGTCTGCCATCAAGACCTGAACCAACTATCGGCACATTTCCTACGGTAGGTTTAATATTCAATTTACGATATAACATATCATTGATGGTTTTTGAATATTGGAATTCAACTGTACCAATGAAACCTAATGGTAATTGATTATCAACACCAACGTTAAATCTTAAGATCTGAGGAAGTTTTAAGTCTGGATCCATTACGTTGATTTCAGAAATTAATCTTGCTGCACCTGTACCAGGTGAACCAACGCCAGGTTGTACATATGGGTTCATTCCCCAATTTCTAAAATCTAATCCAGTAGATGCATTTCTAACTTCTGCATACAACATACCTGAGTTACCATAGTTATTAGAAATCCAAACATAAGGAATACGTCCTGTGAATACACCAACACCACCACGAATTTGAGTAGTTCTATCACCAGATACATCATAATTAAAACCAATTCTTGGTGATATTAAAAGATTTCCACTTGGTGTATCAGTTGTGCTGATTTCAGGGAAATATTTTGCAACTGAATCGTTCTGCATTGGAGTTTCAGGGAATGTAGGTATGTCAACTCTTACACCATAAGTTAATTTTAATTTTGGTGTAACAGCCCATTCGTCCTGAGCATAGAAACCTAATTGAGCTACGCTAAATTCAGCTGCCTGATTAGGATCGGTTGTTCTTGAGAAATTTTTCTGGAAGAAAGCTGGTTTACCATTTTCAAAATCGGTTAAGCTATTAAACTGCCAATATCCGAAAAATGAACGAACGAATAAATTTCTGAATGAGAAAAATTCGTTGTGAGTACCAATTGTAAATACGTGGTCTCCCATAGAAACTGTAAAGTTATCTGTGAATTCAAATATATCTTGATCTAATTCATTTGCAGAAGAATATCTATCAGGACCTGCAAACATTGCTAAACCACCATCACGAACTTCGATTTCAGGTGAATTAACTCCATTACCTGCTCTTCTATCTCTAATTCTTGTATAACCAAGAATTAATTCGTTTGACATATTATTAGAGAATGTACTGTTCAACTGCAATACAGATGAGTTGGTATTGTTCTTAATTCTATAGTTATAGGAATCGAAAGACATTGAGTTATTAGAAGTACGTTGATTTAGATTATCTTGATATGAATCAACGAAGTTATGTCTTAATGTCAATTTGTGATTTTCAGCTAAGTTATAATCGAATCTTATGAATAATTTTTTTGATGGTCTTTCTCTTGTATATGATTCATAAGAACCAGCATCATATCCATAATTGTTTTTTAATAAGCTTGCAAATTTGTCGGCTTTTTCTCTATTTGCACTATTAATTGCTGCAGTTCCTTGTGTTAATGCAGCGTTTGCTAATGGATTATCATCAGCAGTCATTTCTGCATTTAAGAAGAAGAATAACTGATCCTTTATAATTGGTCCGCCTGCTCTTATACCAACTTGATACTCTTTGAATTCAGGATAGTCTTTAGCACCATCATATTTACCTACGAAACTTTCATTTCTACCGAAGAAATATGCAGAACCGGAATATTTATTATTACCGCTTCTTGTAATAGCGTTGATTCCACCACCAGTAAAACCGCTAAGACGAACATCATAAGGAGCTATAACTACTTGAAACTCGCTTATAGCGTCTAATGATATTGGGTTTGAACCTGTTTGTCCGCCTGGTGTTCCTGAACTTCCTAAACCGAATAGATCGTTATACTGTGTACCATCGATCTGAATATTATTAAATCTATTGCTTCTTCCTGCTGCTTGTGAACCTTCACCAGAGAATAATGGTGACAATTTAGCAATACCTGCAAAACTTCTTGAAATAGTAGGTATTTCTTGAATTTGTTTTGAAGTTACGTTTTGAGCTGCTCCGGTTCTTTCTGCTGAAAAAACTGATCCCTTTTCAGCACTAACTGTGATACCGGAAAGTTCTACTGCCTTTTCGCTCAACTGAAAATTCATTGTGAGGGTTTGACTTAATGCTAAGTTGAAACCTTCTTCTACTTGAGATGTAAAACCAACAAATGATACAGTAACTTTGTAAGGACCTCCAACTCTAAGACCGAATAGATTGAATCTTCCGTCTTCGCGTGAAGTCGTTCCATATTGTGTACCTGAGGGAATATGCACTGCAATAATATTTGCACCTGGCAATGAATTCCCATTCTGATCGTCAATTGTTCCATTAATAGCAGCTGTTGTGGACCCCTGTCCGTAACTTAACTGTGCGCTTAATAAAATTACTGCAAACAGAAAAAATGAAAGCAATTGTTTCATTTTAATCATACATCACTCCTTTTGTTTTTTATAATACATATCTACTAAGAAAATGTTTTTCTCATGCGGATTTATTGTGAAGCTAAATATTGGAGGAAAATAACTCTTTTTCAACTTGTTTTTTAGTGAAACCAGTTTGTTAACATTTTGTTAATATTCCTTTTTTTAGACTATTTTGCTAAAAGTGGGAAATTTTTATATGGAAGATATAAAATTATATCATTCTAAAAAAAGTTTTTTTACCTTTGTATGCAATTATTAATTATTAAATTCTTTGGTGCTATGAAAAAATTATTTATATTACTTATCCTCTCCCTTCATCTCAATCTTTTGGCAGGTGGAAAACCTTATGTAATTCTAGTTTCTTTTGATGCTTTCCGATGGGACTATATGGATAGAGGTCTCACTCCGAACTTAAGTAAATTTGCTTCTGAAGGTGTAAAATCACTTTCACTTGAATCTTGCTTCCCCTCAAAAACTTTTCCTAACCATATTTCCATTATTACCGGTATGTATCCTGAAAATCATGGTATAATTCACAATACTATATATAATCGTTTTACAAATCAGACTTATAAGATGAGTGATAGTAATCAGGTGCGCGATCCTCGTTGGTATCTCGGTGAGCCGTTTTGGGAAACAGCAGAACGTCAAGGCATTACAACAGCAAGTTATTTTTGGCCCGGTTCTGAATTAAATTTATCTTATCGCCGCCCGACATACTTTATGCCTTATGATCATTTTTGCCCTGAAGATAAAAAAATTGATGGCATAGTTAATTGGTTAAGTTTACCCGATAACGAGCGTCCTCATTTCATTACTTTATACTTCCATGAAACAGATGATGATGGTCATAATTTTGGACCTCATTCAGCCGAAACTAATAAATCAATTTTAAAATTAGATTCTATCGCCGGATTGCTTCTTAATAGATTAAGTAAGCTCCCTATTAAAGATAGTATTAATGTTGTTTTTTTATCTGATCATGGAATGACTGAAATCAGTAAAGAAAGACAAATAAATGTTGGAAAAATCCTGGATGGTCTTAATGCTAGATTATATGATAGCGGTCCTGTTATGATGGTTAGTCCATCCGGGTCTTCGGTTGATTCTTTATATAATCGACTTAAGAAAAATGAAAATAAGTATAAAGTTTATAAAAGAGAAGACATACCTGAATACTTCCACTTTTCAGATAATCCACTAATTGCCGAAATTGTGATTGTTGCAGATATGGGGTGGACACTTATTCAAAATAATAAAAAAGAATATTATTCCGATTCAAAAGGGAACCATGGATATGATAATCACCATTTAGATATGCATGGTTTTTTTATTGCCAACGGTCCTGCTTTCAGAAACAATTATCGATCAGGTACTTTACGTAATATTGATATATATCCGATGCTTTGCAAAATCTTCGATATTTTCCCTAGGAGTAACATTGATGGGAAATTAGAAAGAATAGAGTACATACTAAAATAATATGAAAACATTGGATATTGAAAGTTCTTCACATAAGCTAAGTAATGGTCTTGAAGTTGTTCTGCATAAAGATTCCTCGGTACCGGTTGTGGCGGTTAATATTTGGTATAAGGTTGGTGCCGCTAATGATAAAGTCGGTAAGACGGGCTATGCTCATTTATTTGAGCATCTAATGTTTCAAGGTTCTCAAAATATTCCTAAGGAAGCTCACTTTAGATATATTCAAGAAGCCGGCGGCTCTGCTAATGGTTCTACTTCCCGAGATAGAACAAACTATTATGAATCTCTTCCATCTAATCAACTTGAATTAGCTCTCTGGTTGGAATCAGACCGTATGGGATTTTTGTTAGAAGCTTTATCTGAAGAGAAACTAGAAAATCAAAAATCAGTTGTGATAAATGAACGTCTCGAACATTATGATAATCAACCTTACGGATTAGTAGGTGAAAAATTAAATTCACTTCTATTCCCCTTCGGGCATCCTCATCATTTTCCTGTAATTGGTTATTTAGATGATATAAAAAAATTCTCCTTGGAAGATGCTAAAAGATATTTTAAGAATTATTATTCTCCAACCAATGCTATTCTTACAGTTGCAGGTGATATTGATTACGATAACGCGCTTAATCTAATTCAAAATTATTTTGGTGATATTAATAATGAAATGGGAATAGCTGAAGAAAATTTTGCATCACTTCCTAAATTAGAAGATTATAAATACCTAGAACACTTTGATAAAGTAAACGTCCCACAAATCTATTTCGGCTGGAGAACTAATAAATTATTTCATGAAGATGAAGTTGATCTCCATACTTTAGCATTTATACTCTCAGGAAATAAGAATAGTTTATTGACCAAGAAATTGGTTTATGACACTCAACTTTGCCAAAGGGTCTCAGCTCAGAATGATTTATCAAAATATGATGGTTCTTTTTTGATTAGTGCCACGCCGAAAAATATTAATGATATTGAGCAGATTAAAAAAAATATTTTTGAAATAATTGAAAATCTAATTTCATCAAATGGAACACTTGATAAAGAAATAGCAACTGCTGTAAATAATTTTAAATTCCAGTTCGTTCATTCTATCGAAAAAATTTCTACTCGTGCCGATTTATTAAGTTCGTATAAATATTACGTCGATGAACCAAATTGGTTTTTGCAGGATTATGAACGGTTTAATAAAGTTACCACTGAGTCAGTTAAAAGAATTGCTAAAAAATACTTAAATAAAAATTTTGTAGAATTAAGAGTGCTTCCAAAAAATGATAAATAGAACTACTGCACCAAGAGTAAATGGCGAACTCGGTTTTAAATTCCCTGAATTAAAAACTACTTCAACTTCGAATGGAATTAAAATCATTTCTTCTTTTAAACCAAGTGCGCCATTAATTAATTTTCGGCTGACAATTAGAAAAGGTTCCATTTATGATTTACCTGAATTAAACGGAACTTCTTTATTAACTACAAGAATGATTGATGAAGGTGCCGGAAAATATGATTCGTTAGAACTAAATCAAGAAATCTCTTATTTAGGGACCCATCTAAGCATTAACTGTGATAATGAGAATATCTATTTTTCTCTAACATCTCTTTCTGAATATTTTGAACAGTCTCTCTATTTATTATCAGAAATAATAAAGAATCCTCATTTCACTCAAGATGATTTTGATAGAGAAAAAGACACTCTACTTAATTCACTTAAATTAGTTCAGGCATATCCTGATTTTATTGCAGAGGACAGTTTTAAGAAATTAATGTTTGGAAATAATAATTATGGGATTGATATTTTTGGCGATCTAACTACTTTAAGTAATATCACTTTACAAGACATTAAAGACTTATATAAAAATTATTATTCTCCAACCGATGCAATTATTACTGTTGTTGGAAATATCGAAAGCAAACTTCTTCTAGATTCAATTGAAAAACATTTTGTAGGTTGGATAAATAACTCCTTAAATTCTTTCCAACCGAATTTAGAATTGACACCTACACTACCAGGCACATATTTTTTAAATTTCCCTGGTAGTGTGCAATCTGAGATACGAGTAGGACTTTTAACTCCACAGATTGATCTAAATAATTATCCGGCAATTTTATTAAATATTATTTTTGGTGGGGATATTTCAAGTAGATTGAATCAAGTACTGCGTGAAAAAGAAGGAATTACTTATGGCGCATATTCCTACTTCGAAATTATGCAGAATATATCTGCTCTTCTTATAAGCACTTCTGTGGATTTAATAAATTCCTTCAAGGCAATTAATCTAATTAAACAAGTAATTGATGATATTAGAAAAAATATAACCGAAGAAGAACTTAGTTATGCTAAATCTAAATTAATAAATAAACTACCATTAAGATTCGAATCTATCTTAAATCTTAACTCTTCAATTAATCATTTGGAGATAATGGGATTAGGTTTAGATTATTATGATAACTATACAGCAAAAATAAATTCCGTTTCTTTGAATGATGTCCAAAATTTAGCTTCGGAATTATTCGTAAAAGAAAATTTTATTTTCTTTTTAACGGGTGATAAAGAAAAATTTTTTGAGATTAATCTTAATGAGGAAATATTCGAAGTAGATTCCTCAGGTGGGATTATTAACTCTTTGTGAGAATGGTACTATTCGCGTACCTCTTTTCCGTAAATCAGCTAAATTATTTTGGATCTTTTTGAAATTTTCAAACGAAAGCCAAAAAGTTTTATATCTATTACCAACTAAATTTTCTGCGTGATATTTAATTATAGATTTTATCTCTTCTATTTCATTTTCATCAAACGAGACAAAATCTTTTTCCGTAAAAAGGATTAATTTTCTTTTCTTAAATTCATCTCTGACAAAATTCAAGGTAGTAGATTCATATATATCTGAACTAGTACTAACAACAAAACCGGAAGCACTGTTAAATTTTGATATTATTGTGGCTATCGATCTCTTTAATATTTCTTTACCATAATCGGGGCTTAATTTAAATTCTTTATCTTCGATTTCATTATTAATAATTACAACATAATTTTTGCCATACTTTATTATACTGTCTCGCATTGATAAAAAATCCTTTTCCGGATACAATGCAAACGTAACCGGATATGACAGTTCAACTAAATAGGAAAATTCTTCGGCACTAAGTTTATATGAATCTCGGATTATAAAACCTAATTTATTCCTATCTCTTTCCAAATCTTTTGTGGGAATTAGTTGGGCTTTTAATTTTAAAAATTCACTTGAAAAAACATTTATTTCAGTATCCTTTCTAAATATCGTTTCTTTGCAAACCATCCCCGTGATATCTTTATCATAAACTTTTTTTAAATCTTTGATAAGCATTGGAATAGAAATATCGGGCGAGAGATTGATCGTATAAAAATATTTAAGTGAATCTTCTCCCTTAACTTTAATTTTCTTTTCTTGAACCCATTCAGTTGGAATTGCATAATCAACTAATACCGTCCGGAAAATTGAGTCAACTTCTACTCTTGTGAGTTCTTTCTCTTGATTAGTTTTTAGAGGTTCATTCTTCTTACTAATAATAGAAATAACCAGGTAACTTAAAAGTAACAAAACAGAAAAAAAAGATAGGTAAAGAATAATTCTTCTTTTAGTAATAAGATTCATCGGCGTATTTAATTATTCCCCTTTGAATTGTGCTTTTCGTTTTTCCAAAAAAGCAGTCGTTCCTTCTTTGAAATCCTCTGTGGAAGTGGCAAGAGCAAAATTTGCTGCTTCAAATTTCATCCCTTCTGCTTCAGATAAATTTGAGCTTGCGTTGATGGCATTAATAGATAATGAAACCGCTATTCTACTTTTAGATAATATTTTTTTCGATAGTTCTATGGTTTTTTCAATAAGTTCAGCCAAAGGATAAACTTTATTTGCAAGACCGATTTTATAAGCTTCATTTGCATCAATCAAATCACCGGAGAGGATTAATTCCATTGCTCTGCCTAACCCAATCAGTTTGGGCAATCGTTGAGTTCCACCATATCCGGGGATTACACCAAGATTTACTTCCGGTTGACCAAATTTTGCATTTTCCGAAACTAATCGTATATGGCATGCCATAGCTAATTCGCAGCCGCCGCCAAGTGCAAAACCATTTACGGCTGCTATTACCGGTTTTGATAGATCACTGATTTGAGCAAAAACCTTTTGACCAAATTCAGCAAATTCTTTCGCCTTAATTGGATTTAATTTATTAAGTTCATTTATATCAGCACCTGCAACGAAAGCCTTTTCGCCAGCCCCAGTGATAATTACTACTTGAATCTCCTCTCTTACCTTGGCATCTGCAAATGCATCGGATAATTCTTTCAATATCTCACCATTAAGGGCGTTTAATTTTTCGGGTCTATTAATTGTAATTATTAAAATATTTTCTCTAAGCTCAGTTAATAGATTTTTAAACATTTTATTTCCTATATTCTTATAAAAATGGGAATATTAGCTTTTAAGCTAAAAGAGATATATTCATTATTTGGATAGTAATTGTAATATGTTACAACATCGAGAAGGAACATCGAAAATCCCACACCAACATGTGCTCCTCCTTTTATAACTTCTTCTACAAAATTTGCCTTGTTGCGTTCTAATTTGAATTGATGTAATTTCTCGAACAAACCAAAGTTTACCCCTACATCTACAATAGGCATTAATAAAATTATATTTTCAATTAATGGAGGGAAATAATAACGAGCACCTGAATTTAGATATAAAATGTTTGTTGATAGTGAGGAATAATCTGATTTTTTATAAAAATCTTGTTTGCCCGGATTATGTTGAAATCCAATCCCTGTATAAAAAAATACGGGTAGTATTGCATTATCGGTATATGAGAAAGTAACATCAAAACCGATACCCAAATTCTGGCTCTTTGCAAATTCATTGATAGGGAAACGTGGACCTACACCAACTGCCATAAAAAGACCTTTGGCTTCGCCGAATTTATAAACCGTCTGCCCTGATACCGAAATACAGGTAAAAAATAGTAATAAGAAAAAAAAATTTTTATTCATATTTATCATTTTATTAAAGAAACTCCTACCCCATTTTCAAATACTAAAATGCCTCCGTATAAACCGGTATATACAACTAGTATTAATCCCAGTATAGAGAGTATAATAATTAAGAGCCGATATTTTTTTTCTGTTTTTTTCTTAATAAAAAAATAGAATTTTATAACTAATACACCTAAATAATAGAATAATGTATAAGTTGCAAGGTTTTCATGCAACTCTATTAATTCAGAAACACCTTTTCCGCCACTAATAGTATTTTCTTGATAGATTTGGTGCGCAAGATTGCCTGTCAGTACACTTAGCAATGCAAATATTATCCCTGCTATAAGTAAACCAAAAGATGCTTCATCATACTCCGGTTTATACTTCGCTATTATCTCAAATACAGTATATACAAAAAAAAGTACAATCGGGAAATGTGTAATAAACGGATGGAAGTCTATCATTTTTTATTAAATATCCTTTTCATTTTTTTATGCCGATCACTGAACATCAAATATAATTGGAAATAAAAAAAAGGATAAAATATTGCTCCACCATAGGGTAAAAATTCAATCCTATCAGTCATTAAAACCATTGTTCCCTTTTGTTCAAAAAGGTGGTAATGCTTCCAATACTTAAACATTCCTTTCCGTTGAGTATCCAATATCAATTTATTATGGATGCATTCTTCAACGTACAATTCCCAATTAACTTCAAATCCAAGAACACTTATTACTATATTGATTTCAGAATCTTTTTTTAATGGATTATCAGAAATTTTTAGAGACTTAATATTAATATAAAAGGGATTCACTTTCTTCACATTATTAGTGTCTAAATGAAACCTGAATAAGTCTTCTATATTTGCTTCAAGAAGAACGGTTTTTTTAAAATAGTATTTTTTTATATTATCCACAGAGAACACTTCCGCCATTAACATTAAGGATTTCCCCTGTAATGTGGCGAGCCATCTCGGATGCTAAAAATAATGTTGGTCCGGCAATATCTTCTGCTGTTGCAATTCTGCCTACCGGAATTCCATCTATAATTTTCTTAACCAATTCTTTATCTGAAAAAACTCCATCATTCATATCTGTAACAACCCAACCGGGAGCAACAGAATTAACTGTAATATTATAAGGAGCTAATTCTACTGCTAAGGATTTGGTGAATGAAATCATTCCCCCTTTTGAAGCGGCATAATGGGAATGGAATGCCTCCCCTCTCTGCCCTGCTGTAGATGAAATATTTATTATCCTTCCAAATTTATTCGTCTTCATTGAAGGCATTACAGCTTTTACAAATAAGAAATTAGAAGTTAAGTTTATCCTCAGCAATTTTTCCCAATGCTCTAATGTCATATTATCCATATCACCATCATTCCAAATTCCTGCATTATGAACTAAAACGTCCACCTTTCCAAATTCCTTTATAGCATCTGTCACGCAACTATTTATCTCATCTTCTGATTCCATATCAACTTTTACAGCTTTTATCTTAACCTTATCTTTCCATTTTTCAACTAATTTATCTGCGGCGGATTTTGCACTTATATACGTAAATACAATATCCGAACCGGCTGCAGCGAAAAGGTCAATACAGGATGCTCCAATGCCTCTTGAACCACCGGTAATCAATGTTACTTTGTTTTCTAAATTTATCATTCTAATACTCCACTTTATATAAAAATAATCCTTTAGCAGGAATCGATTCACCAGCTTTCGCTCGATCCTTTTGAGAAATAATTCCAACTAATTGACAAGAATCTCCGCCAGTTTTATTTATTTCGAGCAGTGTTCCTGTAATTGCCCTCACCATTCCATGCAAAAATCTATTTGCCGATATAACAAAATAAATAAATTCTTTATTCTCTTTCCAATATGCTTTCTTAATTGTACAATTAAAATTATTTAAATCCGGATTCTTTCGCGAAAAAGAAGAAAAATCTTTTTCTCCAATTAATTCCTGAGATAATTTATTTAATTCTCTAATTGATAATTTTTTATGGAATGGATAATAATAAGAGTAGTTTTTATAGAATGGACTTTTAAATTTACTGATTATATAGAGATATTTTCTTTCTTTTGCATCAAAACGTGAATGGAAATCCTCATCAACTTCTTCAACATTTACAACAGAAATAGCACCTGGTAAAATACAATTTAAAGAATAGCGAAATTTTTCTTGATCTAATTTTTGATCAACTTTAAAATTAGCAACCTGCCCGAGAGCATGAACTCCGGTATCAGTGCGACCTGAACCAATTAAATTTATTTCAGTCCTTAAGACTGTCTTTATAGCTTCGGTTATCTCAGATTGAATTGACTTAGCATTTATTTGAGATTGCCATCCACAATAATTTGTTCCTTCATATTGGATGGTGAGCTTATAGTTGTTCATTAAAAAGTTTTTACAAAACTTAAAGATATCCCACTCGGCAGATTAGGATCATTAACTAATCCAACCGAAATATTCCAGCTTAAATTTTCTTCAAGTCCTTTGTTATATTTATTTACAAGTCTAACAGCGTTTATGGCACTTACAATTCTATTCAAGACCAAAGCACCGACAGCGAAGCGAATACTATTATATGCGTTCTCGCTTGAAGACCACATTTCTCTATATTTTCTTCTTTCATTATTAGTCTTCCAATCCCAGTAATGCGTTTTCACATCATAAACTTGATTAAACTGTCTATTTAATTCCTTCTCCCTATTAAATTCATAAATGCTTATATAAGAACTAATATTAGCATAATAATCTTCATCTTTTCCTGAATTAGAAATGCCGCCATCGGACTGGGCAAATGATTTATAGTTATCTTTCTGCCAGTTTCCATAAATATTAAGTCCCGCTAATGCGCCCCAGAATACTCCATCGGCAACAGTAAAATAAATGCCCGTATCATAACCATCTGCATATAATTCTCCCATCCCAGGAAGTAAAAGAGAATATGCTATTGCCAATCCCGCATTCTTCTTCTCGCTTAATTGGAAATTGAATGTACCCGATTTTACTTTTGCATCTTCTGAATCAGTATTAAATGCCAAACTCTGTGAGTTTATTTTAGTAGAACATAACAATAGTAATAAAATTATTGATAGGTTTTTCATATTGATTTCCCTTAAAAGAATATTATTGAACAGTACAAATATCCTGATAAACCTCCTTTAATTTTACGTCAAC